>DASUSJ010000071.1:0-31097 GCA_036375155.1 Pyrinomonadaceae bacterium
ACGCAATTTCGCCGACTGATTGTGCTAAAGTTCCTGGAAAATCGACGATGCCCAACTCCGCAGAAAAAGACCGAGCACCGCGCAACCGCACCATCGAGCTAACGACGCTCGACGCCGAACGTCTCCGAAAGTACGTCGCGGAACAGGACAGACTTATCGAAAGCCGGAATATGATCGTCCACGGCGAAGCTGCGGCCACGATGCGAAAGCTGGAAAAAAACAGTTTCGATCTGCTTTTTGCAGACCCGCCATATAACCTGACGAAACAATTCGGAAAGGAAAAATTCAGTACTAAGAGCAACGATGTTTATGAAGCTTGGCTGGATTCGTGGCTGGAGGTCTGTGTGCCGCTTCTAAAATGCACAGCGAGCGTTTACATCTGCGGCGACTGGCGATCGAGTGCTGCGATCCAACGTGCAGGGTCGAAATATTTCAAGCTGCGCAATCGGATCACGTGGGAACGCGAGAAGGGCCGCGGAGCTAAGGCGAACTGGAAAAGCGCGGCCGAGGACATATGGTTCTTTACTATGTCCGATGAGTTCACGTTCAATCTTGATGCCGTGAAGCAACGCCGCCGTGTGATCGCTCCTTACCGTGAGAACGGAAAGCCGAAAGACTGGAGCGAGTCGGTGAACGGGAATTTCCGCGACACGCATCCGTCGAACATCTGGACGGACATTACAGTTCCGTTCTGGTCCATGGCAGAGAACACAGATCACCCGACGCAAAAGCCGGAGAAGCTACTGGCGAAGATCATTCTCGCAAGCACGAATCCAGGCGATTTGCTGCTCGACCCTTTTGCCGGCAGCGGCACTACTGCGGTCGTCGCAAAGAAGCTGGGCCGGGATTTTATCGCCATCGAGTCGGACGAGGACTATTGCCTGCTCGCAGCGAAGCGGCTGGAGATGGCGGAGACCGACAAATCGATTCAGGGATTCGAGGATAATGTTTTCTGGGAACGTAACTCTGCGCCCTATCGGAAGTGATCCTCAGTTTTGCGTCTTTGCGACTTTGCGTGAAACATCATGCGGGACCTCAGGCAATGTTTTCACGCAAAGTCGCAAAGACGCAAAGCTGAGCGACACGCGGAACAACAGTCAAATATACGAGCGCCGTAGAACAGACTTTCTAGTCTGTTCATTCTTCACAGGCCGGAAGGCCTGTAGTACAGGGCCATAGTCGCAAACATGTCGAGTACCCGCTAAGATGTTCCAAATGAAGATCGCTACCTGGAACGTCAACTCCATAAATATCCGCCTGCCCGTTCTTCTCGACTGGCTTGCCAAAACTCAAACGGATATCGTCTGCCTGCAGGAAACGAAGTGCGTGGACGAGAGTTTTCCGTACGCGGAGATCAACGGAGCCGGGTATCAAACAGCGTTCTTCGGCCAGAAATCCTATAACGGTGTGGCGATCCTTTCGAAATACGAGATCCAGGATGTGCAGAAGGGATTCCACGACGATGACGACGAACAACCGAAGCGCCTGATAGCTGCTACCGTAAACGGGATTCGCCTGGTCAACACATACATTCCTAACGGCACCGCACTGGGGAGCGACAAATTCACATTCAAGCTCGACTGGCTGCAGCGTCTCCGACGATTCTTTGACGAGACGTGTGATTTAAACGGCAACGTTCTCCTGTGCGGCGATTTTAATGTCGCCCCTGAAGAACTAGATGTCTGGAATGTCCCGGTATGGGAGGGCAGGCTGCATTTTTCCCGGCCCGAACGCGCCGCGATCCATCACGTAAAGCAGTGGGGATTCGTCGATGTCTTTCGAAAGCTGAACCCCGATGTAAAAGAGTTTTCCTGGTGGGATTATCGTGAAGGTGCCTGGCAGCGCAATCGTGGATTGAGGATCGATCACATCTGGACATCGCCATCGCTTGCCGAAAAATGTACGGCCTGTTGGATCGACAAAGAGCCTCGAGCTCTGGACAAACCCTCTGACCATGCACCTGTCGTAGCGGAGTTCGCGGTTTGATCAGTCGCAATTCGGAATGCCTAGAAAGCATGGCATCTGATCAGTTACGATCGAGGCCCATGAAACGGCTATCAACACCAAAAATGCTGTGCTAAGAAGAAACACTAACGGACGAGCCCCCGCATAACTACGTTTCTTGAAACTCCGAAAGACATGGCTGGCAGACCCAGCAAATGCAAAACCCAGCAACCATAAAGCGCCGAAAAGGGCGACGGGGAAACCTTTAGTCGCAAAACCACGAGTGTTGACCCCTTCCAGGATGATAAACGGGACTGTTCCCACTAAACCAATGAGCGCCGGAACAACGACACGCGTTAAAACAGATCTCATGGTTGGTCTCCTGCAGAATCCGAGGTGAATATCTTCCGGTACGGTCAGCCTGTCAAGAAAATTTCCCCGGCAGCGTGGGTAGCGTAATTTAGAGGCCTGTTCTATGATTGAGAACCCTAATTCACTGGAGGAAGATCAATAATGAACAACGCACCATCAATGGCGACGGATGAAGCCGCCGTCCGACGAACAGTTCAGCTCTATATCGACGGAGGCATCGCAGGCAAGAGCGATGTTATGAAGCAGGCATTCGATGAGGGCTCGACGATATATGGGTACGCGGGGGAAGACCTTTTCGCTGGCTCGATCCAGAAGCTCTACGATTGGGTCGACGCTAACGGTCCTGCGTCGGATCTGCAGGCCCAAATCTCCAAAGTCGACATTGAAAACACCATCGCAACCGTCCGCCTCGAGCTTGATAACTGGAGAGGCATGAAGTTCACGGATATGTTCACACTCCTCAAGCTCGATGGTGAGTGGAAGATCATCAGCAAGGTTTTCTACCTGCATCCCGGAAACTAGTTAGAAGGTGCGCACATTCTCGCGCGAAAGGCCGACGGATACACAAATGCCCATAACCAAATTCAGCAGTTTCAACGACGGGCTCAAACCCGGACATCGCGGTCACGGTAATTTCATCACGAACGTCGAACTGAACAACGATCGCAAATGGATACCATACGCCGAAGGTATATGGTTCCAGCCGTGTTCTTACGATCTATCGGCCGGCGCATTCAGCGTCGTGCTGAAGGCACTTCCCGGCGCGTCGCTCGGAACGCATTACCACGTCGGTCAGGTTTACGGGTTCACGTTGAACGGTAACTGGCGATACCTTGAGCACGATTGGGTGGCGAAGCCCGGCACGTTTGTCTTCGAACCCGCGGGGGAAGCCCATACGCTGGTCGTAACTGAAGATTCACCCGAACCTGCGATCATCTTCTTCATGGTATCGGGCGCATTGATGTATCTCGACAAGCCCGAGAACGGCACCCTCGCTGCGTACGAAGACGCATTCTCAATGCTCGCGTTCGGCCGTGCTTACTACCGCGAGGCCGGACTCGATATTGGGGAATTAGACAGGATCATAAGATGAGTGCTCCAAAGCCGATCTTGAACTCCGTCGCCGTCGCTCTTTACTTTTTTACTTGCGCAATACAATTGTCGGCGCAAACCGCCGTTCCGATCGAGAAAGAACCGATGCACCGGCTCAGGTTCGAGAACGAATTCGTTCGTGTTTTCGACGTACTGATCCCGGCTGGAAAATCGACGCTTCTTCACACGCATGCCCTGGATGGCGTTGGCGTGCGCGTTAGCAATGCGGACATGGCGGAAGAGTATCCGAGCGGAGACAGGAAGACGTTCGCTGCCAAATGGGGCGAGGCCTCGTTCGGCTCAGGGCCGATTTTCTCGCATACGGTGATCAATCGTGGCAAAACTGATTTCCGAAATATATACGTCGAGCTGATGGTACAAAATGCACCGGCGAAAACGGGGGCGGTTCCGGTGCTGTCGGATAGACACATTATCCTGATCGACAATCCCCGCGTTCGCGTCAATCGGCTCGTGCTCAAGCCGGGTGAATCTTCGACGGTTCATACCCACTCGATGAACGGCCTTGGCATCACCCTCTACGATGCGAAAGTCGAGATCACGAAGTCGGTAGCTTCGCCGCAAGTACACGAGGTCAAAGCAGGTGACTTTGTATGGCAGAAGGCCGGGACGACGCATGTGATCAGGAATATCGGATCGACCGTTTTTGAAGCTATCGATATCGAACTGAAATAGAAGCTGCCTCCGACCAGAACTTCGTGTGTTTGAAATTTCCGGCGTGTCGTGTGATTTTCGTGTGGATTCGCGGTTCAGCTTCGCTCCCGGAATTCTGGAATCACTAACTCACACGAAATCACACAAAAAACAGCATGAAGTCGGACCGCTTCAGATCTGCGCGACTTCACGTTCTCCGTGGTTATCATCTAAATAGAACAGCGGGAACCGCACCGAAGACACGGAATGAAAGTCGCTACCTGGAACGTCAATTCCATCAAGTCTCGACTCGACCACGTTATCAAATGGTGCGAGACGAACCAGCCGGACATTCTGTGCCTGCAAGAGACCAAGGTCACCGACGAAAAGTTTCCTACTCGAAAGCTCGCGGGCATTGGTTATCCGCACGTCGGAGTTCTCGGCGAACGTGGCTACAACGGCGTTGCGATAATTTCAAAGCAGCCTTTAACTGACGTTCAGAAGAACCTCCCCGGTGAAAAGAAGCCGGCACAGTCGCGACTGATCGGTGCAACGATCGGTGGCCTCCATCTCATAAATGTTTACGCACCTCACGGGACCAAGCGGGGTACAGAACGATACGATTTCAAGCTCAAATATTTTGAGCGGCTTCGAAGGTACCTCGACAAAAACTTCGACCGTGATGACGACCTTATCCTGTGCGGAGACCTCAACGTCGCGCCGCATGAACTGGATGTGTGGAAGGTTTCCGTCTGGCGGGACAAGCTCCATTTTACGAAAGCCGAACGCGATGCCTTGCAGAGTGTGAAGAAGTGGGGGCTCATCGATCTCTTTCGACAGATCAACGGAGATGTAAAGGAGTTCACGTGGTGGGACCAGTACTTCAATGCGTTCGAGCGCGATCGCGGATTAAGGATCGACCAGATCTGGGCCTCAGCTCCGCTCGCCGAGCGATGTCTCGATTGCTGGATCGACCGCGACCCGAGAGGTTGGGAACACCCATCCGACCATGCTCCGGTTGTCGCCGAGTTTATGTAGATGGTTGAAGAGACTCAAGACTCGCTGGTCGATGAGCTTCGACGGATCACGCAGACACTGCTTGATCCTTTGCGGTCTGCTTCCTCTCTGCGAACCGAGGTCCTGCAATTGAGGTCGATCTTTGAGAGAGCCGGCGGGTTCATGACGGATGCGGATGCAGACATCGCATCGGGCGAAACGATCACAGACGGCGGCGTCGCCATTTCGCCGGCGATGGCGGCGATGTGTCTAGATGACTTTACACGGACGGTCCAGTTTCTTCGTGGAGTATTTGACGCGATCACGGAGCTCCGGCATCGGATAACCGACCGACCGGTGCGTGTGCTTTATGCCGGGTGCGGACCATTCGCTCCGCTTGTGGTCCCGGTGATGTCAGTATTGCCTTCCGAGGCCGCGCAATTCACGCTGCTGGATATTCATGAGCAGTCGATAGTGTCGGCGGAGCGCGTTGTCCGCCATCTAGGGCTGGGAGATCGGGTGCAAGCGTTCGTTGTCGCCGACGCGACGCGGTATCGCATTGACCATCATTCTCAACCTGATCTCATGATCGTAGAGATGATGCGTGCAGTGCTGGAATCCGAACCGCAGGTTGCCGTCACCGGACACCTTCTTTCCGAAGCGCCCGGTGCGATGATCGTTCCACAGGAAGTCAAGATCGATCTTGTTCTGGTTGATCCGTCGCGCGAACACTCTGTTAACGAAACCGCTCCGGCCCGCGACCGGGTCCCGCTTAGAACTGTCTTCTATCTCGGCCGCGATGACCTGGGAAGCGGCTCCGAAGGGTCCGTTACTGTTCGGATTCCAGACTTCGACCCAAATCGATATCGGCTGACCCTCTTCACAACCGTTGAAGTCTACGGCGATCACATGCTGAAGGATTACGATTCGGGTATTACCTGTCCAAAGAAGCTTCGGATGGATGGCGAGATCAGATCCGGCGACGAGATCGAATTCACGTATGAAACAGGCCGCCGCCCGAAACTCGTCGCAAAACGGGTTCCGTCCAGCTAAACAACCTCCATGATCTCCGCAAGAGCTTTTCTCTTTATGTCGGGCACCAGTGCTCCGTCGGCCGGATAGCCGACAGGGATGAGAACGAACGGCACCTCATTCTTTGGCCGGCCGAGTATCTCCTGCAGAAACTTCATCGGCGACGGTGTATGTGTCAGAGTCGCTAGCCCCATGTTATGTAATGCGGTAAGGAGCATTCCAACTGCTATGCCGACCGACTCTTGCGAATAGTATGTTGGCTCCGTCTCGCCGGTTTCGTCGGTGATGGAGTTTATCCGGAAGACGACGATCAAGTACGGCGCGATCTCCAGAAACGGCTTATGCTCGTCCGTTCCCAGGACAGCGAGGCGCCGCAACCACTTCTCGCTCATTCGGCCGTGATAGCTTTCGTATTCTTCTTCCTCGGCGGCTTCGCGGATGCGGCGCTTTAAACCTGGGTCACGGACCACTACAAATCGCCATGGCTGCATGTTCGCACCGGATGGTGCGGTGCCGGCAGTTGCGACGGCCTTCTCTATCAGCTCGAGCGGAACGTCCCGATCTGAAAAATCCCGAACGGTTCGACGTTCGTTGAGCAGACGAAGGAGCTCGTCGGCACGAAGGCGTTGTTGCGTCTCGGAAAGATGGCGAAACTGCAGGGGGACAAACCTAGGTGATGGAAAATTTGAATTCATAGTTGATCTATCAACTCGTATGGTTGAAATGATACCCAGCCAATGGGGTTAATCCCAGGGACATCTATGAATTGCGACTGCGTCATTACAAATCGGATCCAAATCGTCGACGTCGACCGTCGCAGCGAGCACCAACGGCGGTCATCCCACTCGAACGGTAGTCATCGAGATCGAGCCTCCGTCGAATCCTTCCACGGGAAATGTTACCGACTCGTCATCGCGCTGTAATGCGAGTATGTACAGCAGCGGGAGGTAATGATCCGGCGTTGGCGCGGACAGCATAGCATCGCGGCCGAGTGATTCGTAATTTACCAGTGGTTCGTGATCAGCAGCGAGCATCAATTCGCGAGCACGCGCCTCGAACCGGAGCGCCCACCCCAACGGCTCGACCTCGCGTTGTCCCCACGCATATGTATGGAGATTGTGGATGAGGTTGCCGCTGCCGATAACAAGAACACCCTCGTCTCTCAGCGGAGTCAGCCCTTTGCCAACATCGTAATGAAACTTTGCCGGCCTGGTCTCGTTGATACTGAGTTGAACGATCGGAACATCAGCTTCCGGGAAAACGTGGCAAAGAATAGACCAGGTCCCATGATCGAAACCCCAACTCTCCGCGTCTAAAATCGTTTCGCCCCCGAGCAGATCATGGACCCTTTGTGCCAACTCGGGCGAACCCGGGGCCGGGTACTCGACCTCGAACAACTCCCGCGGGAAGCCGCCGAAGTCGTGGATAGTCGGCGGATGGGTCATTGCGGTGACGGCAGTCTCCGGGATATACCAGTGTGCAGAAACACACAGGATCGCTCTTGGTTTCGGTATCGACCTGCCGATCTCCCCCCAACCGGTCGTCCAGGGGTTCTCGTACAGCGCGTTCATCGGGTTACCGTGCCCAAAAAAGATCGCCGGCATTGTGACGTCCATAGCTTGATTCTAACAGCCGGAGCCTTCGGGGTTGACGCGAAGGTGGACTTAAATTCGCGTGGATATTAAACTGTCGCTTGCGACAGCTTCTATGGAGGTACGGAAGGCATTACTGATTTTTTTGGGTACCGTGTGCGTCGGTCTGGGCGTACTGGGCATGTTCCTTCCTCTTCTGCCGACCACCGTTTTCCTTCTGATGGCGGCTTACTGCTATTCGCGGAGCTCCGAAAGATTTCACACCTGGCTTTTGAACAACCGGCTGTGCGGTAAGTACATTACGAATTACAGGTCGGGACGAGGGATATCCATCCGCCAGAAGGTGACAACGATAGCGATCCTGTGGGCGTCAATAGGTTTCAGCATATGGATGGTCGCGGGAGGCTTTTGGGTGAACTTACTTTTGAGCGCGATTGCTGTCGGTGTGACCTTGCATCTCGTTCTTCTGAAAACTTACAGGCCGGAAGAGAACCCCGCCGTCGAACCCAGACCCATAAACGAGACCTGATGCGCCCGCATCTTTTTGGTCCGTTGTTCCTGTTATCCCTACCCTGGATGTTCCCCCTCTGCGAGATCGGCTAGCTCTACGTGAAATCGGTGTGTCCCCCGCCAAGATCGCAAAGCAACAAAACATAACTCTACGACGAGCGTTTCCTCACTAATTCCCGTATCCGTTTTGTTAACTGCGGCAGGAGTAGCGACGTTTTTCGCAGCGACCCTGTCGCGAAATATTTTGCGAACTGACGGAATGTCTCGACAGCGGTCGGCGAGTACGGCATCCACCATGCATCCGGTAGGATCGCGAGCCGGTTGACGTGTATATGCTGAGGCTGGACCAGTTCCATCAGGCCCTCGACACCGTGAGTTCGACCGCGGCCGGAGTTCTTGAATCCGCCCCACGGCGTCTGTCCGATCCCATGTGTGTACAGAACTTCGTTGACGCATACCGAGCCAGCCTCGATCTGCTGAGAAACACGCAAGCCCTTCGCGTAATCGCGCGTCCAGACGCTTGCGGTTAGACCGAACTCCGAATCATTCGCGAGCCGGACAGCTTCTTCTTCGGTTTTGAAGGTCGCGACGGGCAGTGTCGGGCCGAAAGTTTCCTCCCGCATCGGACGCATTTCGTTAGTAGCGCCCGTGATCACTGTTGGCTCATAGAAGAGATTTTGGATCTTAGATTTTGGATTTTTGATTAAAGCCTGCCCTCCGATCTCAATCTTCGCACCTGCCTCTCGGAATGCTTTCACGTGATCTTCCACTATCTTCAACTGCCGCTCAGACGACATCGCGCCGATCGATACGTCTTCGCGATCACCGACGCCCTGCTTTAGCTCGCGTGTTTTTTCGACGATCAGTTTCGTCAGCTTTTCCGCCGCCGCTTCCTGCACGTAAAGCCGCTCGACGGACGAACATGACTGTCCGGCGTTACAGAATGCACCCCAGACCGCAGCACTGGCCGCGAGCTCGAGATTGGCGTCGTCGAAAACTATCATCGGATCCTTACCGCCTAATTCCAGAACCACCGGTGTCAGGTTTTTCGCTGCGGCGACGGCGACCCTTTTCCCGGTCGCGACCGATCCGGTGAACACGATCTTGTCCGGAGCCGCTTCGACGAGCGCCGCTCCGGTACGGCCGTCGCCGGTGACCACCTGCACTAGGCCGGTGGGTGCTCCGGCACGCTCAAGTACATCGCCGATCTTCAATCCCACGAGCGGCGTCAGCTCGGACGGTTTGATGACGACGGAATTTCCAGCCATCAGCGCCATTGCAGTTTCTCCGAGCGGTATGGAAAACGGATAGTTCCAGGCAGGGATGATCCCGACCACTCCGAGCGGGTGATAGACGATCTTCGAGTAGCGGCCAAGCGTGGCGTACAGTCCGATGTTCACGCGCCGCGGCCGTAGCATCCTGCTCGCGCGCCGGGCAAAATGCTGCATCAGATCGAGGACAGGTGCAATCTCCATCGAAAGTGCCTCGGCCACCGGCTTGCCGGATTCCGCCGAGATCAGGCGGGCAATGTCGTCAAGTTCGGCAAGGATGATCTCCCGGGCCCGCATCACGAGGGAACGCCGCTCGTGAAACGAAGTGTTTTTCCACTTGTGGAAAGCCTCGCGAGAGCGTTCGACTGCAATGCGAACCTCGCCTTCCGTGGTCTGCTGCACCCGGCCAATCTCTTCGCCGGTCGCCGGATTGTAAGAAATTATCTCCTCAGACCCTGTTTGAACTACCGAAGCCATATGCGGATGATACTGCGCCCCCGCCATTCCGAACAACGATACGGACGTTCGATTTGGAAGGATCTCGCGCGGAGCTCGCGGAGCACCACAGAAAAGGTCCGCATTGTTGCAGGCACGTGTAATCCAGAAGGGGTAGGCCTGAGATTATTCGATGTTCAAAAGAACCCTCCACTCTGCGTCCTCCGTGAGGCTTTGCGTGAGATGTTTCCTCTGCAATAAATTCTGGTTGACAATCCGCTTGCCGATGATTATTCTATTGTTCGAGGTAATATCCGAATGATGGACGTTCTTGACAGGCAAATCCTAAATATCCTTCAGCAAGACGGTCGTACTTCTAACGCTGAGATTGCGAGGCAAGTTAATCTCGCACCGTCCGCGGTGCTTGAGCGTGTCCGGAAGCTCGAGGAACGCCGGGTCATACGTGGATACTCGGCCGACATCGATCCGAAGGCTCTTGAATATGGCCTGACCTCGATCATCGCGGTTCGCACGAGTGAGTGCGGGGAGGGTGTAGGCGAGCAACTGGCATCTATCCCAGAGGTGCAGGAAGTACATGAGGTCGCCGGTGACGACTGCTTTTACATCAAGGTCGTAAGCCGTGACGCCGAATCGCTGGGTCTATTTCTCCGCGAAAAGATCAAGGGTATTCCTAACGTGGTCAACACACGGACAACGGTCGTGCTTAAGACGTTCAAGGAAGGAACGCTCGTTCCTATCGAGACCGACGGGTTAACCAAAGCGAGGGGTAAGTGAGATGACGCTGCACGAAGTACGGACGACGGCCGCCGGCCGAAAGCTATTGGTCCTGATAGCCGCCTTCGCGGCTGTTTATATCTTTTGGGGATCGACCTATCTCGCGATCAAGTATGCGATCGAGACCCTTCCGCCGTTCCTTATGGCCGGTGCGAGATTCGCTTTTGCAGGATCGATTTTGTTTCTCTGGGCACGGATGTCGAAGGATTATGAGACACCGACCCTGGCCCACTGGAAGACGAGCGCAGTGGTGGGAACACTCTTGCTGCTCGGTGGTAACGGTGGGGTCGTGCTTGCCCAACACTACATTCCGTCGAGTCTTGCCGCACTTCTTGTTGCAACGGAACCGCTCTGGATCGTAATTCTCAGCTGGGCTTGGCTTGGCCAGGGCCGACCAAATTGGAAAGTCGCGCTCGGGCTGCTGCTAGGATTTGTGGGCGTGTGGCTTCTGATCAGCGGTCGCGCAGCTACGGGTGCCGACGCTTCCGGCTTTGGACAGTGGATCGGTGTTATCGCCGTCATTCTCGGCGCGTTCTCCTGGGCGGCCGGTTCTATCTACGGCCTGCGCGGCTCGAGTCCGAAGTCTTCTCTTCTAGCCGCCGGAATGCAGATGATCGCCGGTAGCGTGTCATTGCTCATCGTCGGATTGGTCCGGGGCGAATGGTCGACATTCGATCCCGCAGCGGTAACGTTCAACTCGCTGTTCGGGCTCGGGTATCTGGTGATCTTCGGTTCGCTGGTCGGCTTTACGGCTTACAGCTGGCTGCTGAAAAATGCAAGACCGTCGATGGTCGCAACGTATGCTTATGTCAATCCGGTCATAGCGGTTTTGCTGGGCTGGATGATCGCGGGTGAGTCGATGACGGGTCAGATGTTGTTTGGTGCTGGCGTGGTGGTCGGATCGGTGGTGTTGATAACGTCGCAGAATACTCCGACCGGTGAGCCGGAGCGAGAGGTCGCAGAGATAGACGAGTCCGGCGTGCCGTCGCCGAGGTATTCGACGTGAACGCTCCGCTGTTCGCTCGAGTTGGCGCGGGCAAGTAGATTAAATTGACACTCACTTTAGACGCTGTGTAAGGAACTGGAGCGCAGGCTGTTTAAATTGCTACGACCTTCAGGTCGTGGGAACGAAGACACCTACAGCGGGTCTTTAGCCGAAATAGAAATTGCAAAGATGCGAAAGGCTAAAGCCAAAAGGAAGCTTTTTATAATATTTCGGCTAAAGCCGATTGCGAAACATGATGGCTGTCCACGACCTGAAGGTCGTGGCAATTTAAACAGCTGGCGCTATAGAAGCCGAAATGATCCAAGGCTTCGAAGCGATCTGAAGGTCGTGGCAATTTAAACGGCTGGCGCTAGAAGGCGAAATGATCCAAGGCTTCGAGGCGATCTGAAGGTCGTGGCAATTTAAACAGCTGGCGCTATAGAAGGCAAAATGATCCGAGACTTCGAGGCGATCTGAAGAAGTCTACTTTATGGAACGGCCTCCCGTTATCCCAACATTTTCTCTATAACGCCGTAGCTCGCGTCGATCGCATCTTTCAGTTTCGCGGGTTCTGTACCGCCACCCTCCGCCATGTCGGGGCGGCCGCCCCCTTTACCGCCGACGATCGGGACAATCTCTTTGATCACGTTGCCGGCTTTTACTTTGCCAGTGAGGTCGTCCGACACACGGACGATGATGCTGACCTTGCCCTCGGTCTCTCGGCCGAGAACGACGACACCGGACTTCAAACGCGCTAGCAGCGTGTCGGACAACTGGCGAGCGCTGTTTCCATCGAGACCTTCGACGATCTTTCCCAGAACTTTCACTCCGCTGACATCGCGAGCCTCATCGCCGTTCGATGACGCGGAACCGATCGATCCGGTCGCGATCTTTAGCTTGAGATCTTCGATCTCTTTCCGCGTTCGCTTAACCTCGTCCTGAAGCCGCTCGATCGCATTCGGCAGATTGTCTCGCTGAGTTTTTAGTGCGGCAAGGCTGCGGTCAATGAGGCGTTCATCTTCCCGGAAGCGCTCGAAAGCGTCGAAGCCCGTGATCGCGCGAATGCGACGTACGCCGCTCGCGATGGCCTCGTCCGATGTGATCTTGAACGCGCCGATATCGCCCGTTGCCTTTACGTGCGTGCCGCCGCACAACTCTTTCGAGAAAATACCGTCGCCGATACTTAACACACGAACGTCAGCACCGTACTTCTCGCCGAACAGGGCCATTGCGCCGCCGCGCATCGCTTCCTCGATCGCCATAATGTTCGTATTGACGGGCTGATTTTCGAGGATGTATCGATTGACGAGGTCCTCGATCTCGGTGATTTGATCCTCGGTCATCGGCTGGTAATGCGTGAAATCGAAACGAAGATAGTTCGGCGCCACGACCGAACCCGCCTGTTTCACATGCGTACCGAGGACCTCCCGCAGCGCGGCGTGCACGAGATGCGTCGCCGTATGATTGCGTCGCGTGGCATCACGTTTTTCCGAATCGACAATCGCTGTAACTTTGTCCCCTACTTTTATCGAGCCGCTCTCGACCTTCGATTTGTGAAGGATCAAACCCGTGAGCGGCGCGAAGGTATCTAGTACGCGTACCTTCGTCAGGCGGTCAGCCGCACCAGACTGTCCGCTATCCACTGTCAACTGTCCATTCAACAGACCGGTGTCCCCGACCTGGCCGCCCGCTTCAGCATAGAACGGGGTGTCGTTCAGGAGAATAAGGCCCTCTTCGCCTTCATGAAGTTGATCGACTTGCTTCTCTTCCCGGACGATACCCAAGACCTTTGCATCCTCCACCCGTGTCGCATCATATCCATGAAAATTGCTGACACCGATCTTCTCGGCAAGCTCGGCATAGATGGGACTGATTTGCGACTTGCGTTCTGTCTGTCCAATGCTGGATTGCTTCTGGGTTTCCTGCAGGGCGGCATCGAATCGTGCGTAAAAGTCGTCCTCTTCGAACGTGATGCCTTTTTCTTCAAGGTAGACTCGAATCAGGTCCCGTGGGGTTCCATAGGTGTCGTAAAGCTTCGCGATTTCAGTGAACAAAGACTGTGATCGTACATCCAGCTCGTCAAGTTTCTTAAGGCCCACGGTAAGCGTGGTGCCGAATCTCTCTTCTTCGAGCCGTACCATCTTTCCAATGAACTCACGCTGGGCTTCAAGCTCGGGATATGCGGGGTGCATCTCGTCGATCACAAAATCACAGACTTTGTAAAAGAAGAGGTCTTTCAAACCGAGATGTTCGCGGCCATGATAGATCGCCCGCCGCATTATTTTGCGGAGGACGTAATTTCGTCCCTCGTTGCCGGGTAGAATGCCGTCGGCGATCGCAAATGCCGTCGAACGCGCGTGGTCCGCGATAACACGACATGCAAACTTTTGAGTTTCGGATAAAGACTCGTAACGACTCATTAAGTTGATTGTATAACCGCGGAGTCCCTAGTCCCAATAGTCCCAAGTCCCTAGTCCCATAGTCCCGAGTCCCATGTCCCAAGTCCCTAGTCCCAGAGGTCTCGGAGCCTTGCGTGTGAGTCTGGGACTTGGGACTCGGGACTATTGGGACTTGGGACTAGGGACTCGGGACCGCGGCTCGGCGTAAGCCACCCATCAGATGCAGCGCAACGCCTGCTAGTGATGTGTATATCCCATACCGGCTGATATTGGAGAATTGCTGAAGTGAGTAGGTCTCGACGATGAACGCCCAGACGAGAAGGACGCTCGAAGAAAAGAGAACGACGGAACCCGCGCATTGCAATATCATCCGCGGAGTACCGCTCCGCATCTGGAGATACACTCCCAGCGACAAGTGGATAAGAGCCGAGAAAAGAATATAGATGTGTCGCGACCGCATCAGCATCCGAAACTCCTGCGGTATCGCATCCTTCTCCGGGAAATCGGCGCGCATGAAGGCACCCGTTTGCGTGAATACGACGAAAAGAAGGAGGCCGAAGATGAGATGAGCCCAACGCATATCGCCGGTATTCTCCCACCTTTCCCACCGGTTTTCACCCGCTGGAACCAATTGAGCTACAATCGTGCGGATGAAAATCGAATTTCTCGGACTACTGCTCAGCGGAACGCTGCTGATCGCTTGCTCGAATCCCGGACCTGCACCAAACGCTGTAGGATCGCCAACGCCCTCGCCTTCGCCTGCAGTTACCGCCTCTCCGATGCCGGCTAACGCCCCCGCCGACGAAACCGCGGAGAACGACCCTGGTTTTGAAGGGACTGCCGGCAACACGGAGAAGAAAAACCCGAACGCAACCGGTTCCGCTATTCTCAAAGATGTGCGGTCGGCAAGGCACGGGACCTATGATCGCGTAGTGTTCGAGTTTGAGGGAAAAGAGCTTCCGAATTACAAGATCGAGTACATCGACAGACCAGTCCGCTCCTGCGGTTCGGGTGAGGTCGTACCATTCGCAGGTGACGCGTGGCTTTCTGTGCGGTTCTCTGGTGCCAACGCACACACCGATGCCGGTGAGGCGACCGTTAAGGATCGAGTTCGTTCGCCGAACCTTCCGATCGTGAAGGACCTTAAGCTGATATGCGATTTTGAGGCTGAGGTGGAATGGGTCATGGGCGTGTCGTCTCCGAACAAGTACCGCGTCATGGAATTGAAAAGCCCGACCCGTCTCGTCGTGGATATCAGACATTGATGTGCGACGACGCAGGAAGTGAAGCGGCGCCTCATCTAGGGGTTTAGTCGTTTATCAGTGAATGCAAATGAATCATTCGGGACGAATCCTGTTAACGCTTTTAGCAGGACTATTGATGGTACAGCCCATGCTTGGTCAGACCGATAAATTCTCGGACTTTCGGCGAACGTACATCAAGGAGCTAACAGATGCCGGC
The DNA here is from genome assembly GCA_036375155.1 of Pyrinomonadaceae bacterium. Classification (GTDB taxonomy): domain Bacteria; phylum Acidobacteriota; class Blastocatellia; order Pyrinomonadales; family Pyrinomonadaceae; genus OLB17. The sequence goes on from DASUSJ010000071.1 coordinate 15,536, forward strand.
ATCGTCGGCAGCAGCTTTGTTTTTCTGAAGGACGGTCGTGCTCTTTCGGAAATACATTACGGCTCGGCGAATCTTGAGAAGAAACAGGCGGTCGATGCGCGGACAATCTATCATTGGGCATCGAACACGAAACCGTTCACGGGTATCGCGATCATGCAGTTACGAGATCGCGGACTGCTGAGGCTGGACGATCCGGTCACCAAATACCTGCCCGAACTCAGCGAAGTTCACAACAAGTTCGGTTCGATGGACGGGATCGCGATCCGCCATCTAATGACGCACTCGGCCGGTTTTCGCGGATCGACGTGGCCATGGGACAAAGGCGAACCATGGGAGCCGTATGAGCCGACGGAGTATTCGCAGCTGGTCGCGATGTTTCCTTTCACCGAGATCCTCTTCAGGCCCGGCAGCAAGTTTAGCTATTCGAACCCCGGCATCATTTTCCTCGGCCGGATTATCGAAAAACTCACGGACGATGATTACGAGGTCTATGTCGACAAGAACATTCTGAAACCGCTCGGTATGCATTCGAGCTATTTCGATGCGACACCGTACCATTTGCTCAAGCACCGCTCGCATTCGTACTACATCCGCGACGGAAAACGAAGCGAGGGCCGGTTCGACGTGAACACCGGAATCACGGTTTCGAACAGCGGGCTGAATGCACCGGTCGCGGATATGGTGAAGTACCTGAATTTTCTCACTGGTGTTGGTGATCGCGAGCTCTACGATGCCGTGCTAAAGCGCTCATCGCTCGAGGAAATGTGGAGGCCGCAGTTGCCAACCGCCGTCGACGCGAACGGTAACAGCGGATTTACAACGGACATCGGTTTGATCTATTTCGTTAATCGGCGTGACGCCCGCACCTTCATCGGCCACGGCGGTGACCAGAATGGATTCATCAGCTACATCGACTTCGAACCCGCCACTCGCCAAGCGTCGATCATCGTTTTTAATACAAATGTGATCTACCCGGACGGCACCTCGGTGGGCAGAGATGTTGTGAGTCGGTTAAGGAAGGAAATCGCGAAGCTATATTAGGCTGCCATCGGCGCTACACATGAGCTACCAAATGATAGATGCGGTTATAGAAGGTTGGGCCAAAACTCACGGCTTGACAGTCTTCAAGGAATACAAAGACACCGAGGTTCGTTCGGTTGAATATCGGACCGGTAGTCGGGAAGGCTGTCAGATCTGGATTGACCAACCCAACATAAGCTGGTTGGTCGGGATTCATCTCTGGGATTTCAAGCGAGTCGATCGCGGAGGACACCGGCGTGATTTCTCAGTCCCGCAGTCCGAGCTTAGAGAGTATCTTGAGTCTGCATTACATCTCGCGAAGACCTGGCTCAACCAAACCAACATCTCAACCAGTTAGTTCTTTTTCTTGTGATTTCGTGTAAATTCGTGGTTTCAGTTCCTAAGCCGGCCAAAGACTGAAACCACGAATTTAGACGAAATCACACGAACGGGACCCTCAAATCAGGATACACCTTTTCCTAACTCCCATCGCCAAGCAGGGGACCCGCATCGCCTCCTGGGTCAGATTGATCTTTTGAGAGACATCGAAAGCCGCCGCGACAATTCTCAGATCAGGGCACGAGGTTGACACGGCGCACCAAGTCAGTGAATCGAGGATCTTCGCGAAGCGGGTCGAAGATGGGCTCGACGTTGAGAAATCCTAGTTGCCACGCCCGCTCCTCGTACGCTTTTTCCAGCCATTCAAATGCCCGGTCACGGTCTCCGAGGGCGATATAGATCATCGCCGTTTCGATCTGAGAAGCCGGCCGTTTGACGGCTCCCGAATCAAATTCTTTTAGGATCGCGCGAGCCTCGTCGTCCTTTCCGGCTGAAGCGTATGCGTAACCGAGAAGCGCGAGCAGGCTCGGGTTTCGTTCGCTCAATTCGACAACGGTCTTAAATTCGGCGATTGCCTCCTCGTACTTTCCCTGCTGAACCTGAACAAAGCCGAGAAAAATGTGCGCAGCGAGAGCCTTGGGATTGAATTCCAACGCTTTTTGCAATTCGGCAGCGGCTTCGTTGAATCGCCGAGCCCGATATAGCGCCAGTCCGACATGCGCATCGGCACTGGATGAAAGAGGATCGAGCTCCTGGGCTCGTCTCGCCTCCGCAACCGATTCGTCGAGGCGTCCCATCCGCGACAATTGCTGCGAATACCACGAATGAGCGAGCGGATAATTCGGGTTCAGGTCAAGAGAGAGTTTGAAGTGTTTGTCCGCAGCAGACCAGTCCCAATAGTAATCGGCGAGGACTGCCGCCAGCGAGGTGTGCGCTTCGGCAAGACGATCATCGAGAGCAAGAGCCTTTTCCGCGGCGGCGCGGGCTTTCGGATGCGAGTCCTTTAAGGACCAAAAGCCATAGCTGCCCAGGAGGTTATACGAGTCCGCAAGCCCGGCGTACGCGAGCGCGTAACCCGGATCGATCTCTATCGCCCGTGAATAAAAATCCAGACTCTTCTGTAGGCCGTCGGGAGTTAACTTACTCCAGAAGAAACGTCCCCTTAGATATGCCTGATATGCCTCAGTGTTCGCCGTATATTTTTTCGTAAGCTGGTCCTGTTCTTCGCTGCTCAACTGCAGGGCAAGCGCCGCAACTATCTTCTGCGAAATCGAATCCTGCACCGAAAAAATGTCCGTGAACTTCTCATCAAATGTCTCCGTCCAGAGTGTTGTGCCATCTCCCACCCGCACAAGACGGGCCGATATCCTGATACGCTCGGCCGACCGCTGGATATTCCCTTCAAGCACCGATTCAACTCCTAACTCGCGGCCGGCGGCAACAGCGTCCTGTTCGAGATCAGCGTAGCGACGTACGGCACTGACCGGACGGACCGTAAGCTGCCGGAGACGGCTGAGTCCGGAGATCAACGTGTCGCTCATGCCAAGCTCCAGAGCTGCGTCACGTTCACCGGCGACCAGAGGTTTGAAAGGCAGCACGGCGATCGATCGTGTGGTTGCAGGCGCGGATACTGGGTTCGACGGGGTAGTGTTCCAACTATAAAAAACCAGGGTTGCAGCGACGACGACACCGATGACGACGACAGCAGCGACGAGTCGCGACCGCGGCATCCACCCGCTTCCTTCTGCAATTCGGGAGTCGTCCCGGTCTGGCTGAGTGGCAAAGGCTAGCGCACCGTCGGTTTCGACGTGCTCCCGGTTGGTCGCCGTTTTCTCACTGTCGGCCGGGAGATCATCAACCGGTCCCGCTTCCAGTCTCTCGACCTTCGCGATGAATCTATAACCCCGGCCGGAGACCGTTTCAATGAACTTTGGATCTTTCCGGCTATCGCCCAGTGCCTGTCGGATCTTGGAAATGTTATCTGCGAGGTTGCCCTCCTCGACGAACGCGTCTGCCCACAGCATTTCCATCAGGCGGTCTTTCTCGAGCAGATGCCCACCGTTCTCGACGAGGAGACGAAGCGTCTCGAAAACCTTCGGCGTGAGCGGAACGACCCGGCCGTCGCGCAGCAACCGATGCTCGGACGGATCGAGACGATATCTATCAAACTCAAAAAAATATTTCTTATTTTCGCCCATAAAAGCTGGACAAGACCCTCCGAGAATTTTTCGAGAATTAATCGAGAAGTTTCAGAGGACTTAATAAAGGTCTGCTCAGTATAGTCCACCTCATGCGACAGATCGCTCGTGCGATGCCCGGATTCGAAGACGAACTTAACACATGGCAAGGGCGTGGCCGAAGAAGAGTGGATCTCTCGACTACGAATAACAAGTGAGCACCAGGCCTCAATAGTCGTCAGCCCGCAAGACCGCAAATGACGACGCCGTAAACAGATCCTCCGGGATCTAAACGGATCGAAAACTCAAGAAAAGGAGAAAAGACAAAATGTTTACCAGAAAAATTTCCATCGTATTGATCATCTTGGCAATGACTGCAGTCACGGCGTTCTCGCAGGTTAGAAAGGCTCCCGAATGGACCAGCCCCACCGGCAGCTGGCAAGGCGTTGTAACAAACACCGGCGGCGGACCGCCGCCTTTCCGGGTCCTGATGAATTTCACCGCTGATGGCGGCTTTACCGGAAGCGGCGACGGAGATAACTCCGTCGGCAGTGTGCAGTACGGCGTATGGGAAAGGATCGGCGATGCAAACTCGCGTACATATGCAGTTACGTTTCGACAACTCTTTTACAATGCGGACGCGAGCTCCGCTGGAAGCGCCAGAATGCAGCAGACCGTCATTTTGAACGAGGCCGGCGACACATGGACAGGTCCGTTTGTCGTAAGGATCTACGCCCCGGACGGAACACTGGTCTTCACGGGTACGGGAACCGCCACGGCTACGCGGATCCAGTCGGAGCCGCTTCTTTAAACTACGTCGAAAACAATCGTGACTGGGAGGCAAGGCGTTGGCGGAGTTGACCTAGGACCCGTCGCGTCCACCTGTCGATTCGCCCCGGGTTCACGTTCCCGGGGCGTTTCTGCGGCGGACATCGACGCCGGTCAACTTACTCCGCCGCTTGAATTCCAGCTTCCTTGAAGCTTTCTCAACAGGACGATCTGACCGCCGTGATGAGCCGTGTGGGCGTTCATGTCAGCAATGAGATCGCGCCATTTCCGATTCTCGTGAGGCGGCGCGATGGCTTCGAACTTCGCGTCGTCCGCCTGTTCGAGCTGACGGCGCCATTCGGTCATGATCGCATCGAACCGGGCCGCCTCAGCTTCCCAACTTTCCGTCTCGCCTTTGTCGAATGTCTCGTCGTTGTTCGCGACCTTATACTCGTAGTCGTTTCCTTTGAAGCGTTCGAGGTACGCGTTGATGTAGTAATTCAGATGCTGGATCAGCTCGCGGATCGAATTGTCCGCCCCCGCCGGCTTCCACTCGGCCTGTTCAGCCGTTACGTTAGCGATGGCGTTCTTCGTCGCAACGAACCAACCGTTCTCGTCATAACACTTCGTAAATTGTCTCAAGAGGGTCTCTTTCGTGCTCATATAAACTCATTGAAATTATGGCCGCGGATTTACGCGGACGATCATTTCTTATCCGCGTCGTCCCCGCAAATCCGCTGCAAAAAACCTCCTCAGGGAAGGTTCAACCCAAAGTAACGGCGGTGATGCGTGGTCCTAAGTCCTTCCAAGGGCGTCCGAGGTTTCGTGTTTCTGTGAACTCCGTCTTCAGCCGTTCCCGCTCGTGACCACGGAATACACTGAAAGCATGGACCGTACCAAAGGATTAATTACCATCCGCGATGAACCTCCCACCGATCGATCATCTCGCCGTTCTCCATGACGTTGTAATGGGAATGCTGCGCGGCGGTCAGACATGAATGATTCGCCAGGATCCGCACTCGATCGCCCACTTTCAACCGATCGAATACGGCACTATCGACCGCTTCGATCTCGCCATGCTCTTGCGACATTCCCGTAACGCTCATTCCCGTCTCTTTCCCTTCAACATCGAGTACACGACCGTAACCGCACGACGGATCGAGGCCGACCGGACCGCGGTCTTTCGACAACGCGATCGCGCCGGCGTCGACGACAAGTCTTCGACGCGTGGTGCTTTTGTGAATCACCGCTGCCAGCACAGTTAGTGCTGTATCTTCCAACGAACAGCTTCCGAGCGTCGCCTGAAAATTGTCAAAGAAGATGTAATTTCCGGGACGAATCTCGTCAATACCGTCGAGATGATCGACAAGGCTCATGGTCGGTGTGGAACCGACGCTAACCGTCGAAACTGCGATTCCTCGCCGGCCGATACGTGTTGCCAACTCGACCATCGAATCGCGCTCATGCCGCGCGACGTCCATGATCTCTTCTTTTGATCCCGCGTTATATGAATGCCCGGCGTGGGTAAGAATGCCGGCGAAGTTCAGATTTGCTGCGTCCGACAATAAGCGTGGGATCGTGACCGCTTCTTCGCTGTCCGGTTCGACGCCGACGCGGTGTGTTCCGCAATCGATCTTAACGAATACGTCGAACGCTATGCCGGCCTTGGCCGTTGCTTCGTCAAGAGCTTTCACCGTCGCGACATCATCCGTCAAAAGATTCAGTTTCACTCCAGTCTTGACTATCTCGACCGCGTCTTCGAATTTTCCTCTCTCGATCGGAACCGCGTACGTGATATCGGCGAATCCATGTTTTGCGAACTCGCGCGCCTCGGCAAGCGTCGACACGGTGATCGCCCCGTCATGTCCTTCGGTTTGTAGCCGCGCGACCTCGATGCACTTGTGAGTCTTGATGTGCGGACGTAGACGGACGTTATTGCGGCGGGCGACGTCACTCATCCGCGCGGCGTTGCGGCGAACACGGGCAATATCGAGAACGAGAGCGGGAGTTCTTAGTTCTTGCATTCAAGGCTCCTCACGCTTGGGTGATGACAACTCCGTGACTTCCGCGTCTTCGGTGTGTTCCGTGGTTCGAGAAGCGAAAAATCTCAGAATCACTAAACACGGCGAACCACATGAAGCAACACGAAAAGATTGAACCACGGAACACGCGGAAGACACGGAACTTAGTAAAACTGTACTAACGTCCTATCAACTTCCTCGCTTTTCTCAAAACATTCTCGACCGTGAACCCGTAATCGCGGAAAACATCTTCCGCCGGTGCCGATGCGCCGAAGCGGTCGACGCAGAGAGTGTCGCCTGTGTCGCCGACGTACTTCGTCCAGCCCAGTGAAACGCCGGCCTCGATGGCAAGACGCGCTTTCACACGGGTGGGCAGCACGGCCTCGCGGTACTTCGCATTCTGCTCGTCAAAGAATTCCCAGCACGGCATCGAGACGACGCGCGTCGGGATGCCCGATCGATTGAGTTTCTCTTGGGCCGCGATCGCAAGGCCGACTTCGGAGCCGGTTGCTATTAGGATCAGTTTCGGGGCGACTGTCTTCCCGGATCTGTTTTCGGCCTCCGCCAGAATATACCCGCCCTTGTGCAGCCCGCTTGCGTTCGCGAATTTTTTCCGGTCGATCAGCGAGACCTTCTGCCGAGACAGGGCAAACGCTGTCGGACCTTCTGTGCGTTGTAAAGCAGCCCGCCACGCTTCGCGGACCTCGTGTGCGTCACACGGGCGGATTAGCGCGAGATTTGGTATCGCGCGGAGCGCCGCAAGATGCTCAACCGACTGGTGCGTCGGGCCGTCCTCACCAAGTCCGATCGAATCATGTGTGAAAACGAATACGACGCGGATGTGCGACAGAGCTGCGAGACGGATCGCCGGACGCATGTAATCTGAAAACGTCTGGAAGGTTCCGCCGAACGGGATCACGCTGCCGTACAGGGCCATGCCGTTCATCGTCGACCCCATCGCGTGCTCGCGCACGCCGAAATGGATATTGCGGTTCGCGTAACGCCCCGCCTGAAAATCTGCTGACGACTTGATGTACGTATTATTCGAAGGCGTCAGGTCGCCCGATCCGCCTATCATCTGCGGGATCTTATCGGCGATCGCGTTGATGACATCACCGCTGTATGCACGAGTCGCCTTCGCCTCGACACCGTCGAATCCTGGCAAAGCTTTCTCCCAGTCTTCAGGCAGTCTGCCCGAACGCGTATCACGCAGTGTCTTGCCCAGCTCGGGAAACGCCTTCGCGTATTCCTTGACCGATGCTTCCCACTCTTTCTCAAGCTGCGCACCGCGCTTTACAGCCGTGCGGAAATGCGTCAGCACTTCTTTCGGAATAAAGAAGCTCTTGTTCTCCGGCCAATCGAGATTGCGCTTCGTTTCCTTCACCGCCTCTTCGCCGGGCGCGTCGGAGTGTGCTTTCGACGTTCCCTGTTTCGGCATTCCAAAACCGATGATCGTCTTTATGCGGATGAGTTTCGGTTTGTCTTTGATCGCCTGCGCATTTCGGATCGCGTTCTCGATCGCGGCGAGATCGTTGCCATCTTCCACCACCGAGACTTCCCAACCGCATGATTCGAAACGTTTCGAGACATCTTCCGAAAAGGCGAGGGAAGTCGGCCCGTCGATGGTCACCTGGTTGTCGTCGTACAGGTAGATCAGATTGCCGAGCTTGAGATGACCGGCAAGCGATGCTGACTCGTAACTGACACCTTCCATCAGGTCGCCGTCCGAGCAGATGCAGTAAATAAAATGATCAACGATCGGATGCCCGGGACGATTGAACTGAGCCGAAAGATGCGCCTGCGCGATTCCCATACCGACACCGTTCGCGAATCCCTGTCCAAGCGGCCCCGTCGTGATCTCGACACCTGGTGTCAGAATATTTTCCGGATGCCCTGGTGTTTTCGAATGAAGCTGCCGAAAATTCTTTAGCTCGTCGAGCGACAGATCGTAACCGGTGAGGTGAAGCAGGCTGTAGATCAACATCGAGCCATGTCCTGCGGACAACAGAAACCGATCGCGGTTAAACCATTTCGGATTCTTCGGATTGTGCCGAAGGAATTTCGTCCAAAGCACGTAGGCCGCAGGTGCCATTCCGAGCGGCAAGCCGGGGTGACCCGAATTTGCCTTCTGGACAGCGTCGAGCGAAAGTGTGCGGATCGTGTTGATGCAAAGTGTGTCGATGTCGGTTGTTTTCACGAGTTGGGTTGCAGTTGTCATTCAGATCTCTCTTGATCAATAAGTAGTTTGTAAAGTTCTTGATGGCGTCGCCGTGCGGTCTGATAAACGACTTTCCTTGATTTGTCAGCTGCAAAAACCATGGAAGCCGGTACCGAAGCGTCTTCGAGTTTCTTTATTCTGCCAGTAGTTTCCAACGCGAGCAAAACTGCCCCTCGCATTGAAGCTTCGGCTGTTCCCGAGAGGTACAAATTCCGGCCAAGAACGTCGGCCAGGATCTGCGGCCAGACGGTGGATCTACGAAGCGCACCCCCGGATGCGAAGATCTCGCGGACCTTACAAATGCCATACAGTTGATCGAAGATCTCGGCGAACCGGAACGCAACCGACTCGAGCGCCGCCTGTGCAATGTCGACGGCGTCGCTTGACGATCTGAGGCCAACGATCCCACCGCTCGCCTGTTCGTTGTAGCCGGTGCTGCGTTCTCCACCGAGAAAAGGGAGAAATGTCAGACCATGCGAATCGGGAGCTCGGTTAGCTAATTCCTCGTCCGACGAGCCGTCAAGCTGAAAATTATCCAGCATCCAGCGATACAACCCACCGCCGTCGCTCAAGGCGCCCCCGATGATGACACGCCTCCGGTCGACGCGATAACACCAAAGGCCGCGCGGGATCGACTTCGGCGGATCGCCTTCGAAGGCCGAACGCAGCGCACCGGACGTTCCGATCATCAACGCCGCCTGTGATCGCTTCATACATCCTGATCCGACATTGTTGGCGGCCCCGTCACCGATCGCCGGAAACCATCCCGTTGGCTTGAGCCGCGGCCAACGTCTCCGGAATTTTTCGAGCAGCGGGTAAGTGTAGGAGCCGTCCGACACGAGCGGCAGATCGCCCGCTTTGATGGCAAGAAAGCGGATCAGCTTCGCGTCCCAGGCACCCGCACGAATATCAAAAATGCCAGTTCCGGACGCCATCGAGACGCTTGTAACCGCGACGCCGAATAGACGGAGAGCGACAAAATCGCTGAATGATAGCCACAGGGCAGTCCGCGCGAAAGCTTTTGGAAACTCGCTTCGCAGCCAGAGCAGTTTTGCCGGCCAGAAACTGGAGTGGAATCGAGCACCCGTCCGATTGTGGACCTCGGCTTCGTCGAAGCGCTTCTTGAGAACGCTCGAATACATTCGACTGCGGGTGTCGCCCCAGCCTAGAACCTTAGTGGTCGGATTTCCTTTCTTATCGACGCCTACGAGACTGTGCCAAAACGCACACGACGCGGCGTACTCGATATCGCCGGCTGTCTTTTTTGCCTTAGCTAGAACGTCATCGACCGTTCGTACCACTTGCTTGAATGCGATCGCGGCGTCGATCTCGAAACCGCCGTCGTCGGTCATATCTAAAGCACGCTCGTTTTTCACGAAGGTGTCTCGGAGCATATCGCCGCGCTCGTCGTACAGGCCGGCGCGGACACTGGACGTGCCGATATCAAGACCGAGTATGAGTTTAGGCTTCAAGATAGTGACAGGCGGGAGAAGCTATAGTTGCGGTGTAGTGCTTCGGTGTTTTCGGGTTCCCTGTCTCTCCGCGCGCCTTTCGGTGTATTTCCGGATATTTCCGTGCGTTCCGTGCATGCCGGGGTCTGTGCTCAGCGCTCGTTATATTTTTTTAACCGCGGAGTAAGCACGGAACACGCGGAAATACCCGGAATACATGGAAAGACACTGGAACCACTGAAAAATCCGGAAGAGCGGACGCCACGGAGAATACAGGGAAAGAAAACGATCGATCATTTCACGCCGACGATCTTTTTGAACCACCAGCGTAGACCGACAAACAGGAACCGATAGTCCTTAAAAAATTCGGGGGGCTTCCCTTCGAAATAATGTCCGACAAACTGGAGGATCCAACCGATCACAAACAACGCGAGCGCGACCATCCATACACCGCGGATAAAGAACGAAAACGGAATCAGCAGTATCGACAACGCGATCATCGGAATGCCGAAGCTGTGCGTTATACGGTTCACCGGATGCTGGTGACCCTGCGAATATTCTTCGATCCATTCGTCCCAAGATCTTCCGCCCATCATATCGGTTGTCTCCTTGATCTGTGATTTTGCGACGATTCTACACCAACTTTAATCCCTCTGAAAGACCTTGACGACCAGGCCGTCGCCGATATCGGTCTCATCGCTCTCACTAAAGCCATCGAGAAAATCCCGCGGCATGAAAGTGTCCGCATCCTCGATCAATAGCGGGACCTCGGTGACAAACCACTTGTGGATATCGGCGGCAAAAGTCTCGTAGGTTTTCGAACCACCGATGATGAACACGTTGTCGCCTGATTCGCGGGCGAATTTCAGAACTTCATCCTTGCTGCGCATCACTTTAACGCCGGGCTGATCCGCGATCTGGCCGCTGCGGCTAAGCACGATGTTAAGACGTTCAGGCAAGGGCTTCCCGATAGATTCCCACGTGTTCCATCCCATGACGATCACATGACCGGTCGTTGTTCGCTTAAAAAACTTCAGATCGGCCGGATAGTGCCACGGCAGCTTTCCGTCTTTACCGATAGCAAAGTTTCTTGAGATAGCGACGATGCCGATGATCATATAAAGAGATTTTCACGCAGAGTACGCAGAGTTCGCAAAGCCAAGGTCGATCACGCGTTTTGTCCCTCCGGGACTCATCGGGTTTTGACAAAACCTCGTTAGCGAGTGATGCAGGCATATGGGACGACATCAGCGTCATTAAATGCAGAGGGTTTACCTACTCTCTTACGCCGGCGGAACTGACCTGTGTCGACCACCAGTCACCTGCAGATGGCAATGAAGTACGTCAACGACGGGGCGACCTAACTGCTCAAACGCGCGCCCTTGAACACACTTATCTCAGACCCTTTCGCAAACAGCACCGAAGACGGCTCGATACCGTTGAGCCAGGCGAACTCGTTTCCATACACCTTCCCAAAATCGACGTCGACGTCACTCGATCTCACATCGCGCAGTTCCCATTTCGGATGCTCGACCTTGTACTCGTCGGTGCGCGTTCTGGTCCGTCTTGTATATCCCCAGTAGTGCTCTATGATGAACTGGCCGTGAGACCCGGGCGCCGGGACACCCCGGTTCTCACCAAGCCGAACTTCAATCTGATTCTTTGATTCCCATCGTTGCCAACCGTAGATCACCTCGTCACCCGAGCGCGAATTCGTCATCGACCAGGTCTCATAAGGCTCGCCGTAGAGTGTTCGGGCGACAAAGGCGATAGCGGAACGCGGAACGATCTCCTTGATAAAGCACACGCCGCGCCGGATCTCGCTGCCTGTCTCGCGCTTCACATAAAAACGCAGATTCACTTCCTCGAAATTCACGTGATACGGGATCGCGAGACCGAGGACGCGGGTGTTGAGAAACATAAAGCCGACGAGGCTGACGAAGCAGCGACCATCGTGCAGATCGAGCTCTGTGCCCTCAGGAACGCGATCTTGCAGCTGCGTTGGATCGACTTCGTAGTTGAGCAGGATGAGATCGCGCCATTCGGCCGCGAGGAACTTACGCATTACAGCACCTGCCTCTTATCCCCGACTCGCAGCGTCACACGAGTGCGGTCGAAATACTCTAGTAGTGGTATTGCGTATTTTCGTGACACGCCAGCGATCTCCTTGAACTTCGCGACGTCGATCATCGGGTCGCCAGACATACGCGCGATCTCGCGCAGACGATCAGCCAGAGTGTCCAGGACACGAGCCGAGAAATAAAACTCCGGAGTAACGGCGACGATCTCGCCGCTGGTAATCAGAAGCTGAAAGATCTTCCGAGTCGACTTTGAATCGAGTCCGCTCGCTGACGAGGCGTCTCGCAGAGCCTCGTCCAGTTTCGGCACCTCAAGCTCGGCTTCAAAGTAGATCTTTCGAAGCGTGTCGCGTGCGGTCGTCTCCGCGGGGGACAGACGGGTTTCATGCGACGCAAGCTTAAAGACGTCGTGATCGAGAACGATCCTTCCGGCCCTTTCGAGCGATGCCGTCACGGCTCTGAACAACTCGGGAGACGTACGCTTGAATACACGTTCTCGAAGCGTCTCGCGGGATATTCCCCGCGAGATCTTGTCGTTCCGATGGTGGGTTTCGACTGCAGAAAAAACGTCCTCCTCTAACTTGTCAAAAATCGACTTCGATATGAGCAGATCGTTCGCGTTAACGATTTGACCCCTACTCTTCGCGTCGTTTAGGAGCTTGCCGAGCGCATCGGCATGGAGAGCGGTTCTCGCCCTCAAGCTCTCCGCTCGCAACCCGGCCTCCCCCGACATTCGAACAAATATCTCGGCCACGTTTCCCTCACCGTCGGTGGTGGTGGAAAGCTCGCGAAGCATTTCTACGATATTTTCACCCTCGCTTCGGCGATGGCGTCGGGCGAGCGGATCGAGTACGCGGCCACCGGCGATAGTTCGTTGGGGTGAATAGCTCCGAATGATGAAGCGATCTCCATTCGCCGCCGCTACGGATGATTCCAGACGAAACTGCACAAATGCAGTCTTGCCCGGCTCGATCGTTTGGGCCTCATTCATTACGTTGATCCGGGCGAGGACTTCGGACGTTCCGAGATGAACACGAACACGCTGCCGTGACTTCATCGCACGAAGGGCGTCCGGAAGCACCTCCACCTCTGCGTCAAACACCTGGGTCACGGTCAACGACCCCGGCGCAGCCAGCGTCATCCCGCGGCTGATCTCGTCATGACCGATCCCCGCAAGATTAACGGCGGCCCGCAGGCCCGCCCGTGCTGAGCTCGTCGCCTTTCCGTGGGTCTGAACACCGCGAACGCGCAAAATTCGCCCGGCTGGCAATAGTTCAAGCTCGTCACCCTCGCGGATCTCACCCGAGGCGAGCGTCCCGGTAACTACCGCCCCAAAACCCTTCACCGAAAAGCTGCGATCGATCGGGAGCCGTGTTTCGTAGACTTCGTTTTCGCGATGAACATCTATAGCGGCGGCAGCAAGACCGGTCGATAGTTCCGGGATGCCCTTACCTGTGCGGGCGCTGACGGCGAAGACCGGTGCATTCTCGAGGAAAGAGTCTTTCACGAGCTCCGCCACATCGAGTCGCGCAAGCTCAAGCGTGTCGGCGTCAGCGAGATCGGTCTTTGTCAGGGCGATCACTCCGCTCCTGATCCGCAGAAGGCGACAGATGTCGAAGTGCTCACGCGTCTGGGGCATGACTCCTTCGTCGGCCGCGACCACCAGCAGCACAAGATCGATACCGCTCGCACCAGCCAGCATGTTCTTGACGAAGCGCTCGTGTCCGGGAACATCAACAAACCCGATATGCACGTCACCGGTTCGCAGCTCCGCGAAACCGATATCGATCGTTATACCGCGCTGCTTTTCTTCGGGAAGGCGGTCGGCATCGGTACCAGTCAGGGCTTTAACAAGCGCAGTCTTCCCGTGGTCGATGTGTCCTGCGGTTCCGACTATAACGTCCATTTGACAGCGCGACGCGGAGAATAAGAGACGCGGTGACGCGGCGATGGTGTGCAACCTGCAGCTCGCCGCGTCACCGCGTCTCTTATGTTCCGCGTCAAAAACTTACCGAAGCCGAAGCAGGCTCTCCACCGTAACGTCTTCGTCCAGCGACTCCCAATGTATTCCTAGCCCGCCGCCGAGAAGTCTCCAGTCGTTGCGCTCCTTCGGCGTCGCGTCCTGCAGCCGCGGATACCATTCGAGCGGCACTGATATCTCCCGACCGTCGGCGAGCGAAACGTGAAGCCGGTCGCTGTTGCACGAAACGTCTACCGCGAGGGGCTGAATGTCGATCGAGGAAAAACTCATAAGCTTCACGTAAAAAATACAGGATTAAGGAATGAAACCGCAAACGGCCTATCTTTCGCGCTCGTATTGCTCGAGCTTGCGATAGAGCGTTTTGCGCCCGATGTTCAGAAGTCGCGCCGCCCGCGACTTGTCGCCTTCCGTGTAATCCAGCGTCGCGACGATCACCTTTTGCTCTATCTCGTCCATCGATGCGGGAAGCTCGATCTCGACACCGATAGACAATCCCTCTCCCGCCGCGCGAGCGCGTTCCTGCCGTGCCTGCGCGTGGGCAGCGAAGGCTCGCTTGCTGATCGCTTCCGGAAGATCGTCGAGCTCGATCTGCCGGCCGGACGCGATTATCACTGCCCGCTCGATCGAATTCTCAAGCTCACGGACGTTCCCGCTCCATTCATAACTAATAAGAGCCCGCAGCGCCTCTTTTGAAATGCCCGAAACGAATCGACCGGTCTTTTCTTTGTAGCGCTCGAGGAAGTGAAAGACGAGCGGATGGATGTCCTCGATACGTTCGCGCAGCGGGGGCAATGTGATCGGAAAAACGGAGAGCCGGTAGAACAGATCCTTTCGAAACGTTCCGGCCTCGACTGCTTCCTCGAGATTGAGATTGCTTGCCGCGACGACACGGACATCCGAATGGATCACCTCACTCCCGCCGATCCGCGTAAACTCCCCGTCCTGCAAAACTCGCAGGAGGCGAACCTGAGCCTGCATCGACATCTCCCCGATCTCATCCAGGAAGAGTGTTCCGCCGTCCGCTTCTTCAAACCGTCCACGCCGCTGCGCACGAGCATCCGTAAAGGATCCCTTCTCGTGACCGAAGAGTTCGGATTCGAGCAGGGTCTCCGGTATAGCGCCGCAGTTGATCTTGATATAAGGCTTGTTCTCGCGGCCGGAATTAAAGTGGATGAGATTCGCAAGCAGCTCTTTGCCCGTGCCTGATTCGCCTTGTATGAGAACCGTGGTGTTTGTGTTGGCAACGTTGAGTGCAAGCTCGATCGCGCGGCGAATTGGAGGCGCTTGACCGATTATCTCGCTCTGTTTCTGATGCAGCTCGCTTCGCAGACGCATCACCTCAGCCGAAAGCTGGTCCCGCTCAAGCGCAGTTCCGATCTGGTCGGCGATGCCCTCGACGAGCGCGATGTCGTGCTGTTCAAAAACGCTTTCCTTACCCCACACAAAGCCCAGGAGGCCAAAGGTATTTCCCCCGACGCGGACCGGCGTCAGCAACGCCGCCTTCCCTCC
>DASUSJ010000072.1:0-24616 GCA_036375155.1 Pyrinomonadaceae bacterium
TCGGTCTGATAGAGAAGAATATCGGCCGCCATCAGGACCGGGTAAGTAAACAGCCCTACCCCCGCGCGTTCGCGATTTCCTTTCCCCTTGTCTTTGAACTGCGTCATTCGCTCCAACTCGCCCATCCGTGAGACACAGGACAGGATCCACGTCAGCTCCGCATGCTCGGGAACGTCCGACTGGATGAAGATGGTCGATTTGTCCGGGTCGACCCCGGCGGCGAGGTAAATTCTTGCGAGGTCCCGCGTTTTCTGGCGCAGCGTTTTCGGGTCCTGCGCCAGCGTGATCGCGTGGAGATTGACGATGCAGTAAAAGCTCTCGTACTCGTCTTGAAGCGCAACCCAGTTTTTTAGCGCACCGAGATAGTTGCCGATATGAAGCTGCCCTGTCGGCTGCGCGCCGCTAAAGATGCGTTTTTTCATATCAGGCGGACAGCGCAACCAGAAGGGCGTAGATGAACGGGGTGATTATCAACCGGAACACGCCGACGTAGATAAGGAACATCAGTATCAGAAATCCGAACTGCTCAAGCATGTCGAGGACCGGCTGTGCGCTGTCAGGCAAGAACGTCGAAAGAATCTTACTTCCGTCGAGCGGGGGAAACGGGAGCAGGTTGAATACGAATAGCGACATATTGAGAAGCATCATATCCCCGACCAGGATCGCGATCGGATTCGTGCTACGACCGAAGAAATCGAGCACGCCAAAGCCCTGCGTAAGCATGATCCTCGCCGCGACAAAGCCGATAATGAGCAGGATGAGGTTCGCCAGGACTCCGGCTATCGAGACCATAACGTTTGCCAAAGCATACCGTTCCCATTTTCGCGGATTGACCGGCGTCGGTTTTCCCCAGCCGATCAGCGGTATGCTGCCGAGGGCCCCGCCCATCGAACCGAGGATGAACGCGACGATCGGTATTAGCAGTGTTCCGATAGGGTCGGTATGAACGACGGGATTTAGCGTTACACGCCCAAGCATGTAGGCAGTATCGTCCCCGAACTTGTAAGACATCCATGCGTGACCGGCCTCGTGGGCTGAGATCGCGAGCAGCAGAACGACCATGTAGATCACCAAGTGGCTGACCAGATTTGCTATGTCGATTTCGCCCATTTTATGCCTGCCTCACACCGGGCTCCCGGTGCCCTAAGTCCGTTGTCTTTGAATATGAATTGTGCCATTCTTTCATCACAAAATAAAACCCTTACGGGAGAGGCGTGATGCTCAAAAAGATACTCTTTGGAGGAGAATCGGGTCTATCGGTACAGGCAAATGCTGGTCTGACGCTACTCAGAATTTTCGCGGGTGTCGCGCTTATGATGGCTCATGGAATCGGAAAACTTCCCCCTTCCGAAGGGTTGATTACGAGGGCGGCTGGCTTTGGTTTTCCTGTACCTACTCTTTTTGCGTGGGCTGCTGGACTATCTGAATTCGTCGGCGGAGCGTTCCTCGCCCTCGGTTTTTTGACGCGTGTCTCAAGCTTTTTTATCGTCTGCACGATGCTCACAGCCCTGATCGGAGTCCACCGTGCGGACCCGTTCGCGAAGCAGGAGCTCGCGCTTCTGTATTTCTTTATCGCGTTTATGTTCTTACTAAAAGGCGCGAATGACTGGAGTATTGATAGGTATTTGAGGTAAGTGCGAAGCCGTCCGGCGGTATTTGAGTTTCTGACAGCGAAGCGTTTGAGAGTGAGGTGTGTTCTCGCTCGTCACGCGAAGTCGTCGACCATAGAACAAGGCTTTAAAGGGGTGAGTTCTAAGCCTGCGAAGCAGGCGACCTTAGCTTTAGCCCCACGTCGAGCGAAGCGGACCGTGGGGGCAACATGGCACCTTGCAAAGCGTGTGAACACGCGACCTGTTCGACGCGTGTTTCACACGCTCGGTTTTTTGACCCTGCACTCGCGTTGCTCGTGTGTAGCTAAAGTGATGGATGCGTGCGTCGCACGCTGAGAATGATAAGCGCAGAAAGCGGGACAGCTGCCTTCTGCTGACCGGAATCAACCTGAACAGGCTAGAAAGGCTGTTCTACGATATGAAAAATCACATCGTCTGCATTGCAAGCGAGCACAAAGGCAACGAGTTTCTCGAGGAGTGCCAGAACGCTGGCTGGCATGTCACGCTTATCACTCGGAAGAAGCTGCTCGATGAACCGTGGTCGTGGACGGCCTTGAACGACGTCAAGACTGTCGAGGATCACGCGTCGCCGGCCGAGTATATGCGGGTGATCACGAACGTCGCCGGCTCGCGAAAGATAGACCGTCTGGTCGGGCTTGATGAGTTCGATGTAACGACCGCGGCCCGAACGCGTGAACATCTCCAGCTAGGCGGAATGAGCAGCTCGCACGCACTGCGATTTCGCGACAAGCTGTCGATGCGAAACGTCTCACACGCTGCGGGCATTGCGTGCCCTGCATTCACAGGCGTTTTCAACCAGCAGGAGATCGATACTTTTCTCGATCGTGTGCCGGCGCCATGGATCGTCAAGCCTCGCTTTGAAGTATCCGCCTTCGGAATCCGGAAGTGCGAGACAAAGGAACAGGTCTGGCAGGTATTGACCGATCTCGATAATCGCAACAACTGGCGCGACCACCCGTCGCAGTTCGTGCTCGAGAAATTCATCGCAGGTAACGTCTATCACGTCGATTCGATCGTCCAGAAGGGGAAGGTCCGCGCAGCCGGTGTCAGCAAATACGGCACGCCCCCGTTCAGCGTGACGCATTACGGTGGTGTGTTTACGACGGCGATCGTTTCTTATCGTTCCAAGGAAAGAAAGCAACTGGAAAAGTTGAATCAGCAATTGCTGACGGCGTTCAAGTATGAACAGGGTGTTTCGCACGCCGAGTTTCTGCATAGCGAAGAGGACGGAAAATTCTATTTACTGGAGGTGGCGTGTCGCGTGGGTGGGGCGTACATTGCCAACGCTCTGGAGCACGCATGTAATTTCAACCTATGGCGCGAATGGGCAAAGCTCGAGACCGCGACGGAAGAAAATCCCTATCAGCTGCCAAAACTACGGCAAGAGTACGCAGGTGTCGCGCTTGCACTCGCAAATCAGGACCAGCCCGACACATCTGGTTACGACGATGAGGAGATCGTTTATCGCGTCAGCAAACCGAAGCATGTCGGACTGATCTTCCACTCCCCGAAGCAAAAGCGGGTTGAGGCGCTGCTAATGCTTTACACGGAACGCATCACCAACGACTTCCTGGCGGTCGCACCGGCAAAAGAAAGATACGACGATTGAGAACGGCGCGCTGGACATTCTAGACTTGATGGACTTACTTGATCACGACCTCGCCCCCCACTTTCCTGAGCTGCTGAAGTTCGAATCGACCCCGGAACTGGAGGGGTCGGCAATATACCAACGGATAAAGCCACAGGTCGACCGGATATTGGATGCAGTGGTAGTTCAGAGTGCAGCAAGCGTTCAGAGTGTAGCGAGCGTTCAGAGTGCAGCGAGCGTTCAGAGTGCGCGATTTATCGCGTCCGGCGCTAGCGAAGAACGCGATGAATCGCGCACTCTGAACCGACGCGATGAATCGCGCACTCTGAACTCTGAATCGCGCACCCTGAACGCGATTCGTGCCTTGGCCTGGAACATAGAGCGTGGAAGTCGCTTCGACGGGATCGTCGACGCTCTTCAGAACCACAAACTTCTAAAAGACAGAGATGTCCTCCTTCTGACCGAGCTGGACTACGGTATGGCGCGAAGCGGAAACCGTTTTGTCGCACGCGAGATCGCCGAGGCGCTCAGTATGAATTACGCCTTCGCACCCGTTTACATCGCATTGCAAAAGGGAAGCGGGGTTGAAGCCGAAGCCGAAGGCGAGAACACGAGATCGATCCACGGGCTTGCGTTGTTTTCAAAATGGCCGATCAAGAATGTCCACGCGATCCCGCTGCCGAACGGCAAGGACAAGATGTGGGGAAAGGAAAAGCGCCTCGGTCATCTGCGGGCGCTGATCGCCGACATTCAGCATCCGGCGGGTGAGTTTCGCGCCGTTACGGTCCATCTGGACGCGCACTGCTCACGCGCCCACCGGCGGAAGCAGATGAGGATCATCCTAGATCATCTCGAATCGCTTTCGTCGCTCCCGACGCTGCTTGGGGGTGATTGGAATACTACGACGTTCAATTCACAGAACTCGACGCGTGCGATCATGGGCTACTGGCGTCGTGTATTTATGGGTCCGAAGAATGTCGCAAAAAAGCATCTCCCCTTTCCGGAGCGCTTCTTCGAACGCCCGCTCTTTGAAATGCTCGAGAACAGAGGGTATGAGTACCGCAACTTCAACGAGGTCGGAGTAGGGACGCTGCATTACCACGTCGAGAGTATTGAGAAGAACACCAATCTTCGCGACTGGGTTCCCGAATGGTGCTTCCCGTTCATCTTCTGGGCCGCCAACCGCGTCGGCGGTCACGTGTCGGGAAGACTAGATTGGTTTGCCGGCCGAGGCATCAAGATCGCACCCGATACGGCACCGAAGACGATCGGCGGATTGGTGGACGCGGAAGGAATTCCTCTCTCCGATCACGATGCGATCACGGTGGATTTTCGATTGGGTTGAGTTTAGGCGTTGGTCTTTGGTTTTTGGTCTTTGGTCTTTGGTTTTTGGTCTTTGGTCTTGGGCCTTTGGTCTTGGGTCTTTGGTTTTGGTTTTTCTTCTTTGCGTCTTTGCGTCTTTGCGGGAATACCCTGTTGGTGTTTCCTCGACGATGTGGTGGTACGTCGCCCGTCTAGATCCAAAGACCGCAGATGAAAGCGCAAAGAAGGGTTCCCGCAAAGACGCAAAGAAGAGATTCCCAAGACCGAAAACTCAGAACCCAAAACCCAAAAACCAAAAACCCAAAACCAAAACCCCAAAACCAAAAGCCCAAAACCCAAAAACCCAAGACCAAACCCAAAAACCAAAAACCCAAAGCCCAAAATCCAAAAACCCAAAGACCAAGACCTAAAACCAAAAGCCCACCACCACCCCACATTGCAGTTACCCTCCGGCCTGCGTAGAATTCAACAGACATGGAAGTATCTTTTTCACAGACGCTGAGTTTTGATTCTGACACCTTTGAATTCGAGCCCGTTTCCAATGAGAACGGGAACGCGACGATCATTCGATTTGCCGTTGACGATAAGCAGGTAAGCCCGGGCGACACCGTCGTTGTTGTTTCAGGTGACCAGATACATTTTCACGGGATGATCGGAAAGATAGAGAACGGCTACGCGTATGCGTCCGATCCAAAAGGCTCGCTCCTTCCGGCCGGGGTTCAGTGAGAACTCAGAATCGAGACGAAGTTCTTGACAGGCAGTTTTCGGCTTGAAACTTTCAAGTCTCATCTCTAAACTATCAACTCTGTCAGGGGATGTAGCTCAGCTGGGAGAGCGCGGCGTTCGCAATGCCGAGGCCAGGAGTTCGATCCTCCTCATCTCCACCAAATATAGTCGGGGCGTTTGACCAACGTGGTCAGGCGCCTTTTTGTTTCTGACCGGTAGAAACGTCGCCCTGCGTACACAGCCGGCAATTCAAGGTCAAAAAAGCATGCCGACGTTTTATACTTTGTCTATGGATGTTTTTTGGTCGGAGCTCAGCGCCGGGATTCCGGATGGACGATATTTTGCCGTGGTCATCATCCGGCTGTTTGCCGCAACACTTATGGGTGCCGCCATCGGCTACGAGCGGGAATCAGCGGGCAAAGCGGCCGGTTTGCGGACCCACATTCTTGTTACCTCGGGTACCACGGTTTTCGTCCTCGGGTGTCTTGGTGCCGGGTTTCAAGACGATGCTTTGTCGCGTGTTATCCAGGGTATTGTGACGGGCATCGGATTCGTCGGGGCGGGGAGCATTCTCAAACGTGAGAGTGAGCAGACCATTCAGGGCGTTACTACCTCGGCCGGTATATGGATGGCCGCCGCGATCGGTGTCACGATCGGTCTCGGCGGACTCGGCCTCGCTCTTATGGCAACGGTGTTGTCGCTCATCATCCTTCGAGTGACACTTTGGTTTGAAGATCGGCCCGAGAAGTCCGACGGATCATAACAACTTACTTCTCCCACAATCCATGAGTTATGTACGATTCAATATCTCCGACCGTGACGGAAGTGTCTCTGGAGACCTCCACGGTTCGATGACCGATACGTTAATAGCCGCTCTTACCGCCGAGCCGGAGACCGTCGCTGAGTTTGAAACTGCACTCCACCGGTTTGTAAGGACCGACTCCGACTGGCCTCCGCTTCACGGCTTCAAGAAACATGAGGATCTGGAACCCTACGACGCAGGCATCGTCGCGATCGATCTTGCGGCCCGCACGGTGGGTTTCGAAACGACTTACACAATTCCATGCGCGGAAGGGAGTGTTCGCGTCCCCACCGGGTTCGCCGATGAGGATGACGACCTCTACGTTCCCTACCAGCTTCCGGACGATTGGACCTTTGTCGAGACAATTGCGTGCTACGAGGGAACCCGACTATCGAAGCGGAAAGAACGGGAGAAACGAGCGGCGTTCGACGCGCGCCCTATCCTTTTCGGCCGCCCGATGATCAGCCATATCGTCAACTCGATCTCGACCGTACCGGATCTCGACGCTGAGGACCTGTTCGCCCGGATTCATGCCGATTGGTTAATGACCAGGCGAAGCGATCTCCGCGATCGCACGCCGCGGGAGGTTCTTTTCGAGAAGCGAAATTTTATCAACTTCGACCTTCAATCCCGCGCTATGCAATGGTCGTTCACCAAAGTGAGTCCGCCGCCACTATCGACGGACTCATATGCATACATCAATGCCGGTTTCGGAACGCATGAATGGGTTGTCTACTACGACCTGATCCGGTATCTGCTGGCTGATGCGACAGAGATGCGAAAGGCTGGTGGTATTACGGACACCGAATCCGAGATCGAGCGGCTCTCAGCGTTGCGCGACGAATGGCTGAGGTCACCCGATGGCGAAAGCCCGGGGCGTTTCCCGCTCGAGATCATAGATATGGAGCGCAGGCGGATAAACATGACCGCTTCAGCGGCGGAGATCATGATCGATGAAGACTGTCCCTGCTGTGTCGCGTTGGCCGAGGATTTCGACACCCCGATGTTCTGGCACCTCGACGGCTGCAACATGGACGACGGCTTCGTGTTCTCAGCATATAAGACCGTTGAAGAATGGGAAGCTCACAACCGCGAGATGGAAGAATTCAGTCGCGAGTTCGAACGGAAATATAAAGAGAATCCGGACTTCAAATGGGAAGACCAGTCACCTTTCTGAAAGCATGTGCCGAAGGCACTGATTTGTTGTTCGAGTTGCACCGAAGGTGGTCAGAACGTTGGGAACCAATCGCGCGGCGAAGGTACAGAACGATGATAGACGGATCGCGTGGCGAAGTATGGAACGATTAATAGACGAATTGCGCCGCGAGGGGACGGGACGACGACAGACGAATTGCCCGCGAAGCTACGAAACGATGACGGACGACGATGACAGACGAATCGGGCTGCGAAGCAGAGAACGTCCAGTTAACCGACGGGCCGCGAAGCGGTCAAAATAAGGTAGCCAGTCATGGAGCCGAAGGCCCAACGTCACAGCAACGGAGGTGCGAAATAACAAATTTCGCACCTCCGGTGCTCGGAATGGTCTCGCGGTACCGGAGGTTCGGGTCGCTTTACCACTGGCTTTTCGGAGTTGCCGACTCGAGACTACCTAGCCCTATCAACAACAACATTGAGTATTATCATCATCAGCATCGCCACCCCCGTCGCTACGATCACACCATAAAACCCAACCGTGTAATCGCCGCCGGCTTGGTCGGCGAGCCAGCCGGTAACCATTCCGCCAACGACCGCGCCGAGCGTGTCTCCTATAGTTATGGCACCGAGGATCTTCGGGTAATCCCGCTCGCCGAAGAAATCCGCCACGAGTCGCTGGATCAAAACGAACGCACCGCCGTAACCAAGACCGAACGGGACCAGAAAAACAAATGCCGTGGTCTCGTTCAGGTCTAACAACAGGAATGTCGACGAAAACATTACTGCCGTGCAGACGAGTATAACCCGTACCGGTGCGAAGCGGTCGCTGAGATATCCGAACAAAAATTTTCCCGCGACGCTGACAGCAAACAAACCGGAAAGGACCAGCGTTCCCTGCCACGCTGTAAAGCCGATCTTCGCCGTCTGGAGGATCAACTGCTGGCTTGTTACAAAGATCGGATAAAAGATGAGTGCCGCACCGAGAGCGAAGATCCAAAACAGGGGCGTGCGAAGCGCCTGAGAAAACGAATATCCCTCGCCGGTTGCCGGAACCGACTCGAGCGTAACGGCTCCATCACCGTCCGGAAGTGCTCCGACCTCGGATGGGCGAGACCTGACGAGAAACGCGATCGCCGGAGCGAGAACGACCCAGATCAGAAGGCTGACGAGGATCATCGCCATCCGCCAGCCAAATCGTTCGATCAACGGCGTTGCGAGCGGCGGGATCAAGACGCCGCCGACGCTGGTACCGGTCAACAGAATTCCAAGTGCTGTTCCACGTAGACGAACGAACCAGTTCGAAACCAGTACGACGCTTGGCAGCACGCCAACAAACCCGAGCGACACGCCCATCAGTATCCGGGCCGTATAAACCAGAGCGGCGGAATTTGCCGTCGCATGCAGAACAAGCCCTCCGCCGAGCAACGCACATCCCGCCAGCATGATCGTTTTGAGCGGAAATCTCTGGATCAGCCAGCCGGCAAATGGTGAGATCAGGCCAGAGCAAAGAAAAGTTAGAGAGGCACCGAACGCGATAAAGCTCTCGGCGCCGTCCGCCGCCACCGCACCCGACGAGACAAAGTCTTCCCGGATGGAACGATAGAAGACGGGAATTCCCCCGATCGAAAGACCGTTGCTGACGACAAGTGCGAGTGTCGCCACGGCGACGATGACCCAGCCATAGAAAAATTGAATTCGGGTATGTGTTATCAACGGCTTAGTGCGTTTCGTGTGTTTGAGTCTAATTGTATGTTTGGAGCAAAGATAATTAGTGTGATTTTCGTGTGGTCGGTATGTTTCGTGGTTGCAACTAAGCCATAACCACTAATACACGAACCACACGAAGGAGACACTCACAGTCGTGTGAGGCGACGACGAGAACTCCGGCCGCTCATGGTTGCACAGAAGCCGAACCGCAAACGCACACGAAATCACACGAACAATTAAGTTCGTTTGTAGTCCTTAACATACTCAGGAATCATCGGTGAACCAGTAAGTCGAGCATCGGCGATAGGCTCGCCCTTCGCGAGGTTCAGCGGCAGGACTCCGGCCCATATGTCCATTGCATAATCTTCTTCTTCGTCCTTCGGACCGCCCGTGCGGATCTTCGCCGACGCTTCGACGATCGGGAGTTTCAGAACGGTCGTAGCCTTTAATTCGAGCTCGTTCGGCCAGCGGACATCCGCCCAGCGTCCGGGAACGATGTGCTCGGTCAACGCTTCGAGTGCTAGATCTTTTTCTTTCTTATTCGACACAAGCTCGGCTTTTCCCAGAATTACGACCGAGCGGTAATTGATCGAATGGTGGAAGGCCGAACGCGCAAGAACGAGACCGTCGATCAACGTGACCGTCACGCATACGTCAATTCCCTGTGACAGATTTCTCAACATGCGGCTGGCTGCCGAACCGTGAATGTAAACGTCTCCGCCGATACGAGCATAGCCCGTCGGAATGACGTACGGCTGACCATTCACGACAAAGCCGACATGGCAGATAAAGCCCTCGTCGAGGATCGCGTTGATCGTCTCGCGGTCATAGTGCCCACGAGCGGGTAGGCGTTTTACTTTTGTGCGTTTGGTTTGGGTTGTTGAGTCCATCTCGTTACATTCTTCGTTAACCTCACGGTTCTTCGACCGCGACACGGTCCGAGAGTGGCGTCTTAACGGGTTACTAGAGATTCATCGAGAAATAATGCGCCTCGATGTTCATTCGCTTCCGAAGGTAGAACCGATGGGCGTCGAATCGCTGTACGCCCGACAGCAACCGGACGTGGTTGCAGTTCTGCTCACGGGCGTAGGTAAGTATCCAATCGAATAATTCGCCACCATATCCCTTTGATCGGTCGCCGTCTTTCGCGACGAGGTCATCGATCTCAAGATACTTCCCACCATGCAGCCATTCGCTGACGCGGATTCCACCAACAGCCTTCACCTCGCCCGCGTCCACGAGATATGGAAGCTTGAAGTCGAAGCAGTCCATTTGGCGCCGGACACGGGGCACGAAGTCCTCGCGCGCGATATGCGGTCGCAGCTGCGACATCACATCGTAACAATCCAGGATCTCGGTGTCGGTAGTGGCAAAAGTGATCATTTACTTCGCGTCCATCCAGTTGTCGCCGCTGCCGATCTCGACGACAAGGGGCGCATCCAGCTTGGCGGCCGCCTCCATTTCGCGCTTGATGATCTCGCTTGCGTGCTTGACCTCTCCCTTGGGCGACTCGAATAGAAGCTCGTCATGGACTTGCATGATCATCTTCGTCTCGAGCTTCTCTTTCTTCAGCGCATCGTGTACGCGCAGCATCGCGATCTTTACGATGTCGCTCGCCGTACCTTGGATGGGCATGTTGATCGCCTCGCGCTCCGCCCGAGAGCGAACGCTATAGTTGCGGTCGTTGATAGAAGGGAAGTAACGCCGCCGTCCGAACATGGATGTAACGTACCCTTGTTTACGCGCCGTTTCCGGGATCTCGTCCATGTACTTTCGAATGCCTTTGTAGGTTTCGAAATAATCAGCGATCACTTGCTTTGCTTCCGATCTTGAAATTCCCACGCGTGTGCTTAAGCCGTAGGCTTCGACAGCGTATGCGATCGCAAAGTTCACAATCTTCGCGAGTCGTCGCTTTTCCTTTAGCTCCTTTTCGTTCTTAGCGCCGAACACCAAACGAGCGGTCTTGGAATGAATATCTTCGCCGGTCTGATACGCCTCCAGCATGACCGGGTCGCGTGTTATGTGTGCAAGGATCCGCAGCTCCAGCTGCGAATAATCTGCCGAGATAAGCTTGTTTCCTTTTTCGGCGACAAACGCACTTCGAATTTGCCGGCCAAGCTCGGTACGAATGGGTATGTTTTGCAAATTCGGGTCGGTCGAGCTGAGGCGTCCGGTAGCCGCAACGGTTTGATTAAGGCAGCCGTGGATGCGTCCGTCAGGCGCGATCATTTTTGGCAATGCATCTGCGTAGGTTGCTTTGAGTTTGTCGTACTCGCGAAAATCGATGATCAGCCTCGCGATCTCGTAAGTATGCGCAAGCTCGTCGAGTACATCCCGGCTGGTTGAAACTTGACCCGTCGCAGTTTTCCGCCCGGTCGAGATGTTCAGCTCTTCGAAAACCTCGCCGACCTGCTTTGGCGAACCGATGTTGAACTCGCGTCCTGCTAATTCGAAGATCCGCGCCTTGATACGATCAAGATCGATCGAGATTTGTTTTGAAAACTCTTTCAGATTCTCGCCGTCGACCTTCATCCCCGCCCTCTCGATGTCCGCGAGAACGTGTTCGATGGGAAGCTCGATCTCATCGTACACCTTCGTCAGTTCGGCCTCGACGATCTTGCTCCGCAGTATGGGAGCCAGTTGCAGGACCCAGTCGGCCCGCTCGGCCGCGCGGAAAGCAGCGTCCGGGAAATTATCAGGTACGTCACGCGCCGGTTCGGTTTCAAGAAACGCCTGCGCGAGGTACTGCGCCGAATAGTTTGAACGTGTCGAGTCGAGCAGATATGCAGCGATCATCGGATCTTCGGTCACCGCTGTCGGTTCGATACCGAGCGCTTTCAGAACCCCGAAGTTTCGCTTGTGATCATACGCGGATTTTTCCAGGAAGCCGTTCGACAGGATATCGCGGAGCGGACCGACCGCGGATTCCTGACCATCCTTGAAATTCTCGAGGTCGATGAAGTGTGAAACTCCGGCCGCGGTCGCGATAGCGATGCCCGCGGGCGCTACCTTATGGAAGCAACTCGACTTCTCATCACCGTTCGAGTCGTCGACCTCGAAACTCCAGTGCTCGGTTTCCCAGAGCGTTCGGATGAGTTTATCGAGGTCTTCTCGATTATCGATCCGCGAATACTTCTGTTCCGTCACCGCTTTTCGCCCGTCGAGCGGTTCGAATAACGTCGCCGAATCGGCGAACTCGCGGATCATCGAGTTGAATTCAAGCTCGCGGAAAAGTTCGTATGCAACCTTTCGATCTGGTTCGCGGGCCTTGATAAGATCGAGGTCGAGCTCGACCGGCACTTCGCAGTGGATCGTCGCAAGCTCGAGCGATTGGCGAATTATCTCCTGATTGTTCTGCAAACTTTCGCGATAGGTCTTGTGCGATACCTTGTCGGCATTTTCCATCGCGGCTTCCGCGGAACCGAACTCTTGAACCAGCTTTAACGCGCCTTTCTCACCGATCCCCGGTGCTCCAGGGATGTTGTCGATCGAATCGCCCATCAGCCCGAGCAGGTCGATGATCTTGTCGGGCGGCACGCCGAACTGGTTCTTTACCCACGCCTCGTCACACCATTCGATCGGTGGCACGGCGACCTTGCGTTTCACATTCTGCGAGTTCTGCCGCATGGCAATGATGTGCGGATCTTTCACTAGTTGGCAGAGGTCCTTGTCGTTCGAGACGATAACGGCCTGCATCCCTTTGTCCGCGATCTTTTTTGCGAGCGTGCCAATGACATCATCCGCCTCATACTTTGCCGCCTGAAGGATCGGGATATTGAAAGCTTCACAAACACGGAGGATGTACGGGATCTGATCGGAAAGATCGCTCGGCATTTCCTGGCGGTTAGCCTTGTACGCGGCAAATGAATCATGCCGGAACGTACCTTCCTCCGATTCAAAGATAGCCGCAATGTAGTCGGGCTTTTCATCTTTCAACAGCTTTCTTAGCATGTTGGTGAAAATGAAAACCGCCTGAGTGACCTCGCCCTTGCTGTTGCGAAGCGGCTCGGCCCGCGCTCCCATCGGCGCAAAAAATGCCCGGTAGATGTGCGACATCGAGTCGATGAGAAATACTCGTTTCATTGGTTGAATCTGATGATAAGGAAAGGCAGTAGTGGAAACAAGCGAAGGGTGAACACGTCAGAACCAGAAGCGGAAGCGACGGTCGTATTGTCAGAACCGGAGAGGGGGGCGGGCCGGCCCATCGCCGATCGCGGAATGTGGAATGCGGATTTCGTGCTGCTTCGTGTGATTTGTGTGGTTGGTGGTTCCGTGCGAGTAAGATTCCTGTAATCACGAACCACACAAATCACACGAAGCAGCACGAAATAGGCGAACCCGCCAGACAACGATTTGTGATCGATAAATGTCGCGAAATCCGTGCGACGCATCATGTTTGACAACAAAATTACCAGCCGATATCCTTACAATTCGTTTGCGGCGACGCGACCGGTTCGTCTAGGGGTCTAGGACACCGCCCTTTCACGGCGGCAACACGGGTTCAAATCCCGTACCGGTTACCATCTTTTCAAACATTTTTCGCATCAGACCAGTTAGCCGATTCGCTTGCAACACAAGCGAATTTTTTATTTTGCAGGTAATTGCATGCTGAAAAAGACAGTTTACTTTCTAACACTCATTACGATCTTGGTTTGTTCAAACGCTCTCTACGCGCAGCGTGCGACTGATGTCGTAATGGTTCTGCCCTTCGAGAATACGTCGGACAAGCCTGAATTCAACTGGGTGGGTGAGAGCTTTGCTCTGTCGCTGTCGGAGTTGTTGAAAGTACCTGCACTGAATGTCATCTCGAACAGCGAACGAAAGATCATTCAACAGCGCCTGCGGATACCGCTCACGAACCTGCCGAGCCTCGCGACGTCGCTGAAGCTCGCGCGTGAGAGTGGTGCAACCCTTCTTGTTTCCGGAAAATACAACATCGTTCCGGCACAGGGCGACATGGCCGCGACGCTTAATCTGACAGCAAAGATCATCCGCGTTAACGAAGGCCGCTTTCTTAGCGAGGTTCTTGACGGACGACAGATCCAGCGCGACATCATCTTGAACGACGCGCTAGGCAATCTACAGACGATGCAGGGACAGGTCGCGTACCAGATCCTTTACCAGCGGGACAAGGCACTTCCGTTTTCGCAAAATCAGTTGATCGAAGCAGCCAACAAGGTTCCCGCGCGTGCATTCGAGGCGTATATCAAAGGCCTTCTTACGCCGGCGGCTGAAGCGCGTGAGAATTACTTTCGAAATGCGCTGCGGCTTTATCAGGAAGTGACACCGGAAGGCACATTCGCCGACGCAGCACTCGAGCTCGGTCACCTTTACCTCGGTCAGCGAAAGTATGCCGAGGCGGTAGACTCGTTCGAACGCGCGATAAACGCGAATCAGCAGTGCAAGGAAAGAGCAAAGAATGAGAACAAAGTCGCGCAGTGCAACGATGAAAGCTTTGCCGAAGCATCGTTCTACATCGGCCTGATCAAGTGGCAGCAGTCGAATTACGAACAGGCGCTGGCCGTACTTCGCCCGCTGGCCGAGGATCTAAAGCTGACGAGCGTTTACAACACACTTGGTGCCATCGCCGTTCAGGCGTCACGGGCCGAAAAGAAAAACGAGGCGAAGGCCGCGGCGCTGTTAAAAGAAGGTCTTGATCTCCTGAAGAAAGCGGCGGAATCGTCACCGACAGATCTGAACGTCCGTTTCAACTATGGCCTCGCATTGTTCCTTCACGGAGATCATCTCGAAGCGGCGGGTCAACTGCGGCCGGTGATCGCGGCGCGGCCAAGCGACGGAGAAACTTATTACATTCTCTCTAAGGCTCTGCAGCAGCAGAACGACGCGACGGCGGCTGCGGTGGACAATCAGGCACGGACTTTTCTGACGGCCGGCAACCGCTACGCGAATCTGGAAAAGGAGTGGTTGAAGTCAAAAACGATTGCCGACGTACCGCTTCGCGTCGAGCAGCCGCAGCGGAAAGACTTCGTTAGCGTCGTTCTAAGCATGCGTAACGTGTCACCCGTCCAGACGGCCGTGAATGAAACCGAGAACCTACTTGCTCAGGCACGCTCACATTACAAGAACGGCAACGACGACGAAGCGATGGCCGTCCTTCGCCGCGTCCTTGCCGGCGAACCGATGAGCGCCGAGAGTTATTTGATCCTCGGCAAGATCCACCTGCGCCGTGGTGATCTCGACCAGGCGATCAGTTCTTTCAAGACAGCGATCTTCTGGGACAATCGTCAAACTGACGCACACGTTTCACTCGGCAAGATCTATCTTGAACGCGGTGACTGCCTTCAGGTAAAGAACTATTCCGCGTCGGCGATGGAGATCGATCCCGACTACCAGGATGCTATCGCTTTGCAGCGTCAAGCCGAGCGTTGTTCCAAATAGTGTAAGTCCCTGGTCGCCGATGCCTCGTCCCAGAGTCCCGCTTTAAGCGCCCCGCAAAGTCCTTACTTCTCGAAAAACACCGTAAATACAGGCTTTCTACCGTGGTTCGCCTTGGGACTTTGGACCTGGGACAAGGGACTTCGTGTGTGGCACGGTAGGTGCTAATACCATCGCGGCTAGCTTGATGAAGTTAATCAAGACCCCGCCGCCAACACTTCTCCGAGCGCGGTTTGCCACTGTGCTTGATCACCTTCCGAGCGTTCCTTCAGTTGTCCTTCCTATTATGAGCCTGGTCGACACCGACCGGGCTCACCTGCTTTTAAACCCGATAAATAAAGGCCTGTGATTCACAGCGCCTGGTTGTTCATTCAATCTGAATAGCTCGCGGTGACCGTCCGGTCGTGTCGTTTTCATTCTGACAGAAACGTGAACGGGGAACCGCCGCCGATGACAAAATCCGTCATTTCGTCCCTGACAAAATTTGTGCAGGGCGCTTAAACGTTCAATCAATTTGAGAGGTATTTCGGTTAGAAGCAGTGCATATTGACCGCCAGTGAGCGTTCAGAGTGCGCGATTCATCGCGTTCTCGGCCGAAGTTTAACGCGATAAATCGCGCACTCTGAACAACGCGATAAATCGCGCACTCTGAACGACGCGATAGATCGCGCACTCCGTACTGCTGATCCGCAGGACGCCCTTGCTTTGCTAAACTGTCGGCATGAAGGTGCCCCGGTTGAGGAGGTTTTTGCCTGGCTGGAAAAGTGCCGCGAACGCGGTCGTTTCCGCCATTCTTCTCGTCCTGGCTTTTCCGGATTTTGAATTCTGGTTTCTCGCCTGGATTGGGCTGATTCCGTTGCTCTGGGCGATCGATCGGGAAAAGGAATCTGCCGCACGATCGTTGATTCTCGGATGGCTTTGGGGTTTTGTTTTCTTTACCGGGTCGTGCTGGTGGCTCACGTTCGCCCCCATTACCTACGCGGGCTTTCCGTGGCCAATCGCGTACTTTTTGCTGCTGTGTGTCACGGCGATCGTCGGAATCTTTCCCGGGGTCTTCGGACTGATATATTCGATCCTGGTGAGCCGCTTGGGAAACCTCGCGGTCCTGGCGGTCCCGTTCGTCTGGGTGTTTACAGAACTTCTTCGATACTGGGTCACGGGAAACAATTGGAATGCGATCGGCTACTCGCAAGCGTTCAACGGAAATAGTTCGGTTGTTGAACTTGCTGCCTTCGGTGGGATCTACCTGACTGGTTTCGTTGTTTTGCTGATCTGTGTCTGTCTCTATCTTCTCCTCGTAGGTCGAGGCACACCAATACTTAGGTATTCTGCCGGGGGACTTGCCCTTCTCGTGATGATATTACTCTGGCTCGTCGACTATGCCGGACCCGTAGCCAAGTCGCCGATGGACGCACCGGCCTTCGTGATCGCCATCCAACCCAACGTCCCGATGTCCGGACTTACGTACGACAAATGGCAGCAGCTCCGACGGAAACACGTCGAACTTTCGGAGTCCGCTTTAAACTCGTTCGGTGGAAACCCGGAGTCCGCGATCCGCACTCCACAATCGACAACGGTCATCTTCCCCGAATCCCCCATGAATTTCATGTACGAGGACGACGAGGAATTCCGAAACTTCGTGCACGCGTTTGCAGCGAAACACGATGTGCAAGTACTCTTCAATTCCGCCGAGCCTGACGGACCGAATGACCGGTATTTCAACTCGGCCGTACTAGTCGGCCCGGGCGGAAAAGAGATCGGTCAGTATGATAAGATTTACCTCGTGCCGTTCGGCGAATCCGTCCCTGCCCCTCTGCAATCGATCGGTCCCGCGTTCGTAGGAAGTTTTTCCTACGGCAAAGAATACGACCTTTTGCCGCTGGGGGATGCGAAGGCTGGTGTGATGATCTGTTTCGAATCGCACTTTGGCGAGCTCGGTCGCGAGTACGTTCGTAACGGCGCCGACGTGATCATTGAAATGACTAACGACGGTTACCTTGGCCCGACGCCGGTGCTGCGTCAGCATCTCGCGAACGCGGTATTTCGAGCGGTCGAGACGAACCGGCCGTTGCTCCGGGTGACGAACGTCGGGATCACCGCGTACATAACCGAGCGCGGGGAGGTTCTTGAGGCAAGCGAACCTTACACCGAAACGACCCGGGTCTGGTCGGTAGGTAAGTCGGACGGGTCGCAAACATTTTATGTGAGGTACGGTGACTGGTTTGCATGGCTGTGTTCACTAGTAACGATTGTAATGCTCGGCTTCGGACTCAGCCGTCCACCACAGGTACCGGTACGGCCGGTGTCCGCGGATGGTTTGGCCTTGGGAGATGCTTGATCGAACGTGGACAATACTGACCAGTGTTTGACCGGCAGAGGTAGCCTATGAAAACCCGCTCACACATTCACGAGGAATCGTTCGACGTTACCCTTGACCAGATGTTCAAGCTCCTCGTCACGCCCTCGGCCATACGCGAATGGTGGGGCGCGTCGCGAGTGATCGTGATGGCGAGAGAGGGCGGAGTGTGGACCGCAGCGTGGGGTGATGAAGACGATCCGGATTACATATCGACCGCCACTCTTATCGAGTACGATCCGCCGCGAAAACTGGTTATGAAGTACGGCGAGTACTATGCAAAGTCTGGTTCGCTGCCGTTCAAATTTGCAGATGACGCCGTGACGCGCTTTACTATCGAGCCAGCCGGATCCGGCTGTACGCTGCGGGTCGAGCAAACGGGTTTCCCGTGCGACCCCGTCGCCGATGACTTTTATGCGGCTTGTGAGACCGGCTGGAAGAACACGTTCGAGGGAATAAGAAACTTTCTGAACAAGTCCACTACAGATACCGCCCAGCATGCCTAGGATAAAAAAACGCCGGCAGGAAATTGAGGAGCCCTTCGGCATTACGCCGGAGCAAATGTTTGACATCTTAATTACACCGAGTGCGGTCCGGAGTTGGTGGGGAGCTACGACCGTCATCATCGATGCCCGAAAAGGCGGCTCATGGGTGGCGGCCGCAGGCGATGGGGATAAGCTGTCCGAGTACGTCAGCTCCTTTGAGATACTTGAATTCGAGCAGCCGCGCCGGATACTCCTCGGTGGCGGAAAGTACTTCGCCGGTGAAAACTGGCCGATCCGGACTGGCATGACGACTGAGCTAAACGTCGAGCCGCACCCGGCGGGCTGCGTTTTGAGGATCGTTCAGGAATTGAAGCCGGCCGATCCGCTCCTCGACGATTATTTCGACGCGTGCGTCGCGGGGTGGCAGAACAGCTTCGAGGGGATCCGAAATTATTTGCACAATCACCCTCGGGAATAGAGATCTATGGAATTGTCCGAACTGCAAGCAAAACACGAAGAGATAAAAGAAAAAGTTACCCAACTTGGGAGGTTTCTTTGACGCACCCGCAAAACAGAGCGAGCTTGAGAAACTAGAAGCCGCGATATCAACTCCCGGATTTTGGGACGATCAGGAAAAAGCACAGAAGACAGTACAGCGTCGAAGCCGGCTGGAAAAGGCTTTGCAGCAGCAAACAGATTTCGAGACCGGTGTGTCGGATGCCGAAGTGCTCTTTGAATTTGCCGAGACGGACGCCGATTCGGCGCAGGAACTGCAGTCGCTAATCACGAAGCTCGAACGAGAAGTGACCGAAGCTGAAGTGCAATCCTTGCTCTCTGGCGAGACCGATGCGAATAACGCCATTTGTTCGCTGCAGGCCGGAGCCGGCGGGACAGACGCGCAGGACTTTTGCCAGATGCTGCTGCGGATGTATCTGCGGTGGGCCGAGCGGAAGGGGTTCAAGGTCGAGATACTCGACGAGCAGCCGGGAAGCGAGGCTGGGATCAAATCGGCGACGTTTCGTGTAGAAGGTGATTATGCGTACGGCTTGCTCGCGACTGAAGCGGGTGTTCATCGCCTGGTGCGGATCTCGCCTTTCAATTCGGGCGGGAGCCGCGAAACATCGTTCGCGTCCATGTTCGTCTCACCCGAGATAGACGAGAACATCGAGGTCGACATCCAGGACAAGGATCTTCGCGTCGATACCTATCGCTCCTCGGGCGCCGGCGGCCAGCATGTTAACGTCACCGATAGTGCGGTGCGGATCACCCATCTGCCGACCAATATTGTCGTGACGTGCCAGAACCAGCGTTCGCAAATTCAAAATCGAGCGGTCGCGATGCAGGTGCTCCGGTCGAAACTCTACGAGCTGGAACTGGAGAAACGTCGCGCCGACACCGCGGAACTCGAAGCGGGAAAAATGGACATCTCGTTCGGCTCTCAGATCCGCAACTATGTGCTGCATCCATACCGGCTCGTCAAAGATACGAGGACGAAATTTGAAGTCACCGACGTCGATGCTGTACTTGACGGCGACATCGACGACTTTATCAAGGAATTTTTGTTGTATAAGAAAGGAGGAGGTAGTTGATAGTGGACAGTTGATAGTCGATAGTTGATGGTTAGGAACCGCCGCGACTGATTTTCAACTGTCAACTACCAGTGATGAAGATCTGCCCCACATGCAAGGAGACGTATAAGGACGAGGCACTCAACTTTTGCCTCGCCGATGGAACGACGCTGATCAAGAAGCGGGTCGGCGTCACAACGCGCCATTCGCGGATCAACGAGATCCTGGCCGTCGTGCTGCTCGCGATCTCGGTACTTATCTTCCTTTGCCTGGTTTCGTACGATCCCAGCGATCCGACATTCAATACCGCATCCTCACAAAAGGTTCAGAACTGGATCGGAGTCGTCGGAGCAAATCTTGCCGAACTGCTTTTCTCCACTGTCGGGCTGGTCGCTTATATCTTTCCCGCGCTGCTCGCTCTCATTGCATGGCGGGTGTTTCAATCCGAAAGTCTGCGTCCTCGCATCAGTCAGGTGATCGGTTTCACGCTGATCGTCGCTTCCATAGCCGCTCTCGCAAATCTTATCGGTTGGCATGGCGGGATTTTTGGTGCGTTGCTCGCGACATACTCCGTTCGTCTTCTTAGTACGGTCGGGGGCGCGATCTTCCTTGTCGCTCTTGCGACGACAGCGGCGTTGATGATCTCCAACTTCACCCTCGCTTGGGTGTTCAGTCACCTCGAAGTCGCGTGGGGAAATTTCAAGATCCATTACGCCGAATGGAAAGCTAAGCGCCGCGAAGCTAGGTCGGAGCAGATCAATCTTGCAAAGGAGCGTGAGGAGAAACGCCGAGGGGCGCGTGAAGGGAAGGCCGCATTGGCCGACACTCCGACGATATCGATACCGGAATCCAGGAAGACCCGGGTCGGCAAGGCGGAAAAGGCAAATGCTGCCGCGGCGACGTCTGCAGGAGTTGATCCGTTCGAAACGTCGCCGGCTCTACTCGACGAGGGTCCACCCCCATCCATCACCCCAAATGAAACGGTGCCTGACACTATCCTCTCCGGCCAGCTGACTAACGATGTCAGGGATCCGTCGGGCCCGATTCCGATCACTCCGACCAAACACACCGACGAGCTCGATAGCGAAGCTCTGTCCGACGACGAGAACGCAGAACCGGACGCGGCGGAAGCTCTTACGAGGCCGTCGAAGACCTACGATGATTACGTGCTCCCGAGTTCGCAGCTCTTGAATCCCTCAGCCCCGCACATTGAGCAGAAGGAAAGAGAGCTCCTCGCTCTCGCAGATTCGCTCGTTGAAAAAACGCGCGAGTTCAATGTCGCGGGAAAGGTCGTCAACATCTGTCCGGGCCCCGTCGTGACGACGTACGAATTCAAACCCGACCCGGGCGTTAAATACTCGCGTGTAACTGGTCTCGTTGACGACCTGTGTCTCGCACTCAAAGCGGAGTCGGTTCGCATCGATCGTATTCCCGGAAAAGCGTTCGTCGGTATCGAGGTACCGAACAGCAAACGCGAGACGATCCAGTTGCGCGACGTGATCGAGTCGAAGAAGTTTCGCGAATCGGAATCGCTTCTCACCATCGCGCTCGGCAAAACTATTGATGGCCTCAACTACGTCGCCGATCTTGCGAAGATGCCGCACCTTCTGATAGCCGGTGCGACGGGCGCAGGTAAATCAGTAGGCGTGAATTCACTCGTTGTCTCCATCCTTTACAAGGCCAAGCCCGACGAAGTGAAATTCATTATGGTCGACCCAAAGCGGCTTGAGCTCGGTGTTTACGCCGACATCCCGCACCTCGCAACGCCGATCATCACCGACCCGAAGCGTGCCGCGATCTCACTTAAGTGGGCGGTGACTGAAATGGAGCGACGGTACAAAGACCTCGCGGGATACGGCGTCCGCAACATCGACGGGTACAACACCGAGGCGAAGCGCCGCAACTCGCTCGAGATGTGGGACGACAACGGCGAACCTCACCGCACGCTTCCGTACATCGTGATCATCATCGATGAGCTTGCCGACCTGATGATGGTATCCGGCAGGGAAGTAGAAGAATCGATCACACGTCTCGCACAGATGGCTCGTGCGGTCGGAATTCATCTTGTCCTGGCGACGCAGCGGCCTTCGGTAGATGTTATAACGGGCCTTATCAAGGCCAATTTCCCCGCCCGTATTTCATTCCGCGTATCCTCAAAAGTTGATTCGCGGACGATCATCGATTCGAACGGCGCCGAGGGCTTGCTTGGCAAGGGTGACATGCTGTTCCTGCCGCCGGCGAGTTCGCAGGTCATTCGCGTTCACGGTGCTTACGTAGATGAGAAGGAGATCAGCAAGATCGTCGAGCACATCAAGGCCCAGGGTAAGCCGGAATACGACACAACGATCACGAAGACGGAAGATGAATTGGATGAATCCGGCGACCTGCCGGGCCGGCGCGATCCGCTCTTCTGGGACGCTTTGAAATGCGTCGTTAACGCAAAACGCGGTTCGACCTCACTGTTACAGCGACATCTCCGAATCGGTTATGGCCGAGCAGCGGCGATTCTCGATGCGATGGTTAAAGAAGGATATATCGGTGATATGGACGGCTCGACGCGAGCTCGTCCCGTTCTGCAGAAGGCGTACGAGGATCTCCAGGATCTCGCCGAGAGCGACGTTTAGAGTGCGCGATTTATCGCGTTAAATGTGGCAAGAACGCGATAAATCGCGCACTCTGAACTCAGAAACGCGATAAATCGCGCACTCTGAACTATTGACCTGCGCTTTTCGAAACTTCCTGAACGACCTCTGCAGTTTGACGCGGCGCGGCGTTTGTCGCGACGTCCGCCTGGGCGATGATCCCGCAACAGGCTCCATTCTTATCAACGACCGCAACGCGGCGGATCTGGCTCTGCTCCATGATGTTGCAGCATTCCTCGACCGATGTCTCCGGCGTCACTGAAACGACGGTCGATGTCATCGCGTCGCCGGCAGTGAGATCGAGCGGGTTCTGGCCCTTGGCAACAGTCCGGGTCGTTATGTCACGATCCGTGATCATACCCACCGGCATTCTTGAATCCTCACTGTCGACCACCGGTACGCAACCGCAATCGTGTTCGACCATTATCTGTGCCACTTCCTGAAGCGGCGTTTCCGGCGTACAACACGCCGGGTCTTTCGTCATTATTTCTCTAACATTCATATGAAATTCTCCTGTTCACTGTATCCAGCCAAAGGCTGGTATCTCGCGGGAGGCGGGCGAGAAACGCACGTTGGTAACATAGATCGAGCCCGGGGAGTGTGTTGCCGCGATCGAGGTCGGTATTTGGGAAATCCTGCCTTTCGGAACGATTCCGCAAACCTGCCGTTTCTCGTTTGTAACGACGATCGCGGTGAGCGAGTCCTTTTCTGCCGCCGGGATGCCGTCCGTGCTGTCGGTTTCGCGAAGGGTCTTGATTCGCGGGTCAAGTACCGAGCCGGCGGTTAGACCGCGCGGGTTTTTTCCGCGGCTGATCAGCTGCTCGCAAATACTGTGTTCACTCACCACGCCGATCGGAACCCGATGCGACTCGCTGTCGACGACGACGACCAGACCGTGTTCGCACTTTCTGATAAGTTCATAGACGTCGCCGAGTGAAGTATCTTCGGTACACTCCGCTACGCATTTACTCATGACCTCGCTGATCGACATTCTCTTTACCTCTCCACGTTTTTGATACACTCGTAGACAAACTCGTACGTTTTCCGCGCACTTTTCGGTTGATTTCTTTGAACACCTCTAATCGAGCAATATGCGTTCCAGCGAAGTAATGTCAGATGCCCGACTTAGCCGCGACTTTTACATGCGCACCGATACCCTGGGCGTCGCCCGAGCGCTGCTCGGAAAGTTACTTGTTGTTCCGACGGCGGACGGGCGACGAGTTTCGGGAATGATCGTCGAGACGGAAGCCTATCTAGGCGAGATAGATAAAGCGGCCCACAGCTACGGCGGCCGGCGGACGGCACGAAACGAGATCACTTATGCCGAAGGCGGCCACGTCTATGTATTTTTCGTTTACGGGATGTACTACCAGTTGAACCTTGTCACGGGGCTTATGGATCACCCGCACGTGGTTTTGGTCCGGGCCGTAGAGCCGGTCGAAGGGATCGAGATAATGCGGGAGCGACGCGGTACGATGAAGGATACGAATCTGACCTCCGGTCCGGGGAAGCTATGCATAGCGTTTGGGATAACGCGAGATCTTAATGGTGAGGATCTCGAGGGCGAGCGCATCTGGTTGGAGGAGTACCGGACGATTAAAAAGAAACTTGTCCGGAGCGGCCCGAGAATAGGTATCGACTACGCGGAGGAGTTTGCAGAAATGCCTTGGAGGTTATGGGTGGACGGCAACCCGCACGTCAGCAAAGCAAAGCGAGGCTAACCTCTTTTGCTGAACCAGTAATAAAACGGCAACCCGAAACCCAAACCGCCGATCAGGGAGAAGACCACGAACCAATACCATCGGATCTTTCCCGGCGGGTTTTTCGCAAACCAATAAGCCAGCAGACCCAAAACAACGACCGCCTCGATCATGAATCCAAGAGCGAGCCGGTTGTTGATCACATCGCCGAGCGAGTTGAACTCCGTGAAAAGCCAGTAGATGAAAATTCCGTTAGGAACGAGAAGGCCAAAAAGCGCGATCAGCAAGAGTGCCATAGGGTTGCTATTCTCCTCGTCAGCGTGACTCGATCCGCATCCGCATCCCGTATTTTGGTCGCAGCGTGATCAAAGGTTCCAGACCAAGTTCTTGTTCAGGAATAAGGCTCAACCTCCATTTTCGGGCGAGCGTCGCTAGCAACAGAATACCTTCGGTCCAAGCGAACCCTTCGCCGATGCATCGCCTAACACCGCCGCCGAACGGAAAGTAGATGTTCTTTTGGCCGGCTTCCTTGACGCT
>DASUSJ010000073.1:0-7226 GCA_036375155.1 Pyrinomonadaceae bacterium
GGAGACTCGGAGACACGAAGACTGGCTGAGGGGATGGCCGATCGTAAATCTGGTGGATAAGAACGAATCAACGAACGACGAACAACGACGAACGACGATCAACGAACGACGAACAAATTATGACTAAATACATTTTTGTAACAGGCGGTGTGGTGTCGAGTTTGGGAAAAGGACTGGCGGCGAGTTCCATAGGGTGCCTGCTGGAAGCCCGCGGAGCGAAGGTCCAAATGATGAAGCTCGATCCATACATCAATGTCGATCCGGGAACGATGTCGCCTTTTCAACACGGCGAAGTATTTGTCACGGATGACGGGGCCGAGACCGACCTTGACCTTGGACATTACGAACGCTTTACTCACGCGAAGCTTTCACAGGCGAACAACTGGACGAGCGGCCGGATATATCTCTCGGTTATTGAGAAAGAGCGTCGCGGCGATTATCTCGGTAAGACGATCCAGGTTATTCCTCATATCACTGACGAGATCAAGAAGGCCGTACGCACGGTGGCTGAACAGGATGAACCGGACGTGTTGATAGTGGAGATCGGCGGCACCGTCGGCGATATCGAATCATTACCGTTCATGGAAGCGATCCGCCAGATGGGCAACGAAGAAGGACGCGGCAATGCGATCTTTGTTCATGTAACGCTCGTGCCTTTTATCGCCGCCGCGGGTGAGTTGAAGACAAAGCCGACGCAGCATAGCGTTCGAGAGCTGCGTGAGATCGGTATCGCCCCCGACATACTGCTTTGCCGTTCCGATCGTCCACTGTCGATGGATCTGCGGCGGAAGATCGCACTTTTCTGCAACGTGCAGGAGAATGCGGTCATCTCGGCGCTCGACGTGCCAACTATCTACGAAGTGCCGCTGGCGTTCCACGAACAAGGGCTCGACGAGCTCATCGTCAACGACCTTAATTTAAAGGAGCAGTTTCCCCACGTCGATCTCAAGAACTGGCGAGAACTCGTCGCGACTATCAAAGATCCGTCGGGTGGTGCGGTCAAGATCGCGATCGTCGGAAAGTATGTTGAGCTGGAAGATTCGTACAAGTCGCTCCGCGAAGCTCTGACGCATGCTGGTGTCGCGAACAACCTCCGCGTGAATGTTACATGGATAGAGTCGGAGAACCTTGTGAACGACGGTTACGAGGCTGAGCTCCAGGATTATGACGCGATACTTGTGCCGGGCGGTTTTGGTAAACGCGGTATTGCCGGAATGCTCCGCGCGATCAAATACGCTCGAAAGTCGGGTACGCCGTACTTCGGAATTTGTCTGGGTATGCAGACGGCGTGTATTGAGTTTGCGCGGGATGTCTGCGGACTTCGCGATGCCGATTCGACAGAGTTCAACGAGGAAACCCCGTTCCCGATCATCTTCAAATTACGCGATCTGGTCGGAGTCGACGAGCTCGGCGGGACGATGCGATTAGGTGATTGGAAATGCGGTTTGAAGGAAGGAACACTGGCTCGCGAGGTGTACGGCGGAGCCGAGCAGATCGGCGAGCGTCACCGCCACCGGTACGAATTTAATCCCGAGTTTCGCAGCGTACTGGAGAAAGAAGGCTTGATATTCAGCGGTGTTTCCCCTGACGGAAAGTTCGTGGAAATGATCGAGCTTCCGCGCGAGCGGCACCCGTACTTCATCGCATGTCAGTTTCACCCGGAATATAAGTCCAAACCGTTGAACGCTCATCCGCTGTTTACGGCGTTCGTAAAGGCGGCGTGGGAGAATCGTTTACATAGCGAGAACCTCGAGCATGATGTTCGCAGCGACAGGGGCTTGGAGATTCCCGAGCGGGTCGAAGTAAGGTCTGAAGAATAAACCTGCATGTATGTAGGCCAGATCGCACAAATGTTTGGTTCGAATTATGTGTGCTAATCTGTGCACGCGTGGTCCAGTTTTCAATGCAATCTTTCCAGGTTGAGACAGTTACTTTCGGCGCGGGGGAGCTTGCGTTCATCCTCGGCCCCTGCGTGGTTGAATCTTCTCAGCATGCCTTGTTCATGGCGCAGGAGATCAATGATATCTGCAAGAAGGTAGGTGTCCGCGTTGTTTACAAATCATCGTTCGACAAAGCGAATCGAAGCTCCATCGAGAGTTTTCGCGGACAGGGAATGGAATTCGGCCTGGAGGTCCTCGCTCAGGTAAAGGCGGAGGTCGGAGTTCCGGTGATCACAGATATTCACGAACCGCGGCAAGTTGAAAAAACTGCCGAGGTTGCCGACATCTTGCAGATACCCGCTTTCCTCTGCCGGCAGACAGATCTTCTTATCGAAGCCGCCAGGTCGGGGAAGGCTGTGAACGTGAAAAAGGGTCAATTCCTCGCACCTTGGGACGCGAAGAACATCGTCGATAAGCTTCGTGCAGCGGGATGCAAAAAGATCCTTCTAACAGAGCGTGGGGCAAGCTTTGGCTACAACAACCTGGTCGTGGATCTTCGCTCCTTTCCGATAATGCGATCGTTCGGCGTTCCCGTGGTTTTTGATGTGACGCATTCCCTCCAGCTTCCAGGCGGTCTTGGAAAAGCAACCGGCGGACAATCGGAATACATCGAAAACTTTGCTCGGGCGGGGGTTGCGTGCGGAGTGGATGCGATCTTCATGGAAGTTCATGATGATCCGGCAAAGGCTCCGAGCGACGGGCCGAATCAACTTCCTTTGTCGAGACTGGAAAAACTCCTCATTAAATTAAAAGAGATTCACGAACTTGTTAATGAAAACCAAGAACACGTCGCGACGGTTGGAGAGTAGCATCTTTCGATCCCTGCTCTTTACCGGATTACTTCAATTAACTGTCCTGGCGGTGTGGGCACAGGACGACACGCGTATCTCCGCGACCTGGCAGGTTCAAAAGTACGACATCACAGCCACGTTGCCGCAGACGGAAGCCGACAGAAGTCTGACTGCGAAGGCGAGAC
Organism: Pyrinomonadaceae bacterium; assembly: GCA_036375155.1. Taxonomy (GTDB): domain Bacteria; phylum Acidobacteriota; class Blastocatellia; order Pyrinomonadales; family Pyrinomonadaceae; genus OLB17. The sequence continues at coordinate 2,917 of DASUSJ010000073.1, forward strand.
TTGATCTGAAGAACGTGTCGACGCGACCGGCGTCGACGCTCACGCTTCGGATCAGTCCGCTAGCTGCAATTTCTGCCGTCGCCGTGAACGGGGCAGCGGCGGAGTTCACGAAGGGTGAGGAGAAGATCGGAACAGGTGCGCTTCAGCGTATATCGATCAAGGTCCCGTCGGTCGCCGCGGGCGGTGCGCTCACCGCGACAGTAGATTACAAACTGAGTACAAAAGATAATTCCGGTCTCAGCTCTATATCACCCGTCGGCTCACAATTTCTGCCATTGTCTTTCTGGTACCCGACACCGAATAGTTGGTATTTCGCGCGGGGCGCCGATTACGCACCGTTTCGGGTGCAGGTCAACGCGCCGGGCCAGACGGTTTTGTCTTCTGGTAATGAATCCGGCGGAGCATTCGATCATAAGTTCGCTGGGCAGCCTTATTTTCTCGCCGGCAGCTGGGACGCGGTTAATGCGGCGGGAGCTACGGTGTATCTGCCGAAGGGTGCGGGAGCAAGCGAGCAACAGCTTGCAAGAGATCTTGCGGCGTTTGTCGGTGAAGCGAGAACATTTGCCGCAAATCTACTCGGGGCCCCGCCTGAAACTCCTATACGAATCGTTGGAGTAAGGCGCGCTGGTGGATTTTCCAGCGGCGGAACAATTCTGGTCGATGATAGTTTGTTTCGTCGCGGCAGACTCGATTCACTAACGGCCATGACGATAGCGGACGCTGTGGCGAAGAATTGGCTTGGGACTTCGGTTCTAGTCGCCGGTGATGGAAGCGGCGTGATACGCGAAGGCTTGAGTAAATTCATCGCTACGCAGTTTCTCGAAAGTAAATTTGGAAAGGACGTCGCTGATGTTGAGAGGCAGCGGCAGAGGGTTGCGTACGCCTCGGTGTCGCGTCGTGACGCGCCACTAACCGTGGTGTCGCCGCTGGACGATTATTACTATCCCGAAGTTGCGAATAAAGGGGCAATGGTTTGGCGGATCTTGGCCAGGAAGGTCGGCAGCGATGAATTTTTCAAATTGCTTCGATCGTCGCTAAGTGACGGGAACATCACTCTCGCTGAAATACGAACACAGCTTCCCGCTGAGAAGGAACTGCTTGATCACCTTTTCGACCAGGTAACAGAGACTAATCTTCTGGCCGGCCTGCCACAAGTGGTGGGAGCAGAAACGCGCGTCGCTTTGCGAAACACGGGACCAGTCGATGTAACCGTCAACGTAGCTGCTCTTTCATCGACCGGGGAACGTTTATCGGCTCCCACGACTATCCGAGCAAAGAGTTTCGGCGAGATCGCCTTCAGGACATCGAATAGGATCACTCGAGTTGAAGTAGATCCGGAGAAGTTCTATCCGCAGACCGAATATTCCGACGACGTCGCTCCCCGCGAATCGACAGACAGCGACTTGTTACTTGCAGTGAAGCGCTCGTTTGATAAGCAGGAATATGCGAATGCGGAGAAAACCGCGCGGACGGTGCTGCGGGACTTTCCCAGGTTCGATGATGTTCGTGTATTGCTTGCGCGCTCGCTGCTTGCGCAAGGTCGCACGAGTGACGCTGAGAGGGAATTCAGAGCGGTTCTTGACGAAAAACTTCCGTCGGCAAGAAGTATTGCATGGTCGTATGTAGGGCTCAGTGACATTGCGTCGAAAGCCGGACAGTCAGCACAAGCGGCCGGCTATGCATTGAAGGCGATCGAGGCCGATGCGGAGTACGGCTCAACACTCGCTGCCAGATCGATCCGGAACCGGGTCAACACTAGTACGGCGCCTGATGATACCGTGAAGGCTTTCTTCGCCGCGTTCGACAGGGCAGCAATTGGTAACCGAAAAGCGGAGCTCGAGGCAATGGCTTTACCAGGTGAAGTCGATAGATTTGTGAGCGGTATCTCTGGTCAAACCGTTGAATGGAAAACTCAGTTGACTCACATAGATCGAATTGACGCGAACAACGTGTGGGCTGAAGCGTCCCTAACGGTAAGACTGCTAAACCGCGAGACTGAAACCGGCACCGCCGTCTATCGATTGACGCGATCGGGTAGCGGATGGAAATTGAGCTCGGTAGATATCTTCGAGGTGCGATAATTGAAAATAAACCTTCTCGTTATGGATTGTGACGGCGTTCTTACGGACGGCCGTCTTTATTTTTCCGCGCGCGGCGAAGAGATGAAGGTATTCGATGTCCGGGACGGTCAAGGACTCGTTCTGTGGCACAAGGCAGGATTCAAGTCTGGGATAATATCCGGCCGCGGTGGCCAGGAGATAATCCAGCGCCGGGCGGACGAGCTTGGAGTAGAGTTCGTTCGAGCAAATTCCGCGGACAAAGTTGCGGACTTCGAAGCGATATTGTCGGCACTAAACTTGAGTCATGAGACGGTTGCCTATATCGGTGACGATCTGGGCGATATCGAGGTGATGAAACGCGTCAAATTTCCGGTGGCGGTCGGTGATGCCGTCGCGGAAGCAAAGGCGAATGCCGCATACATCACGGCGGCCTTGGGTGGACGCGGTGCGGTCCGGGAGGTAATTGATCTGCTCCTGGCGAAGAACCTCGGAACACCTTGATTAGATTTTGCAAATCATGCAGAATGTTGCCGTTCAAGAGCGGGCGTAACTCAATGGTAGAGTGTCAGCTTCCCAAGCTGAAAGTTGCGAGTTCGAGCCTCGTCGCCCGCTCCAAGAAAAAATATTTGGCTGGCAACTACCACAATCCCGCTCACATCATATGCTGCTCGCGAAAACTGCGGGCCCTGAAAATAAGTTGAAAAAAAAGTGGCAACGCAACGACTCGCGAAGTCATCTCAGCTAGATCGCAAAAATTGAAGCGATCCCTCGAGATAGCCGATACGACAGTGAAGGCTTTTGAAATTCAAAAGATATGTACCCTGCTTGACACGAGTGGGTCAGGTGTAGAGAATACATATTTGCCTCTTCGAGATTGAAATTATAAGAAACAAAAAGTTTCCGAGGTTCTTCGAAGTGTGCTTGACAACGACATTCGCTTCTGTATAATCAGGAGTTTCGCTCACAAAGGCGTGGGCGGGAAAGAAGTTGATATTTGAAAACTAGATATGTGAGAGTCCATGTGTTAATTCAAAAAAGAATTACTGCCGGCTTTGGCCAGCAGTAGCGACAGGCAACCACCTGTCGTACGAACAACAATGAACTAGGAAATCAACGAGAGTTTGATCCTGGCTCAGAATCAACGCTGGCGGCGTGCCTCAGACATGCAAGTCGAACGATTAAAGCTCCCTTCGGGGAGTGCATAGAGTGGCGCACGGGTGAGTAACACGTAAGTAATCTACCCTCGGGTGGGGAATAACATCGGGAAACCGATGCTAATACCGCATAATGCAGCGGCACCGCAAGGTGACAGTTGTTAAAGGAGCAATCCGCCTGGGGAGGAGCTTGCGGCAGATTAGCTTGTTGGTAAGGTAACGGCTTACCAAGGCTACGATCTGTATCCGGTCTAAGAGGACGGTCGGACACACTGACACTGAATAACGGGTCAGACTCCTACGGGAGGCAGCAGTCGGGAATTTTGGGCAATGGGGGAAACCCTGACCCAGCAACGCCGCGTGAAGGATGAAGTATTTCGGTATGTAAACTTCGAAAGAATAGGAAGAATTAATGACGGTACTATTTATAAGGTCCGGCTAACTACGTGCCAGCAGCCGCGGTAATACGTAGGGACCAAGCGTTGTTCGGATTTACTGGGCGTAAAGGGCGCGTAGGCGGCGTGGTAAGTCACTTGTGAAATCTCTGAGCTTAACTCAGAACTGCCAAGTGATACTGCTGTGCTAGAGTGCAGAAGGGGCAATCGGAATTCTTGGTGTAGCGGTGAAATGCGTAGATATCAAGAGGAACACCTGAGGTGAAGACGGGTTGCTAGGCTGACACTGACGCTGAGGCGCGAAAGCCAGGGGAGCAAACGGGATTAGATACCCCGGTAGTCCTGGCCCTAAACGATGAATACTTGGTGTCTGGAGTTTTAATGCTCCGGGTGCCGTCGCTAACGTTTTTAGTATTCCGCCTGGGGAGTACGCTCGCAAGAGTGAAACTCAAAGGAATTGACGGGGACCCGCACAAGCGGTGGAGCATGTGGTTTAATTCGACGCAACGCGAAGAACCTTACCTGGACTAGAATGTGAGGGAATGTCGGGTAATGCCGGCAGTCCGGGAAACCGGACCCAAAACAAGGTGCTGCATGGCTGTCGTCAGCTCGTGTCGTGAGATGTTGGGTTAAGTCCCGCAACGAGCGCAACCCTTATCAACAGTTGCCATCATTAAGTTGGGAACTCTGTTGAGACTGCC
>DASUSJ010000074.1:0-14384 GCA_036375155.1 Pyrinomonadaceae bacterium
TCCTTGCAGTGTCGTTGAGCTGGACGACTCTGTTAAAGCGATCGAGCCATCGCACGTACCTGATCTGGACGGGGTCGAACGGGTGCTGTTCAAAACCAGAAACTCTTCATTTTGGGCGGAACCCGAACAAGGGTTTCGCACGGATTTTACGTTCATTACGCCGGAAGCAGCGCGAGTCCTGGCCGGGGCCGGACTTAAACTCGTCGGCATCGACTACCTTTCGGTCGAGAGATTCGGCTCCGAGGATTTTGCCACGCATAAGATCCTTCTCGAGAAAGAGATCGTTATCCTCGAGGGTGTCGATCTGCGTCAGGTTCCTGCCGGGCAATACGAACTCATCTGCTTGCCGCTGAAATACATCGGTGGCTCCGGCGACGGCGCCCCGGCAAGGACGATACTCGTGGATCACAGATCTTGAGTGCTTTTTTACCTTTACAGTCGGCGGAAGGGAGCAGTGTGAGGGATAACAGAAGTCGGTCTACAGATGGAGAAATCCAAGACAAACCGGTATGGAGAGCTTCGTCGCACATTCGCGACCAAGCCCATCACGGAACTCATCAGCCTGCTTTCAAGTGAAGATCTTCAGACTCGATTTCTGGCTGAGATGTCGCTTCGCGATGCGACGGGGACCTGACTGAGCTATCGGCCCGCGAGTTCGCGGGCGGAGCGTGATGCAGCCATCGAGGAGTGGCGCGACTGGTTGAGAAGGAACAAGTGGCGGGTGCGAAAATAGACTGCATATGTCGACGCAGAAACTCTACGATCAATGGTCCGCGACCTATGATTCGGTCGAGAACAAGACACGCGATCTGGAAAAGCTGGCATGCGAAAGCGTGCTGTCACGGATCTTATTTCGTCGTGTTCTAGAGCTCGGTGGCGGGACCGGAAAGAACACGTCGTGGCTTGCGGACCGAGCAGAGTATGTCCTGTCCGTCGATTTTTCGGAGGAAATGCAGACCGTGGCGAAGGCAAAAGTTAGGAATGACAATGTTGACTTCCGCCTTGCCGATATTCGGAAGTCGTGGGATCTCGGCGCATTTGAGCCCGATCTCGTCACCTGCAGCTTAATACTGGAACACGTCCAGGATCTAAGCACCGTATTCGATCAAGCCGCGGTCGCTCTTCCACCACGTGGTCACTTTTATATTTGCGAGCTGCACCCTTTCAAACAATACGAAGGAAGTAAGGCGCGATTCGAAACGGATGACGGTGTACAGGTGACCGAGTGTTTTCAGCATCACGTGACGGACTACACGAATGCGGCGATGGCCAACGGTTTCGCCGTTAAGAGTATCGACGAGTGGTTTGATAGCGACGATCGAACGACGACACCGCGATTGATCTCGTTCGTTTTCGAGAGACGGTGATTTCGCTGCGTTCTTTGTCTAGTCTTGCGTGAAAGAAGGAATCATCCCGCGGAGCTCGCAAAGAACGCAAAAGAAGACGTTAGCGATGAAGCTTGTTAGCAACGAAAACTACCGCGAGCGCGTGTATGAGATAGTCCGGCAGATCCCGGTTGGCCGTGTGATGACTTACGGACAGATCGCCGAGATCCTTGGCGAGGGCTACACGCCGCGTACGGTCGGATTCGTCATGCACGGAGCTGACACCGAGAACGTCCCCTGGCAGCGCGTTATAAATTCACAAGGCGCTTGTTCGACCGGCAGGATGACGATGCCGTTGAATTTACAGCAGAGCATGCTGGAAGGCGAAGGCGTGAAGTTTAACGACAAGGGAAAGTGTGACCTGCAAACTTATCTTTGGTATCCGGAGGGATTCGACTCCGACGACGATATCCAGCCCAGCTTGTTAGGGTGATAACCTTCGTTCCAGATCGGTTAAACCTGGGGGTCTCTCTTCTGTTCCCGTCGATCCAAGCCTGGAAGAATGAACCGCGAAACACGGAAAACCTAAAAGAAGATTCTCAGACATGCCACAGCGTCGGCTCCGGGCAGGTACATGATCACTCATCATTCACCGTTCACAATTCATCGTTAATTATCGTCCCCATTTCAACTTATTCCTCAACACATCGAAATAGTTTCGATTCGGGTGCTGGACGAGGTTGAACGTTGTCCGGCTCTTACGGATGCGCACGCGATCCTGCGCTTTCATCGTATAGCCGATCTGGCCGTCGAGCGTAAGCACCACTCCCTCGTTCTCTTTCTCAAGCTTGAGCTCGATCATCGCGGCATCCGGAACGACTATCGGTCGGTTTGTAAGTGTGAACGGGCAGATGGGGGTCAACACCACAGCGTTCATCGACGGATAAATGATCGGGCCGCCGGCCGAAAGGTTATACGCCGTCGATCCCGTCGGTGTAGAAACAATCAAACCGTCTGACCGAAACGAATTAACGAATAATCCGTTCAAACTGACTTCGATCTCGATTATCCGGGCCAGGGCGGCTTTGTTGATGACCACGTCGTTCAAAACACGGCCTGTCGCAAGCAGCTCTTCTCCGCGCCAGTGCTCAGCGGACAGCATCACCCGTGGGTCGATCTCATACTCTCCGCGAAAGATCTCGTCCAGGGCCGGGAACATCTCCTCGATGCGGAAATCCGTCAGGTAGCCCAAGCTTCCATAATTGACCCCGAGTACGAGCACGTCGGCATCCCCGACCAGGCGAGCGGTCGAGATCATAGTGCCGTCGCCGCCGAGAACGACGATCAGATCGGATTTGGTGACAAACTCGTCATCGCCGACTGTATCAACGTCACAATCTTCGACGCTTTCGGTTTGGACGAGCGGTTTACCAACGAGCTTAATGCCTCGCTTTTCAAGCCATTCGGATAGCTCGCAGGCCGTTTTCCACGCCTCGGCATGGTTCGGCTTTACGATGACGCCGACATTACGTATCTCTTTTTGGAGCATCTCGCGACCTGGAATATCAGCTAAATCATTATTCAAATGCAGGTAAACCGCAAGTAGGTTTTAGCGACGCGCGGCTTCGATCATCTGCATCAAAACAGTATCTCTCTGGCTGGATGCCGTACTGGCTTTTTGCTAGAATCGCACATTGTCCGTGCCGGAAAGTAAACTCAAAGTACAGGTATTAATCGATGTTAAAGTTCTTCAATCGTCTCGAAAAGACGCGCAATTTCGTCCTTTTGATCTTTGCCGTGGTGATGGTAGCGAGTCTTATCTTCTTCTACGCTCCGACTCAGACCGGCGTCGGAGGCGACCTGGCCCGCAGCCAGGAGACCGCCGCGAGTGTCTCGGGTGAGGAGATCACGGTCGGTGAGTTGTATCGGCAGAAAGAAGCTTACAGCCGCTTCAGTCAGGGACGCCCGTACCCTGCAAGGATGCTCTTGGATGGCATGATCGCTAGCCGGATCACCCGCGTCGAGGCCGAACGCCTTGGCCTGACAGCGTCGGATGCGGAGGTCGCGGCGGAGATCCGCGAGCAGTTCAGATCGCCGGACGGAAAACCCTTCGACCAGAAGGTGTACGAACAGAACGTGACGCAGCAGGCCGGCAGCATCGCGGCGTTCGAAGAAGGAGTGCGGGACGACATCAGCGGCGAGAAGCTTCGTGCCTTTATCACGTCGGGTGTGACCGTTTCCGAAGAGGAAGTGTTGAAGGATTTTCAGCGGAAGAACACCAAATTCGATCTAAGCTATGTGGCGGTGACGCCCGCGGAGCTTGCACAAACGATCACGCCGACGGATCAGGAGCTTCGCGATTACTTCGAGCGAAACAAATCGAGTTACTACATCGGCGTTCCGCAGAAAAAGATCAAGTACGTTTTCATAAACACCGAAAAGATCGGTCAAAAGCTCCAGATCTCGGATGAAGATCTGCGGGCGGAATACGAGAAGCTTCCGGAAGATAAAAAGACGGCGGGCGTTCAGGGGCAGGAGATCGTTCTACGGGTGCCGAAACCGGAATTCGAAACGCAGGTAATGGAAAAGGCGAACCAGCTGGTCGACCGGCTGAGAGAAGGCGGCGGACCAGTTACCGAAGAAGCGTTTGCGACGGCGGCAAAAGGGCAATCGGAAAGCCCGGCCACGGCCGCTAACGGCGGTAAGCTCCCGGGGCCTGTTCGGGAAAATCCGAATAAACCGGACGATCCCTACCAGCGCCTTATCAAAATGAAGCCCGGCGAGATAACCGAACCGATCAGCTACCAAGGCCGTTATTTCATTCTGCGTCGGGGAGAGGCTGTGCCCAAATCCTTTGAAGCCGCGAAGAAAGAACTGGACGTCAGTCTCCGCAACCGCCGTGCATATGCGGCGGCCGCGGAACTCGCACAGAAGGTGACAGACTCTTTGAAGCAAACCAAAGATCCGCAGGCCACCGCCCAGCAGTTCGCTGCGGAAGCTAACATGAATCCGGCCGACATGATCCGCGAGACGCCCTACATCAAACCCGGCGACAACGTCGAGAACATCGGAACCTCACCGCAGTTCGAAGAGGGGATCGCCTCGCTCGAGAATCCGCAAGATGTCGGCGAAAAAACTCCGATCCAGAACGGCTTCGCGGTCCCCATGCTCGTTGATAAGAAGGAACCCAGGGACGCCGAATTCGACGAGGTGCGGAATGAACTCGTCGAAGTCGTAAAGCTTGAAATGGCGCGTAACCGGATCGACCAGATCGCGAACGCGATCGCATCCGGTTCGACGACGGCGGCGACGATCGCCTCAGCGGCCATAGCACAGAACATGAAGGCGAAGGAACAGAAGAGTTTTATCCTCGGCTCGCCGCTCGGTGAAGGGCCGTCAGCAACAACAAGCGAGGCGCTCGAAGAAGCTATCTACGCGATGAAAGCCGGCGAGTCGACAAAGACGCCCATCAAGATCGGTGATGCTTACTACATCGTCGGTGTGACGAACCGCGAAGAAGCGAACATGGACGAGTTCGCGAAACAGCGAGACACTTTGATGGAGCAGATGTTGACGCGGAAGCGGGGCGAGGTGTTCCAGGACTATCTTGCGTCGACTCGGCAGCGGCTCGAGCAAAGCGGCGACATCAAGATATACAAAGATGCCATTGCAAAGCTCGATGATCCGGAGCTTGATTTTGAACAGCTCCGCCAATAAGCAGAAGGCGGTAGGCAAAAAGCAGCGGGCGCTTTGCCGTCCGCTGCTTTTTACTTTTTCTTTTTACTTTTTCTGCCTTCTTCCTTATCGATCCGTGGCAGGCGACAATCAGGTAGCCAGAGCGAAGCGACCGCTGGAGGGCGGTCATAAAAATATCGAGCACCGGAGGTGCGAAATCGATTTCGCACCCTCCGGTGCTCGAACTCATTTTGCTGTTCATACCAGACGTTCCGCTTCGGCTCCGCGACTGGCTACCTTATCTCCCCACCTTTGGTGGATGAGCCGCGGTCACCTAAAGGTGCCGTCCGCATCCTTCTGTTTCGCCCTGCTTCTCACCACCAACCGAGAATTTTCCACCACATCAACCCGACGGCAGACCAGATAACAATATTCAGGACAGATGCGATCAGCCCGACGGTCCACCAGCGCCTTTGGGTAACATATCCCGTTCCGAAATAGACCGGTGCGGGGGTCGTGCCATAGTGCGTGAGACCCGCACTTAGATTTGCAAAGAAGGTTAGAAACAGGACCGTCAGCCCTGTCGGCGCGCCGACAGCCATCGTGACCGCAAGGAAAGGAATGAACATAGCCGTTACGTGGGCCGTGATGCTCGCAAAGCCGTAATGGGCATAAAAATAGACGAGGGCGAGGACTGCAAGCGCCGCGGGCCACGACCATCCGCTCATTGTTCCCGCAATGGATTCGGCAAAGAGCTTTGTGAGATTAGTTTCGCCAAGCGCGCTCGCCATCATAACCAAACCACCGTACCAGATGAACACTTCCCAGGCATGCGTTTCGTCTGTTATGTCGCGCCAGTTGAGCACGTCCGTGATCAAAAGAAGCGCGATGCCGGTAAGCGCGATGACCGTCGCGTCAATCCCGTGCCATGGGGCCGAGATCCAGAGGGCAACAACCACAACGAAGACAGCGAGCAGGATCTTTTCGGGGCGGTTCAGAGGACCCATCTCCTTCAACTCGCTGCGTGCGAACTCCACCGCGCCCGGAGTCTCCTTGATCTCGGGCGGGAAGAACCGGTAGATAAATGTCGGTATCACTATCAGCGAAACGAGCGACGGCACGATCGCGGAGACGAACCAGATCGAGTAATTCAGATCGATGTTCGCCTGCGTCGCGGCGAAGTTCCGGATGATCAGGTTCGACGCCTGGCCGGTGAGGAATGTAGCACACAGGATCACCTCGCACTGATAAAGCAGCGTCATCAGAAATGTGCCGAGCTTTGCTTCTGTACCGTCGTCGGGACGCGAATCGTACGTTTCGGAGACGCTGCGTGCGATCGGCAGGATGATCCCGCCCGAACGCGCACCCGTCGAAGGAACAAAAGACGCGAGAATGAAATCGGTAAAGACGAGGGAATACCCAAGCCCCAAACTTCGGCGACCGATCATCCTGACGAAGAGCAACGCAATGCGATGGCCGAGGCCGGTCTTGATCATCGCTCGCGAAATGAAGAAAGCGGCAAGCACAAGCCAGACGTACTTGTCGGCATAGCCGCTCAACGCCTTTTCGATCTTCAATGCCCCGAACGCCGTCGTCGCGATAACGCCAAGCAGCACCATCGCGCTTCCGGTCAACGGCTGGACTATCGAGCCGACGATCGTTGCGGCGAAGATCGCAAGGAGCGTCCAGCCCTCGCGCGTGACGCCGTCAGGCGGTGGGATAATGCCGATAAGCAGGCCGATCCCGATGGTTATCAACCACCTTTGCAGAGTCGTTAATTTTTTTGAATTTGTATCGGCCAATCCTAAAAAAACAGGCGGGTGAGAATCCCGCCTGTGTGACTGCTGGTATCAGAGTCCGTCACTTTGTCGGATGTATAAACCCGAAGTAGTACCAAGTGATTCCCAGCCAGATCGCCAGGTTCGCGAGCGAAGCGATCAAGCCGATATTCCGCGTCTGTGCATTTCGTCCACCGGTCCGGTCTCCCTTGCCATACATCAAGACGGCGACGAGCGCACCCGTTATGATCCAGGCGAAGAGCCGGACCGCAAGGTTGAAAGGAACGTCCGCCGGAGGCAGGTTCATCAGGTATGGGACCTGGTACAAGGTCAGGAGGATCGCGATGACGATCGCGATGATCGCCGCCATCGGCGGCTTATAAGTCTCGGGAACTTCGACATTCGCATCCGCGTCGGGAACCTTGTTCAGATTACTGTTCGAGTAGCTGTAGGCGAAGTAGATGACGAGCCCGATGGCCATCCAGTCGATCAAACGGATCCATGTATCCAGCGGTAAGCTGTTCATCAGATAAGCCGCGGAAACGACGGTTGCGATCGGAATGAACGGCGAGAGGGGTACCTTGAACGGCCGATGCAGGGCCGGATTGGAAGATCGCAAAATGATTATTCCCGTACCGACGATGACGAATGCGAAGAGCGTTCCGATACTTACCAGCTCACCGAGTAGACTGATGGGAACAAATCCAGCGAGGATCGCAACGATGGTTCCGGTGATGGCCGTTGTAACGTGCGGCGTCCGATATTTCGGGTGGATCTTCGCCGCCCATTCGGGAAGGAGGCCATCCTTCGACATCGAATAAAACACACGCGGCTGGCCCATCGTCATAACAACCATCGTCGAGCTCAGACCGAGCACCGCACCGACCTTGATGATCGTCGGGAAGGCATACAAGACCGTTCCCATCGTTGTTCCCTGTGCCAATTGCAATGCCGCGTCGATAGCGACCGCGATCGGAGCCGCGGCGTTAGTCAGCAGCCTGTAATCGACCAGGCCCACCATGATGCCGGCAACCAGGATGTACAGGACGGTACAGATCGCAAGACTGCCCATGATGCCGATCGGCATGTCTCGCTGCGGATTCTTCGCCTCCTGGGCGGCGGTCGAGACAGCATCGAAACCGATATAAGCAAAGAAGATCACCGCCGCGCCTGTCACTACACCGCTAAACCCGTACGGCATGAATTCGGCGCAACCTGGCTCTCCAACAGTACAGCCGATGCCGATATTGTCGGGGTTGACGTATCCGATTCCCGCGACTATGAACAGTACGACGACGAGTACTTTGATAACCACGATCAGCGAGTTGAAGCTCGCCGATTCCTTGATACCTCGTATCAGCAACAGCGTCACGGCGACGGCGATCAGGGCGGCTGGCAGGTTGAAGACACCATGGCCGATCACCGCTCCGGCAGAGTCCTTGATCTCCATGCCGGGCGGTGCACTGAGACTGAGCGGATAGTTGATGCCCAGCGTATCGCGAAGAAGGCTGACGACGTAACCTGACCATCCGACGGCGACCGTGGCCGCGCCGAACGCGTATTCGAGGATCAGGTCCCAGCCGATGATCCACGCGACAAACTCACCGAGGGTTCCGTAGCCATAGGCATATGCCGAGCCCGAGATCGGTACGCTGGCAGCGAACTCCGAATAACAGAGCGCTGCAAACGCGCTGACAATGCCAGCGAGAACCATCGAGATGATAACTGCCGGACCGGCATGCTTTCCTGCCGCCTGGCCGGTAAGAACGAAGATGCCGGTACCGATGATCGCGCCGATGCCGAGCATCGTCAGGTCGAGCGAAGTTAGAGCCTTTTTTAAAGTATGTTCACCGGTTTCTTCAGCCTCGGCGATGATCTTGGAAATTGGTTTAGTCGCGAATAATGACATTCGAAAAAAAGCCTCCGATCACAATTGTGCTATTAAGCATTACCGCCCTTCGGAGCGGGTATCTCAAAAAATCTAAGGAACATTACGGCGGTATCTAGGGTAAGTCAAGTGACCAACGGATCAGTCTGCTCCCGAACAAAATGCGGGACCCGATGGTTATCGAGTTCCGCATTCAGGTTCCTTCGCCCCGAACCGTGAAGGTTCATGCCTTTCCGATCGCTGCGAGGTACCGGCCAAGTTCCTCTTTGACTTTTGGAAACAGGAAGAACAAGCCGATCATATTGGGGAAGACCATTGCGAGAATCATCGCGTCGGAGAATGCGAGCACCGAGCCAAGTGATGCCGCTGCACCGATTACGACGAAGAGGCAGAACAGGATCTTAAACGAAAGATCAGACGCCTTTGACCGGCCAAACAGATACTTCCACGACTGCAGTCCGTAATAAGACCACGAGATCATGGTGGAGAAGGCAAACAAAACGATCGCGACCGTAAGCACTGCATTAAAGCCGGGAAGGACGTCATTGTAGGCCCGAGCAGTCAGGTCGACTCCGTTTACCGCCTGGCCGGCAATCATCACGTTGCCGTTGACACCGCCATACTGGAAGTACCCGTCCATGTTAAAGAGCACAATGACTATCGCGGTCATCGTGCAGATGACGACGGTATCGATAAACGGCTCAAGCAGGGCAACCAATCCTTCACTTGCCGGATATTTGGTACGTACGGCGGAGTGAGCAATGGCCGCTGAACCCGCGCCGGCCTCGTTAGAAAATGCCGCGCGCCGGAAGCCTTGAATGATGACTCCGGCGACACCGCCCACGCCCGCCTCAGGGGTAAACGCTCCTGCAACGATCTGTCCCAATGCCGCGGGAATCTCCGTGAGGTGAAACAGGATAATAACCAGCGAGGCAATTATGTAAATGATGGCCATTAACGGAACAAGCTTTTCCGTCACCCTTGCGATCCGCTTGATGCCGCCTATGATCACGATCGCGACCAGGACGGCCATTATGATTCCGATCACCGTTCGAGCGGCACCCCCGGTTCCGAAACCGAGGATGGTCGTGATCTGAGTGGTCGCCTGGTTAGCCTGAAACGCGTTACCACCGCCAAACGATCCGCCCACGCAGAAGATGGCGAAGATGACCGCCAACACCTTGCCCAGGCCACCAAAGTTGATCTCCCGAAAACCGCGCGAAAGATAATACATCGGACCGCCGTGCACGATGCCCTGGGCGTCGATGTCGCGATACTTAACACCAAGTGTGCACTCAACAAACTTAGACGACATTCCCAGAAGTCCGGCGATTATCATCCAGAGCGTGGCACCGGGGCCGCCGATGCCGATCGCGATCGCGACGCCAGCAATATTACCTAAGCCGACCGTGCCCGATACCGCAGCCGACAGCGCTTGAAAGTGGCTGACTTCCCCGTGGTGGCTTTCGTCTCTGATCGTGTCCCGGATATCACCCTCGACGATGTTCAGCTCAGCATTATCGACGACGTGCGGCTCCTTATGGCCGGGCCCCAATTCAATATCGTCGAATTTGCCGCGTACGACTTGTACCGCGAGCGGAAAGCGCCGCAAGTTAACAAAACCGAACCAGACCGTGAAGAACACCGCTCCGACAATGAGCAGATAAAGTACTATGGGCAGATCGAAGGGCGCCGGAACCGGAAGCGGGTAGAAAACCAGCCACTCCCACCAGTCGGCTATTGGCTTGAAGGCGGCATCGATACGCTCATCGAGCCCTCTTTCCTGGGCGGCCACGATAACCGGCGCAAACAGCGTCAGTCCAGTCAGATTTGCGAAACGGATGGCTCTCTCTTTCATCTACACCTCGACTAATAAATTTTTGCTCTTCGTCAAACCGCAGGGTTGAACATCGGCGTCGCGCGCGCGGGGAGGCGCATTAGAAGGGGTCACTCCACGCGATCGGTTCTCGCGCATTATACCTGATTTACATGGCGTGTCTAACGCATCTCCGTTAACATCCTTAGTGAATCATATGAAGAAGGCCGTTGGAAAAACGCTGGGTGATATGCCGTCGGATGATTTTCGTCGCTACGGCTATGAAATCGTAGATTGGATCGCGAATTACTTTGAGAACATCGGCGAGTACCCGGTGCTGTCACAGATCGAGCCGGGATGGCTAAAGAACAACTTGCCTGACATGCCGCCCGGGCATGCGGAAGATTTCGGCGACGTTCTAAAGGATGTCGACCGACTGATCCTTCCGGCCGTGACGCATTGGAATCATCCGAATTTTCATGGGCTGTTCTCAACGTCGACGTCATCGGTCGGAGTGTTCGGTGAGATGTTGACCGCGGCATTCGATATGAAGGCGATGCTGTGGCGGACCTCGCCTGCGTCGACGGAGCTCGAAGACGTCGTGCTGGATTGGCTGCGGCAGATGATGGATCTGCCCGATCATTTCGAGGGAATCATTTACGACACCGCATCGGTCTCGACGATGCATGCTATAGCCGCCGCACGTGAGAGGGCCGGCTTGAACATCCGCGAACTCGGTATGAGCGGACGCGAAGATCTGCCGCTGCTTCTTGTTTACTGTTCTGAGCACGTTCATTCGTCGATCGACAAGTCATGCATCACGCTCGGGCTCGGTACGCGCTCCCTGCGCAAGATCGCGGTGAACGAACGGTTCGAGATGCGTCCCGACGCGCTTGCCGATGCGATCGACGAAGATATCGAGGCGGGTTACGTTCCGATCTGTGTGATACCGACGATCGGGACGACGTCGAGTTCGAGCGTCGATCCGGTCGATGCGATAGCGGACATTTGCGAAAAGCACGGCATCTGGCTCCACGTCGATGCGGCTTACGCGGGATCGGCGGCGATCGTTCCCGAGATGCAGCCGCTGTTCAATGGCTGGGAGCGGGCCGACTCGATCGTGACCAACCCGCACAAATGGCTGTTCACTCCGTTCGATCTATCAGTTCTGTATTGCCGCGATCTGGGTGAAATGAAACTGGCGTTCTCGCTTGTGCCGGAGTACTTGAAAACGAGCGACGAGCGTTCGGTGAAGAACGGAATGGATTATGGCATCCAGCTCGGCCGGCGGTTTCGTGCGTTGAAGCTCTGGTTCGTGATGCGTTATTTCGGTCGCGAGGGTTTGATCGATCGAATTCGCGAACACTGTCGGCTCGCGCGTCTGTTTGCGTCGTGGGTCGAGGAATCGTCGAATTTCGAGATGCTCGCACCGGTACCATTTGCGCTTGTCTGCTTCCGCGCGTGTCCCGCGGACGCTGAAGATCTGGATGCTCTGAACGAGCGGATCATGAACGACATCAACGCTTCGGGCGAAGCGTATCTTTCGCACACAAAGCTGGACGGAAAGTTCACCCTGCGATTGTCGGTAGGGAGCATTCGCGTGGAGGAGAGGCATCTGGTGAAAGTTTGGGAGTTATTGACGCAAGCTATATAACTTTGTGGCAAGGCGAAGAACGTTTCACGCAAAGCTCGCAAAGTACGCAAAGATAAGGATAGAGGATTTAAGATTGGTTAAGGACAGTAACCCCCCCTTTAAGTATCCTTTTTGCGAGCATTCGTGAAACCTGCTTCTCTCATGCCGGACTTTGCGAGCTTGCGTGAAACCTGCTTCTCTCTTTGCGAACCTTGCGAGCTTTGCGTGAAACCTGCTTCCTCTTTGCGGACTTTGCGAGCTTCGCGTGAAACCTTCTTCTTCTATGCACGAGAATGAACTAGCAAAGATAATTGTCGACAAGGCTTTTAGGATTCATATGACTCTGGGACCCGGTCTTCTGGAGTCTGTGTACCGCGCGTCGCTGGCGCTCGAGCTTCAGAACGAAGGATTTAGGATGGCGGTCGAGCGGCCCACTTCCTGCCGTCTACAAGGATGTCCATCTAGAACTTGGATTCCGGGCAGACATCGTCCGTTGAGAACAAAGTCATCATCGAAACCAGGTCTGTCGAAGCTCTGGCGCCGGTTCACGGAAAAGTACTGTTGACCTATTTGCGGCTGGCGGATGTTCGACTCGGTTTGTTGATCAATTTTAACGTTGAGTTGATAAAGGTCGGTATCAGAAGAGTCGTGAATAACCTGTAAGAAGAGTTTCACGCAAAGCTCGCGAAGCCCGCAAAGAAAGTGTCTTAAGGCCAAAAGGACTTTTCGTTTTCTTGCTTTGCTTGGCGAGCTTGTGCGCGAAACTTGGTGTCTTGTGCAGATAGATCTATTTGACCTCTTCCCAGATCTTATGCCCGTGCGTCTCCCGTAGAAAAATAGCTCCAACAACGAAAGTAATTGCGGCGACGATCATCGGATAGTAAAGACCTGCATAGATATTTCCCGTCTGCGCGATCACTGATAATCCGATCAACGGAAGCAGCCCTCCAAACACTCCATTACCGATGTGATACGGAAGCGACAACGCGGTGTAGCGGATCTTCGCCGGGAAGGCCTCTACGAGATAAGCCGCGATCGGGCCGTATACCATCGTCACCCAGAAAACCTGGATGAAGACGAGAAAAACCAGCTTCCATGCCGTCGGGCTCGAGACGAGACCGCTGAACGATGTGTAGGGCAGCACCTTGGGCGCGGAAACGATCGCTCCGTCGGCGTCAACTGACTGCGGTGTTAAGCTTATCGCCCCGGTTCTCGGATCGCGCTGCGAGGTCGCCGTCACCACATTCGATCCGGCGCTCGACTGCATGGCCTTGTAGATCGGAAGGTACGTCAGCAGCGCTAGTAAACATCCGGCAAGGATGATCCATTTTCGGCCGACGCGATCGGACAGCCAGCCGAAGAAAACAAAGAACGGCATCCCGAGGAGCAGAGCTATCGCGACGATGTAATTCGCCGACGTCGTATTAACGTTTAGGATCGATTGCAGATAGAACAACGCGTAGAACTGCCCTGTGTACCAGACCACGCCCTGACCAGCCGTCGCCCCGAACAGTGAGATCAAAACACGTCTCAGGTTCTCCCACTTTGTAAACGCTTCGATAAGGGGATTGGCGGATGTCATGCCGCTGGATTTCACGTGCTGGAAGATCGGTGACTCCTGCATCCGAAGTCGGATGTAGAGCGAGATTACGACAAGGAAAATCGAGATGAGAAAAGGTATTCGCCAGCCGCCCATCAATTCGGTCTTGCCCGCGAATTGTTCCGGGCTCATCGTGTTCTGCACGATCAGGATCACGATGAGTGACGCGAAGAGACCCAGTGTCGCCGTGATCTGTATGAACGACGTGTAAAATCCGCGCTGTCCGTCGGGCACGTGTTCGGCGACATAAACCGCGGCCCCGCCGTATTCGCCGCCCAACGCGAGTCCCTGAAGAACGCGGATGAGAAGCAGAATGATCGGGGCGGCCATACCGATCTGGGCATACGTCGGCAGAAAACCGATGACGGCCGTCGCTCCGCCCATTATCAAAAGCGTGACGAGAAACGCGTACTTGCGACCGACGATGTCACCGATGCGCCCGAAGAAGAGTGCACCGAACGGTCGTACTACAAACCCGACAGCGAACGTCGCGAGGTACGCTATGTAAGCGAACGTGTCATTACCTGGCGGATAAAACAGCGGGGAGATGATCGCGGCAAGGCTCCCGAAGATGTAGAAGTCATACCATTCGATCATCGTCCCGACGGATGACGCGCCGATCACTTGCCAGATCTTCGATTTGGAGATTTCCTGGTTGTTGGTCATGTG
>DASUSJ010000075.1:0-25499 GCA_036375155.1 Pyrinomonadaceae bacterium
TGTGGCTTTGTGGCGGCCATCGACCGGCGAGTGGTTTATCCTGCGGAGCGAGGATACGACCTTCTACTCGGCACCGTTCGGGACGAATGGCGACATACCGGCACCGGGAGATTACGACGGGGACGGCAGGTTCGACGTGACAGTGTTCCGCCCGTCGGCCGCGACATGGTTCTCGCAGCGGACGACAGCCGGAACGCTGATCGTGCAATTCGGAGTCGTGGGCGATATGCCGATACCGAATGCGTACGTGCGATAGTTCGAGATAGTCTTCATTTACGAAATCGGCGAAGCGTGTTTTAATACCGTTTCGCCGATTTTATTTGTAACGAATAGCTCGGCTCCGTGCATCTTATGATCGGCCGTAACCCTTGGATTTAGTTAGCCCAATGAACAAGTACCCCCGATTTACATCCGTCGTTATCCTTGCTTTGGTCTGTTCGTTCGCGCCGGCATGCCAGACGCGTGCCCTGACGACACCGACCGCCGAGGCGGAGACGCAAGTACAGCCGGCGCCTGTGTCGACGCCGCAGTCAGACGAATCGATAACGATCGCAGCGGTTGGCGATATTATGCTCGCCTCGACGTTTCCGGACGACACCAGGATGCCGCCAAACGACGGCGCCGATCTGTTGAAAGGTGTAACGCCCATTCTTGCCGCTGCCGACATCGCGTTCGGTAACATGGAAAGCCCGATCGTTGACGGCGGCATTTCGGAGAAGTGCGGGACACCGAAGCCCGGCCAGCCGATCCGTTGTTTTGCTTTTCGGATGCCGACCCGCTACGCGAAACATCTCAAGGCCGCGGGCTTCGATGTCCTGAGTGTCGCCAACAATCACGCGTCAGATTTCGGTGAGCCCGGGCGTGCGAGTACGCGTCGCACACTTGATGAACTCGGCATCAAACACGCCGGCAGCGATCGCGCTCGTTTCTCCACAACCTATGTTGAATCGAAAGGTCGGACCGTCGCGTTTATTGGTTTTGCACACAACGCGGTTCAGCCTAACGTCAACGACCTAGCGACCGCTCGCCGTCTCGTCATGGAGGCGGATAAGAAAGCCGACATTGTAGTTGTCTCGTTTCATGGCGGAGCCGAAGGCGTAGGTGCGCAAAACGTCCCGCGCCGGACCGAACTTTTCTTTGGCGAGCAGCGTGGCAACTTGCCGCTTTTTGCTCACACGGTAATCGATGCCGGGGCCGATCTTGTACTAGGCCACGGCCCCCATGTGCTGCGGGGGATGGAAATTTACAAGGACCGGCTCATCGCATATTCGTTGGGGAATTTCGCGACCTATGGCTGGTTCCGGCTCGAAGCCGAAACGGCTCTCACGATGGTTCTCGAAGTTCAGCTCGCAGCGGATGGGAAGTTCGTCGGCGGAAAGATCCATCCTGCTCGGCAAGAGGGCCGCGGAGTTCCTGTTCTCGACGACACGGGCGCGGCGATAAAGAAGATCAGGGCCTTGTCCGCAACGGATTTTGGTGCCTCAGCTCCTGTGATTTCAGAAGATGGGGAAATAAGTTGAGAGTTGATAGTTCGTCGAGCCAGCTTGACGACGTACCGCTAGCGAGTCGAACTATCAAATATCAACTGCCAACTCTCAGCTACCTCTTCCTCTCTATCCTTTCAACCAACTTCTTTGCGTGATTGCGGGCGATGAGCGGGATCCGCTCGTCGTTCGCGAGGCTGTTCAGTTCGGGTATCATTTGAGCCGGATCGGAGATCTCATTTCTTCGAATAAGTGCATCGAGCGCATCGAGAAGACGCGGAGCCTCAAGCGGCTGGTTCTCGCGAGCGACGGTGATGTCGAAGATCCAGATGAACTGATTGCTCAGCCGACGATACTCGTCTGCCAGAGCCTTCGCGTCTTTGTTTAGGGTGTAATTAAAAGTCGTTGTTCGCTGCTTCCCCGCCTTCTTCAATCTGAAAGTTGAAACACCAAGATGTGAATAATCCTTTTCGTACTGGTAGCTCTCGGTTGAATCGAGAAAGTTAAGTGCAGTATATGCGGCGGTGATCCTGGCCAACGCCGCGGGTGAAACCTGGAGCGGATCGGTAGCCGTCTCATTGAACATCTTCTTTGTGAACGTAATGGTTCCCTTTCCGGTGTCGTCGTGCTCGATAACGATCCTGCTGATCGTAAACTCCGGCTGCGAAAATTCGTAGAAGTATGTGGGCTCTGCCGGTCGGACGGGGCCGTTTCCACTCATGGCCGACGCCTTATCTACCGTCGGACGTTCATTCTTCTTCGGCTCCGGTTTGGCGATGATAGGTTCACCATTTGTAGAAGTATCCGGCGTCGGGGCGATCACGGCCGGCGCAGGTTTCGGAGTCGGCGTTTTAGTTCGACGTTTCGTTTGTGCGTCGACGGCCGCTACAAAAAACAGGGCAACGGTAATCGCGAGCGGTATCCAACTTCGAAATCTCATAAAGTACCAGGTTCGTAGGTTTCGTAAACTTCGTAGCGTTCGTCCCGGAAATGGGATCAGAAGCCTAACCGAATCAACACGAAAGCCGAACCGAAATGATAACAAATGGTCCGCGGATTTGATGAGGCAAAATGCGGAAAGGTTTGAATGCTGAAATGTGAACTATGAATGGTGAATGATGAATGATGAGTGCTGAACTATGAGTGACAAACGTATTTAACGTTAAGGCCATTCACCATTCATCACTAGCCGTTCAAGCTCAAAGTTATTACTCGAATTTAACCGAGACGATCTTTGAAACGCCGGCTTCCTGCATCGTTACGCCGTAGAGAGCGCGTGCGGCTTCCATGGTTCGCTTGTTGTGTGTAATGACGATGAACTGTGTCTTCTCAGCCATATCCGCGATCTTCGTCACGAAGCGGCCGACGTTTGCGTCGTCGAGCGGTGCGTCTACCTCGTCCAGCAGACAGAACGGCGACGGCCTGTATTTAAAGATCGCCAGCACGAGCGCGATCGCCGTCATGGCTTTTTCACCACCTGACAGCAGGAGAATGTTCTGCAGCCGTTTGCCGGGCGGTTGTGCCACTACTTCGATCCCGGCCTCAAGCACGTCGTCGGATTCAAGCAATGTCATCTCGCCTTTTCCGCCGCCGAACAATTCACGGAAGAACTCGATGAAGTTCGCGTTGATAGCTTCGAAGGCGTCGCGGAACCGGGCACGCGACCGCTCTTTGATCTCACGAAGTGCCTCCTCGGCAGATGCGATACTGTCGATGATATCCTGCCGCTGCGAGGTGAGGAACAAAAGTCGTTCTTCCGCCTCGGCAAGTTCTTCGACAGCTAGCATGTTGATCGCGCCGAAGCCTTCGAGCCGCTCGCGCAGATTGTCGACGTTTTCGCGACACGCCTGTAGGTCGAACTCATCTTCGAGAGGTTCGGTCTCGATCAAGGTCGCGAGCTGTACGCTCAGCTCCTGGGCGCATTTTTCATTTACGTTCCTCAACTGCGTTACCGCTTCGGTCTGCCGCACCTCGATCGACGCACGTTCATTCAGCGCATCTGCCGAACGATGATTCAGGTCCGCAAGCTCCGCAGCCATTGCATCGGCACTCTCCCGAGCGGCCGTAACTTCGGCCACCGCTTTCGCGATCTCTTCATTCTCGGCATTCTTCTCCGCCTCGGCACCGGCTATCCGGTCGGCGATTGTGGCCGTCGATTCACGAAGGTGCGCAATTTTGACGTCGATCTCTGAGAGCTCGAGTGTCTGCAGTGCAGAGCGCGATTCCAGTTCCTTCTGCTCGTTCTCGACCCGCCGCAACGCCGATTGCACCGACCGGCGCCGCTCGCCGGACGTAGCCGCCAGCGTCCGCTTTTCGTTGACAACCGCGTTCTCGGCGTCCGATTTCGCCCGAGCTTCGGCAAGCTCGGTGTTAATGCGCTCGACCTCGGCCCGCGCCTCGTCGCGGAATGCCTCTGCTTTTGTTCTATTTTCCGCCGCTTCCGCGATCCGCGCCTTCGTGTGTTCGATCTCTTCGCTGGTCATCCTCTGCTCATCAGCGACAACCCGCTTATGCCGTTCCGCGCGCTCGATCTCCTGCCTGATCGTCGAACGCTGGATGTCGAGGCCGTGCAACCCGCGCTCGACCTTGATGATGAGCGATTGCAGATCGACGGTTTTCTCCTCCAACGAAGCAAGCGCCCGGCTATCGTCTTCGGCGGCCATTTTCGCGACCGCTATCTCCGATTCGAGAGTCCCCAAGTTTTTTTCTAGGCTCGAAAGCTCACGTTTGAAAGCAAGCAACGATGCATTCGGCTGGTCGTTCGTGACTTCGCGGCCGCTGATGAAAAGCCCGGCCCGAGTAATAACGCTGCCGCCCAGCGTGACGAAGGTCTCACCCGATGTGAGATCTGCGTCCTCAACACTTTCGATGAGACGTGCTGAAAGCTCCCGCGGGAATGCCCGCTTCAGGGTCTCCAGCAGGTCGCCCGAAACGCCGAGAATGTTTTCTACGATCGGGTCGAAGGTATTGAACTGCGTGCGGTTCCCGTTGACAGATGGTGCGGCAAGGATCGCGATCCTTCCGATCGTGTTTCGTTCAAGCCACGACGACAAGAGCTTCGCGTCCTCTATGCTGCTTACGATAACAGTCTGCAGACGCTGTCCGAATAAGCTTTCGATAGCGGTCTCGTATCTTTCATCGACCGAGAGGAAGTCCGCGAGGACACCAGAGAGTCTCACGCCGATCTGTGCCTGCTCCGCAAACAACTTCTGGATCTGTGGAGCGTAAACGGCCCGGTTCTCGTCGAGTTCAAGGAGCGTATCGCGCCGGTTGCGTGTCTTTAGCTGCTCAGATTCTAAATTTCTCAGTGCCTCTTCCGAACCGCGGAGCTTTTCGCGCGCAATAGCAGTTAGTGCAAGCAGCTCGGATTTCTCATTCTGCAGCGATTCGAGCTTCTCAGTATCGGCAACCTGGTTTGCTTCGAGATCCCCGGCCTCCTTCACAAAGGCGTCGTAGGCCTCTTCCGCTCGGATAGCTTCTCTTTCCAGTCCACTGAGACGCTCTGCCAAACGCTCGGCATTCACGTCTAGCTGTCGAGCGATCTCGTCGAAACGCTCGACGGCCGCGGAATGCTTCAACAACTCGCCACGCCGCTCCTCGAGTTCATCTTCGATAGCGCGAACATCGTCGAGCTTCAACGCATACTGCTTCTCTGCTTCCTGCAAGATCAGGCGCGACGCGTCGGCTTCGGCGCTCTCGGCTTCGTCTTCCTTGTGCAGCCGCTCAAGTTCAGATTCAATCAGCTTGAGCCGCTGTTCGATCGCCTCGATCTCGCCGCGTAACGCCTCGGAGCGATTGTTCAGATTTACGATCTGCTCGGCCTGGTATCGATGTTCCCGCTCGGCGCGGTCGCGTTCTAGCGCGTTGTCGGCGTGCTGACGCCGGATCTCGGCAAGCGTTTCCTCGACAAATCGCGCCCGCTGCGTTGCTTCGCGAAACTCCTCTTCCTTTGCGGCGACCTGAGCAGCAAAACTGTGCTCGACCTCGATCGCTTCGGTGAGCTGTTTCTCGAAATTCTCTATGGCGGACGTGAGGTGGCGGCCCTCGGCCGCAAAGAGCTGCCGAAGCAGGACCCGAAATTCTTCCTGCAATACCAGGTAGCGTCGCGTTTTCGACGCCTGACGCCGGAGCGAGTTCGCCTGTTTCTCGATCTCGGAAACAATGTCGGAAATGCGTCCGAGATTCGTTCGTGCAGAATCAAGCCGCGTTTCGGCGGCGCGTTGCCGGGTGCGGAACTTTGAGATACCGGCAGCTTCCTCGATGAGATTTCGCCTATCCGAAGGTTTTGCAGAGAGTATCTGGCCGATGCGTCCCTGCTCGATGATCGCGTAATGGGCACCGGAGAGACCCGTTCCCGCAAAGAGATCTTGAATATCACGAAGCCGGCACGTCTTGCCGTTGAGTTGATATTCGCTCTCGCCCGAGAGGTACAGCCGACGGGTTACCGAAACGGCTTCGCCAGGTGCAAAATCCAGGGCGAACGAACGCGGACGCCAGTGGCGCTTCGTTTTGATAGTCCGCTCTACGGTCTGGATCGATCCGACCTGCGCCGCCTGAACCTTTTCGACCTCGAACCCTTCAGCGTCGAAACCATTGGTTTCGGCGTCGATCTCACCGTCCGCGCCCGCGCTTATCTCCGCGATTGCCTCGACCGTTTCCGGCTCGTCGATTGTCTCGGCCTCGAGGGCGTCGACATCGACCGCGTGGTCGTCGAGGGCATTAAGCGTCTCGTCGATGTCTTCCAACTCGTTCTCGTCAATGTCGAAAGTCTCGGTGTCGCGCACTAGATGCAGCACGACCTCAGCCATCCCGCTCGGCTTCCGATTGCGCGAACCTTGAAATACAACGTCCTTCATCTCGCCGCCGCGCAGGGATTTGGCGCGCTGCTCGCCCAGCACCCACGAGATGGCGTCGGAGACATTCGATTTTCCGCAGCCGTTAGGGCCGACGACTGCGGTTATTCCATTCCCAGTGAAGACGATCTCGGTGTAGTCCGCGAAAGACTTGAAGCCAGTGATTTCTAATCGTTGGAGCTTAAACATTCTATAGTGCTAGGGGAACCGGAGGTGCACTATATTTTGGGGTAAAACAAATGCTTAAGTCAAGATTAAGTATGAGGGGCCAAGGTGAAGTATGAAGTGTGAAGTGTGAAGGGTGAAGTGTGAAGGGTGAGGGGTGAAGGGTGAAGTGTGAAGTGTGAAGTGTGAAGCGGGAATGTGAACCGTGAGGCTGAACGGAAGGACGACCTCATAATTCATCTCTCATAATTCACAATTCATAATTCATAGCTCATACTTCATACTTCATAGCTCACCCTTCACCCTTCCCCCTTCACACCAGGCCCTGTTGCTCAGCACGCTCGTTGTCGAGCTCGGTCAGCACATCGAGCAGGAAGTTGGTGTTGCTGACAACGTTTATAACTACCGGAAACTCGTTCTCGGAGATCGTGAATTCAAATGTTCCACTGTTGATCTCAATGATCTCGCGGAACGCACTGTGCCCGTTATGCCCATTGCACTCAGCGTCGACGATCTTGCCGTCATTGAAAGAGACGTTCGCGAGATGCATGTCGGATTTGATAACCAGCAGCCCGGTCATCTTTGCACTCTCTATCACCTGCACTGCGTCGAAGATACTGACGTATCCGAGATGTCCGGCGAATGTAACGTCGGTACGAACTTTCTGCGGAGAGCGATCACGGTTGACGGCAAAATCCGGCCGTCTCGCCCGGCGGATGGCTTCAAGCCCAGGAGCGACCGAAACACGCGGATCAAGCAGTTTCGCTTCCTGAAGCCGGTCGTAGGCGAGGTCAAACTCCTCGCGGCCGATATACAGGCTCACCAGCGCCAGACATTGGCGTGCCGCCTCGTTTAGATTCTTCTGCTTGAGACAGATGTCGCGTAGCTTTTCCCGCAGCGCGATCGAACGCGGACTGCGCTCCAGCGAATCATGAAGCAGCTTGTAAGCTTTGTCCGCTGAACTGTATTTGACGAAAAGATCGGCGTCGAGAAGGACCGACTCGATGGAGACTTCGGTGAGCACGCCCGTGCTCTCAATTGCTTGGCTCATAGGCGGGGTGAACAAGGATGTTCAACACGTCAAAGTTACCACATTTGGGCTTCCGCCGTCAGCAATTTTCTGTTACGTCAATTTGACCGAATGCCACCGAGCCGGTGCCCTTCAGAGCACCGGCGGCTGCCATCAATTCTTAGAAATCAAACCTCAAACCTAGACGGATCTGTCGATTTCGAAGCGTTCTGGACGGAACTAGAAATTCCTGCTGGAAACTAGCTACCTGCTCCGCATTTGTCGGATTGAAGTTTATGAATTCCGATCCGAACGTGAAGACCGTGCTGTTGAAGACATTACCGATCTCGCCGCTGGGCCTCAAACGAAACCGCTCGGAAAATCTGAATTCCCGCGTCACGTTCAAGTCAAAGAGGCAAAGTCCCGGCCCTTTGCCGGCATTCCGCGGTAAATTTCCCGCACTCCCGATCGGTGCGAAAGCAAACTGATCGAAAACGGATCGCGGGAAAGGGGAATCGCGCTCTCGCCATACGAGGTCGTCCAGATTCCCGCTGAAATTCGGACGGTCCGTGCTCACCTCGTCCAGATTTCGGTCGTTGGCCGCTCCGGACCCGTTCGAAATGTTGAATGGTGCGCTCGAACCTAGGCGTAAGACGGGTGACAGTTTTATCCCTCCCAGCCATCGTGGTAGCGCGAACGTTCCGGCGAAAGAAAATCTGTGACGACGGTCTTGCAGCGAGCGGGAGAAGTCAGCAGAAAAATCGAAGATGTCCGCCGGGTTGCTTGTATTGTTGGCTCCATCATCCTTCGTTTCGGAAAGCGTATATGCAGCTCGAAAAGAGGCCCCAAATCCGTAGCCCAGTTTTCGGAACCGCTGACGAAGCTCGAGTATGAGACCGTTATAGTCGGCCCGGCCGATCGAAGCAACGTGGTCGAGCTGGGCGGGAAAGGAGCTCCCGAGCCGACGTCCGAGGCCGACCAGGAGCGCCGCTCTGGCTCGTCCGATCGGAGTCGCCGCCGCGGTCGATGGATTTCGTGAAGCCAGGTTTACCGTAGTGACGCCACCCGAGGTCGAAACGCCGTTCGTATCGTTGGGATCACCGTTGACGAAACGAAGGGTGGGACTGCTGAAGCCATTTACAAGATAGTCGTTATAGTCGCGGAATCCCTCCGGCAGGTTGTAGGGGTTCGCATTGAATTCGCGAAACAGCCGGACCGTTCGGTTGAATGTGTAATTGGTTTCGAAAACGAAACCGCGCCCGATATCCTGCTCGAATCCAGCGTTGAACTGATAGCTTTCGGGAACCTTGATATTCGGATCGATCCGGCGAAGGTTGTTCGCGGGCGCCGAGAAACCAGTTTGGCTGGGTGTAAGAGCACCCGATGCACGCAGGGAGTCTTCGATGTCTACCAGCTCTTCAAGCGAAAGCGCATTAGGAAAATTCACGAGGCGAAGAAACTGGCATCTTGCCGAATTGTAAACAGATTCTGCCGCGGCAAAGCAAAGGAAATTCTGGGTCGACGTCGGCCCCGGCAGGCGATTGCTATCGTAACTTCGACGCGACTCCGTGAGGTTCGCGTCATCGAAAGTCCGAAGCAATATCCGGTTATAAAAGATGCCGCCACCCACACGGACAACCGCTTTGCCTCCCCTGAATGGAGAGTACGCGATGGCGGCACGCGGGCCGAAGTTGTTGTTGTCACCGATGATGGTCTCTTTTTCATATCGGAGCCCGAGACTTACCGTCACGGTCGGCCGTACTCGCCATTCATCCTGAACAAATACGCTGTAGTACGTATTCTTTTGACCGGTCTGCCGGCCGAAATTCCGTCTATATCGACCGACGTTGTTATCAAGGAAATTTCGTACGGAGAGAAAATTGAAAGTTCCGGTCGCATCCTGAAGATCAAGAAAATCGGAATCGATCGACTGCACATCCGCGCCGAATTTGAGCGTGTTCGAGCCGGCGATCACGGTCAAAGTGTTCTGGAGCTGTAGACGCTTTTCCTCCCTTGTTCCGGGGAAACTGAAATTGACCGCGCTCGTCGAATTTCCGGCGATCAATGTGCCGCTGCGACTGTCGGCCCCGCTCAGCGTGTCGTTTAGCGTTATCAAGACGACCGGATCGAGCGGATTCGCCGAGGCAAAGTTAGGCTTGAACCGCGAAAACTGGAATCGAAACTGGTTGACGATCTTTGAGTTCAAAACATAGTTGTCGGTGAGGTTGTAGGCATCGGTGTCTCGACTCGACCCGAGAAGGGCTTCTTCCAACCGGCTCGTTGCTGATCTGAACTGGCGCGTGCTGCGCTGATTTCCAAGCTGCAGGCCGAGACTAATGTTATGCCGGTCTCCAAAATTGTGATCCACGCGCGTGCTGAAGATGTGTTTCAGTGAGGGTGTGGCTATCGTCGCCACGTATGGTGCAAATTCAGCGGGTGCCGCACCGGGCGTCAGCGACATGAGGGCTTCGAATCGGGGCGCCCCGCTGTTGTAGGCGGGGAGCGCGAAATGCGGATTGGCTTGCAAAGGTACAACGGTGTCAATAAGTGTCGTGTCGGCCAGATTGTTGTATTCGTACGACGCGAAAAAGAAAGTACGCTTCTTGAAATAGCCAAACGGGATCGGGCCGGCGAATGTGAAACCCGGGTTGTATTCGGTAAAAGGCAGCCGGGCTAGTTCCCGCCTGTTGTTGTTGAACGTGTTAGCGTTAAGGTTATCGTCTCGAAAATATAGATAAGCGCGGCCTCGGAATTTGTTCGTCCCGCCGCGCGTTCGGATGTTGACCCGTCCGCCTGACGCCCGTCCGTACTCGGCGGAAAACTGATTGGTAATTACCTGTACCTCAGCGATCGCGTCGACCGACGGCTGAAAGCGATCTTGTGCGAGACGGTCGTCATTGTTATCGAGTCCGTCGATCGTGATGTTGTTCGAATAGGCTGCTCCGCCGGACAGCGAGAAGATCCCGGATTCCACCGGCGACGGCCGGGGATCGTTGTTGCTGTCACCGTTCGGTCGTGCGCGATCTTCCGCGGCGTCGCGGACCGATAAACCCTCTTCGGTCACACCTCCGAGAATGAAAACAAGATCAAGCGCGTTACGTGTGTTGTTCGGAAGCTCTTCGATGTCGCGTTGAGAAACGGTACCGCCGACGACAGTTCGGGTCGTGTCGACCAGCGGAACATCCTCCTCACTCACGGTCACAGTCGTGGCGGCTTTAACGTCGGCAGGCGAGAGAGTGAAATCTAGCTGCAGATTCTGGCCGGATACGGTATGCAGATCCGCAGTCTCCTGTACTCCGAATCCGGGAGCTGCGACCGTGATCTTATAGACGCCGGGTTTTAATTCGACGAGTCGATAGCGGCCTTCGTCATCCGACGTGAACGAGCGCGCCGCACCAGATTCCGTGTGCGTCGCAGTAACTGTCGCACCTAAAATGTAAAGATTGTTTGAATCGAGGATCTTGCCTGAGATGGTGACATCGTCAAGATCTTGAGCATCTGCGAGAAACAAGAAAGGAAGAACGAAGATCGTGGAAAACACGAATCGTCGCAGGGAAATCTTCATGGGAGCCTCCTGTTTTGAGTCGGTATTTAGTTTTTGAGGACGGTATTCTGTCTTTAAAGCGAAGATTTGTAAAGTGAATTTTCCCGGCAGTAGTGTTCTAGTTGGGCTGCTGGTGTCGATCGCTTATCTTTGCGTCATTAGCGATCTTTGCGTGAGATTCTTCTTTCTTCCGTTGCGTCCTTAGCGAGCTTTGCGTGAGAGGAAAGAAGAATCTCACGCAGAGATCGCTAAGGGCGCAAAGCAAAACCCAAATTCGAAAAAGCGCGGCACAGATCAGGGTGCCATCTTGCCGGCTCCGACCGACTGACAACTCCGAATCGGAACGATATACTAACTGGGCCGATGAAACTTGCGAGACAACGACGAACACGGATCTCCGAGCGCATCAATTCGCTGGTCATGGCGGAGAAGCCGCTTCGTGAGCTGGCAGGAAATGTTTCCAAGATCGCGAAGGATGCCATCGACGAAGCAAACAGCCTGTCCCTCGAGCGAGTCGAGATAAAGCTGCCCCGCCTGCCGAAGAAGCTCGACGGGTTGAAGGTAATCCATCTCTCCGATATTCATCACAGCCCGTTCACGAACCTCGAACACATAGAGCGGACCGTTAAGATCGCAAACCGCCTCAAACCCGATGTGTTCGTTCTGACGGGTGATTACGTTTCTCACGAAAAGAAGTATATTGCGCCGGTCGCGAGAGCATTGGGGGAGCTGAAGGCGGAGTTTGGAACTTTCGGATGTCTCGGGAATCACGATCATTGGACCGACCCGGCATTGGTCGTGAAACGATTTCGGGAGGCCGGAATCCGTATGCTCGTAAACGAAGGTTTTCGTTTTGAAGCGCGCGGTGCGTCCGTTTGGTTGTCCGGAGTGGACGATCATATGGTCGGAAAAACAGACCTACCGGCGGCGTTGAAGGGCTCCTTCCCCGATGAGATGAAGGTGTTGCTCGCGCACAACCCGATCATTTTCCGGCAAGCAACTCGATACGGCGTGGACTTGACGCTGAGCGGACACACGCACGGCGGTCAGGTGAAAGTGCGAGATCCGGAAAGACGTCTGTTGCCGAAGCGAAAGCTCTCTAGCGGTCTACATCGCCGGAAAGAATCTCAGATCTACATCACGCGTGGTATCGGCACCGTTGTTCTCCCGATCAGATATCAATGCCCCCCGGAGATAAGTTTGCTTGAGCTGAAATCTGAGTAGTTAGGTTTTCGATTCTCACAGTTGGATCACTTTGCGTCTTTAGCGTCTTTGCGTGAAAACCGAGCTTCCCAATCCTACGACCACTTTTCACGCGAAGACGCGAAGACGCAAAGTAAGTGCTGGTTAGGAACTGGCCGTCGCAGATCGAGATCGCAAATCGAAAATGAATTCCATCCTGACCATCCCCAACCTTCTTACCTTTTTGCGAATGGCCCTGATCCCGGTTTTTGCAAGCTTGCTGTATTACGGCTATAGCACGTGGGCGCTGGTCGTATTCGTGATCGCGGGTGTGTCGGACGGAATCGACGGTTTTCTGGCGCGTCGTTTTAATCAGGAGTCCGAGCTCGGCACGATAATCGATCCGATCGCCGACAAGCTTCTGATGACGACCGCGTTCATCATCCTGACGATGCCGAATGTTCTGTCGCCGGTACGTCATCTACCCGTGCCTTTCTGGGTGACTGCCGCCGTCATCGGCCGCGACGTTCTGATAATAGCCGTGGCGGGTGCGATAAACATCATGACAGGCTTTCGCGGATTTAAGCCTTCCTGGCTTGGGAAGCTGAGCACGCTCGTGCAGGTGATAGCGGTCGGGATGATACTGCTTGCGGCCGTTACGGGCTATGGATTCTATCTGCCGACGACATACTTCATGGTGGTCCTTCTCGCGTTCGCTTCCGGGATCCACTATATCTTTCACGTCGCACGGCTGATGCGTGAGGCCGAGCAGGACATCCGATAACCCCCCTAAACAGGTTCTTCTTCATGCGGCACTGTCGTTGCACTGTATACACGGTGCATCGCCCTTTACCCTTTTTCTGGCAGGCGATGTGGTTGATGCGCCCGCGAAAAACCCGGCGCTTTGCGTGTCTTTTCTCGCACTTTTAGGACACGGTGTACAAGGATGCAGCCAGCTACGGCTCATTCTGCTCACGACATAATACGGAGGGTTTATGTTTTCCGACAGCATCCCGGCGTTGCGCATAACGCAGGAGAAATTGGTAGTCGGCGTCTGCCTTTTTGTCTCTATTCTCGTGTTTGGTTCCAACTCGATCGCCCAATCCGTGCCGTGTGCCGACCCGAGAAGCGAAACGACAAGATTTACCAGGATCGATAAAAGGTCGCTCCAACGAGACTGTCGACGGCCGGGGCAGCGGCGAGCCGTCGCCCGGACCGAGGGCGAACTGCCCCCAGTGATGATCTCCGGCCACGTCACGCATCAGAACGGAGTCCGAATGGCCGGCGTGACGATGACTCTTTTTAACGCCGACGATGACACTACCCGAACGGTGTTGACCGATGAAATGGGCAACTATGTGTTCGCGGCGATACCCTGGGGAAGCCACGTCGAACTCACGCCATCGCTTACGAACTATCAATTTTTCCCACCGGCCGTTATCTGGGAAGGCATAGTCGAGGATGAAGTACTTAATTTCATCGCTGCCGGGCCGCCTCCTCCTCCGCCACCGCCACCGGCGAATCAGCCGACGCTCGCCTGGTCCACTTATTTCGACAATGCCGCGCAGCTTGGTGAATACGGTGCGCTCATCGGACGCGATGCAGCTGGCAATGTTTATGTCGGCGGTACATCCTTTACCGAGAGCGATACGAGCGGCGACACTGACATCGTGCTTTTCAAGACTGATTCCAATGGTAATCGCGTCTGGTCACGAAGCTTCGACGGACCAGGCAGCTATAAGGATTCGCTAAGAGATATGGTCGTCGATGCCGCAGGTAATATTTACATTACCGGTTATGCATACATAACGAATGTCTCGAATCCGGCACTGAACAGCTATGACTATGTGCTGCTCAAATACAACTCCGCGGGCGATCTGCTGTGGACGAAGTTCTATGGTGGCAATCCCGGTTACGACGATTTTGCGCGTTCGCTAAAGGTGGACGCAGCGGGAAATGTTTATGTAGCCGGATATTCCTGGGGGGTCGGAACGTTCGCAAATTATGCGACGGTGAAATACAACTCTAATGGCGACCAGGTCTGGGCGAAGCGTTTCTCAGGTGGCAACGGCGAGATCCTGAACGAGGTTGAGGTCGACGCAAACGGCAACGTCTACGTTACCGGTTATTCCAACCGGACCTCCGCGGGCGGTAGCGAGGACATCGTCACGATAAAGTACAACTCGGCCGGGGATCAGCTGTGGCTCAATCGGTTCAACTCTTCGACGGACGATTCTGACGAAGGCTACGGTCTGGAGATTACCTCGGCGGGTGATGTGCTGGTGCTCGGGGAAACCTACGACTTTTCGGTATCGAACTCCTTCATTCACAAGATCGCCGGGGGCACCGGCGATACCGTTTGGACGCGGAGCCTGAGTTCGATAAGCGCAGGACAGAGCATCTTCCCGGAAACGATACGGCTCGCACCGGACGGAAACATCATTTTCAGCGGCATGCTTTTCGATGACGTCTCTTACAATGTCGACTCGTTCGTCGCGAAACTTGACGGAGAAGCCGAGATCCTATGGTCACACATCTATGACGGTCCTTCCGACGACGATTACGACGGCGACCCGAAGGTTACGCTCGACGACGATGGAAACGTTTATCTCGCTGTGACATCCGAAGGCTTCGCCAATGCTGACGTCCAGCTCATTAAGTACACGGCGAACGGGACCCCGGATTGGACATACCGTTTCGGGAATCCGTTCCTCGGCGGCGACGCTCTCGTAGAGTACGGACCTCAAAGCGGCCAGCGGTCGATACTGCTCGATGCACAGGGGAACGTGTACATCGCGGGTGAATCCTACATTCCCGACCAATCGACCGATATCGTTGCGTTCAAGCTCGAACCGGTCGCTCAATCGCGTGCGGTGCCGTTTGATTTTGACGGAGACCGAAAGGCGGACATATCTATTTTCCGTCCCGAAACTGGAACGTGGTGGATTCTCAACAGCAGCGACGGTACGTACTCAGCGATCAATTGGGGATTGAATACCGATACGATAGTTCCGGCCGACTATGACGGCGACAGCCGTATCGATACGGCGGTGTATCGTGACGGTGTCTGGTACGTCCTGAAGAGCTCAACCGGCGGTTACACCGTCAACCAGTTTGGCATCGCAAACGATAAGCCGGTGCCCGCGGATTTTGATAACGATGGTCGGGCCGATCTGAGCGTCTTTCGAGACGGGATATGGCACCTGCTCAAGAGTTCCGACGGCTCATATCGGGCAAGCCAGTTCGGTATTAGTTCGGATAAACCGATCCCGGCGGATTACGACAGCAATCGTTTGAGTGACATCGCCGTCTTTCGCGACGGCACATGGTACGTTCGATACCAGGCCGAGCTGCCGACCGCTTCTGTTCAGTTTGGGCTGCAATCGGACAAACCCGTGCCTGCGGATTACGACGGCGATCAGAAAACCGACCATGCCGTATTTCGCGACGGTGTCTGGTACATCTTTGAGAGTCGGACAGGTTCAGCGTCTATAGTTTCGTGGGGATTGGACGGCGATATTCCGGTGCCAGCCGATTACGACGGTGACAGGAAGACCGACATCGCGGTATTCCGTCACGGAATATGGTATATCCGTCGCAGCGGCGATGGAGGAGCGACGATCTTGCAGTTCGGATTGACGACCGATGTGCCCGTACCGTCCGCCTACGTGAAGTAAACGTTAATGGCCGTTGCTGATCGAGATCTTTTCGATCGTTGCCAGCAGCTCGTCGTAATTTACAGGTTTGGCGAGATGAGCGTGGAAACCGCCGGCAAGTGCACGCTCGCGATCGTCGAGCGACGCGTACGCGGTAAGCGCGATCGCTTTCAGTGAGGAGTTTCTTCCGCCAATCGAGCGGAGGCGCGAGACCAACTCGTAACCGTCGATGTCCGGCATGCCGATGTCGGTGATCATCAGGCTGAACTCACGTTCGGCGAGATGCCGGAGCGCGACGGTCGCACTCTCCGCGGGCGTAACGTCCGCTTTTTCGTTCTCCAGAAATATCTTCAAGGGCAGCAGGTTCTCGACATCGTCGTCAACAAGCAGAATGCTCTTCCCAGCGAGTACACCGCCTGGAGCCCTCTCAACGAGTTGCGCGGCTTCCAAGTCACCGTAAAAATCCGCGGCAAGCGGAAGCTTCACTGTGAAAACCGAACCGCGGTCTTTGCCATCGCTCTCGACCTCGATAGTTCCGCCATGAAGCTCCACGATATTCCGAACGATCGTTAGACCGAGCCCAAGGCCCGTAAAATTGCGGCGGGCCGAGGCGTCAGCCTGCCGGAAACGATCGAAAATGTGCGGCAGCAACTCGGGTTCGATGCCAACACCCGTATCGCTCACTTTTAGGATCGCCTCCGTTCCAGCGCGCGCCAGTGATATATCGATGCTCCCGCCTGACGGAGTGAATTTGATCGAGTTCTGCAAGAGGTTGGAGACGACCTGTTGCAGCCGAACGGCATCAGCCGTAAGAAGGACCGCTTCGGTACCGCATGAAAAGCTGTAACGCACTCCCTTGGCATCCGCCAGAGGCTGTATCGTTTCCGAGACAGTTCGCACAACCGATGTCAGATCCACAAGCTCGGTCTCGATCCGCATCTTGCCGGAGATGATTCGCGAGACATCGAGAAGGTCCTCTATCAGGCTGCTCTGGAGTCTGGTGTTGCGTTCTATCACCTCGAGGGCGCGTTCCGCATTTTCTTCGTCGAGGACGCCGGCCTTGAGCATTCTCACCCAGCCAAGCATTGCGTTCAGCGGCGTTCGCAGCTCATGCGACAGTACCGAAAGAAATTCGTCCTTTGCACGGTTCGCCGCTTCTGCTGCTTCACGCATCGCCGCCTCAGTGTCGATGAGCCTCACGTTCTCGATCGCGACGGCCGCGAGGTTGGCCGCCATCTCGAGTGCTACCGCGTGCTCCCGATTAAATGCGTGGTTCTCAAGTGCCTGAACCTCCAGAGTGCCGAGCACGTTGTCCTTGATCATCATCGGCACGATCAACGACGACAGCGGATCGCGACCGTTTTCCCGAAGGATAACGTGCGGTCGCTTTTTCATGTCCTGCCAGTAGTCATTCGTGATGATCGTCCTCTTTTCGAAAACCGCTCGTGAGTTCGCCCCACCACCCTCATGAAGTTTCATCGGCGGAAGCTCGGAGACATCGACCTCCTCGCCCTCGCCCCACACGTAGGCGGCCAGCCGCATGCTGGTTTCGGGTTCGTAGAACGAGACGAAAAATCCCGAGCACGGCATCGACGCGGAAATGAACTCGCGAACGGCCCGATAGATCGACGTCATGTCGCGGGCACGACCGAGCGTGGCGGCAAGCGGGACAATGCGGGACAGAAGCGCCTGGTATTCTTCGGACGCCTTGCGCTCCGCCCGGACGAGAGCGTCTTCCGCGAGCTTCCTTTCGTGGATGTCGACGACGGAACCGATGTAGCCGAGATAGTTTCCTGATGCGTCAAATCTCGGCTGTGCCGAGTCGATCGCCCAATGGTACTCGCCGGCGGCATTGGCAAATCGGTATTCGGAACTGAAAGCTTCGCATCTTGAGTTCGCTTCGATGAAATTCCGCTCGGCTCGCACGCGGTCATCCGGATGGACCGCATTGAGCCGTCCGTATCCAAGCCCGGTTTCGTCCGTCTGTCCGGTGTACTGATACCAGGATTGGCTGAGGAACGTGCAGTGACCCGTGGCGTCAGTCACCCAGATCATCACCGGCGCCTGATCCGCCATTGTCCTGAACCGAGCCTCCGATTCGCGGATCTTCTCTTCCGCCAGTCTCCGCTCGGTGATGTTCTGATGGGAGACGACCGCGCCTCCGCCGGTGCGAGTGAGAGGGGAAACCGTCAGCAGGAACCACCGCTCGGTGGTCGGCGAGTGACACGGATACTCTACCGAGAAAAAGTCCGTCTCCCCGTCAAGGACCATCCGGATACCTTTACTGATGGGTGCTGCAT
Source organism: Pyrinomonadaceae bacterium (assembly GCA_036375155.1). GTDB lineage: Bacteria > Acidobacteriota > Blastocatellia > Pyrinomonadales > Pyrinomonadaceae > OLB17. The sequence continues at coordinate 18,194 of DASUSJ010000075.1, forward strand.
CCTCGGCAAACTCACCCTTCGCCGTCTCACAGACTTCCAGATAGTTGGTACCGACTCCGACGCCTTTCATCGTCCAATCGGCTCCGTTGTCGACCGCGAATTGACGCCAAGCCTTGTTCACCGCCGTGATCTTACCGGTCTCATCGAGGACGGCTATATGCGCGGCGATCGAATCGATAACGTCCTGGTTGAACTCGGAGCTTTCCCGAAGGCTTTCCTCGACCCGGATCCGGCTGGTAACGTCTGTAAAAACAACCGCAACGCGGTTCGCGATCGCGTCTGCCGGTCGGAAGGCGTAGACGTCGAACCATCTGTTCAGCGATTTGTATTCGTTAGCGAACCGGATCGGCTCGCCGGTCCTTGCGACTTGGCCATAGTTCTCCAGCCAGTGACTTTCGATATCGGTTACGAATTCGAGCATCCGTTTGCCGGTCACGTCTTTCAATCCCGACTGGCGCTCGAACGCTGTGTTGACTTCGATGAACTTGTAATCGACGGGCCGGTCATTATCGTCAAAGATGACTTCGATGATGCAATACCCCTCGTCGATCGATTCGAACAAACCGCGGTACTTCAGCTCGGATTTCTGTAAAGCCTCTTCGGCACGTTTGCGGGCGGTAATATCCTGGATAACGGACAAGGCGAAAGGCTCGCCGCCGATCTCGATCTTTTCGGCCGAAAGCAAACCGATAATTTCGTCGCCCTTGCGAGTGCGAAAACTGTATTCGAGATTTCGAACGTGGCCCTTTTCCCGGACGGCCTGCATCTCCTCGTTACGGTCGTTCTCATCGCTCCACAGTCCTAGTTCCAGCGATGTTTTTCCTATCGCCTCCCTGCGTGAGTATCCGGTAACTTCGACAAAAGTTTCGTTCACCTCAACGAGGCGTCCGTCCTTGAGTGAAGAGAGAGTGAATACAAGGGGTCCGGAGCTGAAGGCTTTCGAGAATCGTTCCTGACTTTCCCGCAAAGCGGCATCGATCCGCATTTTTTCGACGGCCGCCCACGTTCGTTCAGCGACGGTCTCAAGAAGCGAAACATCCTGCTTATCCCAGTCGCGCGGCTTATCGTCGCTGACCCACAAAGATGCCACCCACACTCCACTCCGCAGCAGAGGCACGGCGATGTACGAACGCTCTCCGTTTGGTTCGTAGGATCTCTCGTAATGCGCCGCGGTGCGGGGATCGGTTTTCGAGTCGCAGTTGATTATCGTCTTTCCGTCCTGAATCTCCCGCGAGGTGACGGGACTATACTCCGAGATCGCGTGGACGCCGGCTACCGACGTCACGCCTTCCGCACAATAGTCGTTGTGGACGGTTTCGCGATCGTTATCGAGATCGATCTCGTTGAATAAAGCTCGCTTTACGCCGAGCCACTTTCCTACGGCGGTCGATACCGAGTGCAGAAGCGCGGCCGGCGTGTTCACTGTCCGGATGCACTCGCTGATCTCTTCCTGAAGCTCGAGGCGCTGCTCGGCGCGCTTTCGTTCCGAAATGTCTGTGAAAACAACAACCAGGCCGGTTATCTGGTCGTTTTCCATCAGAGGCGACGCGCTGTAAAGCACGTCGAAGAACGTCCCGTCACGACGAATAAACACATCCTCCTGATCGATCAGGGAGATGCCCTCCCGCCGGACCTTGAGGATCACACAGTCTTCGACCGGGAACGGCGTTCCGTTTTTATGCTTGTAATGCGTGAGCTCGTGAAGGTTCTTGCCGCTGAGCTCTTCGAATGTCCAGTCGAGAAGTTTTTCAGCGGCCGGATTCATCGACGTCACAAGACCGTTCGCATCCAGGGTGTAGAGTCCCTCACCCATGTTCCGCATGACCGCTTCGTCAAACGCCATCCGCTGTCGAAGAGCCTCTTCCGCCTGTTTCTGATCGGTGACATCGATCGCCATACCGCCGATCAATGCGGTTGTTCCCTCAGCGCCAGCGATCGGAAACTTGCTGACGATCGAGTGGTGCACGAGCCCGTCGTCCGTCACCAGCGACTCCGCTATTTGAATGCCGGTCCCGCTTTGGAGCGCTCGCCTGTCGTGCGTACGAAATTGCTCGGCTGTTTCCGCCGGGAAGATTTCCTCGTCGGTCCTTCCGTACAACCGAGGGCCGGAAACACCAAACGACTTTTCGGCCGCCTCGTTCGCGTAGACATAACGGCCGTCCAGATCCTTGATCCATGCCAGGCCCGGGAGATGATGCATGAAGCGGGAGAATCGCTGTTCGCTGTCCCGCAAAGCTCGTTCGGCCGTTTTTCGTTCCGTAATGTCGATACCTACGCCGTAGAGCCGAACCGGTTCACCCTTCTGCGAATAAACTGCTTCACCGCGTCCCTCCATCCACCGGGTACTGCCGTCGGTGTGGTGGAACCGGAACTCGATGCTATAGGGACGACGTTCGGCGATGGCGGCCTGGATCTCGGCCCAGGCAGCATCGCGATCATCCTCGTGCACCAGTTCAAAAAAATGCTGCTGCGTTCCCCCGAATCCCCCTTTTTCCAGACCGAAGATAGCCTCAAGCTCTTCGCTCCACGAAACGGTATCGGTCGCGATGTCCAGTTCCCAGACGCCCATGCCGCTGCTCTGCATTGCGAGCGTGAGCATCGCTTGATTCTGATGGATCGATTCCTCGATGCGTTTGCGTTCGGTGATGTCGCGGATGATCTTGGACGCCCCGATTACGTTGCCGTCCGCGTTGCGGATAGGCGAGACGGTTAGTGAGGCAATAAAGTCGGAGCCGTCTTTACGCCGGCGGACGGTTTCGTAATGCTCGACGGTTTCCTCGCGACGTATCTTTCGCAGGATATCCGCCGATTCATCGACTCGATCGGGCGGTGTGAGGATGGACACCGGCTTGCCGATGACTTCTTCAGCTTTGTAGCCGAACATCTTTGTCGCCCCTACGTTCCAGCTGGTTATAGTACCGGTAAGGTCTTTGCTGATGATGGCGTCTTCGGATGATACGACGATGGCAGCGAGCCGCGCTGTGGCTTCATCTGCTGCCTTCGCTAGCGTTATGTCACGCTGAGTTCCCCATGCTCGGAGCAGCCGGCCACCTTCGACTATCCCAACAAAATTATTAAGAAAATAGCGGTCGTTACCTTCCGCGTCCTTCTCGTGTGACTCAGCCTCGGTGACGTTATAGCCCGATTCAAGAAACGTGCGAAGGAATTCGAGATTCTTGGGATCGTCTTCGACGAGGAGCTCCGACATGCGGGCGCCCACGATATCCGCGGCCGATGCGAAACCGTACTGCCGGGCCATCACATCGTTACACTCAGCGAGGTAACCGTGCTTGTAGGCGAGCCGGATCTGCTCATCCGTAGGCAGATCGATGGGGATCGGTTCCGTAAGCTCGAACCTCCATATAGCCTCGGTGCTGTGCCGGATGAACGCACGATACCTTTCTTCGCTCCGCCTTATCGCATCCTGGCTCCGCTTCTCTTCCGAAATGTCGACGACGAGAACGAAAATGCCGCGAACCTCATCATCCAGGATATCCGGTGTATAGCTGGCACGGATGAAGCGTTTTCCACCCACTCGATACTTTATCTCTGATTCAAAGATCTCGGTTTTTCCCGCCAGTGCCGCGTCGATATGCGGCTTGAGATTATCGAACGCCTCTCTGCCTAGTACCTCCCACAAAGGCTTTCGGATGATATTCTCAGCCTTTAATCCGAACCAATCGGTGTAAGCCTGGTTCACGAACTGGTAGCAGTAATTCGTGTCGATATAAGAAATCAGGCCGGGCATCGCGTCCGTTACGGCGCGGATGCGATTCTCCGATTCCCGACGCTTTGTTTCACTGTCTACGAGAGCTGCGTAAGAGTTCGCGTTCTCAATCTCGTCGGCGATGAGCTCAGCGAAAAGTCTCAGGGAGTCGACAATGATCTGATTCGACAGATCGGCAGGTCGGGAATCGACAGCGCAAAGGGTACCGAAAAACTCTCCGTTCTTTTGAATGATCGGGACGGCGATATAGCTCTCTATCCCGTATTTCTTTGGTGTCGGATGGTTGCAGTAGACCGAATCCTCGCTCGCATGCTCGATAACGATGGGGGTGCGCTGATCGCGGACCTCGCTGCAGAGGGTTGTGGCGACCTCGAGCTCACCGCCAGGCGGAAGACCGAAGTCCATTTCATCAAGCACCGCGCAGGCGATCCACCGCCGGTCGGTTACACGTGCGATCACGACGAACCGCATTTTAGTCAGCTCGGCGACGGCCTTCAGAATCGCCGGAACGGTAACGATCCGCCCGATTGACTGGACGTCGTTCAATACGTTTTCTGTTTCGACCGGCGGATTTGGTTTTTCAGTCGACAATTTGGTGCTTCCGGACTATCTCGTCCCGTCTTAGTGCGTTGAGTATCTGTTTGATGAGATGTCTAATTCTGAAAAAAAATGGCCGAAAGGTCAAGGAAATACTGCCTTGCATAGCCCCGTCTAAGAAACCGAAAAAAATTTGACAGTAAAGGACTCAACTATTATACTCGCATCAGGCTCAAGTCATACGTTTATAGAGATAAGGAGCCCGCTATATTAAATAAGTGGAGATTAGAGGATGAGCAAAATCATAGGCATAGACTTAGGTACGACGAACTCGGTGGTCGCGGTAATGGAAGGCGGCGAACCGGTTGTCATCACCAACTCCGAGGGCGGCCGAACCACACCGTCTGTCGTGGCCTTCAGCAAGGACGGCAACCGATTGGTTGGGCAGGTCGCCAAGCGGCAGGCCGTAACAAATCCCGAGAACACGCTTTATTCCATCAAGCGTTTCATGGGCCGAAAATATGACGAGGTAAAAGAGGAGATCAAACAGGTACCGTTCAAGGTCGAAAAGGCCAGCAACGGCGATGTGCGAATCGACGCGGAAGGTAAGCAGTACAGCCCGCCGGAGATCTCGGCTATGGTGCTGCAGAAATTGAAGCAGTCTGCTGAGGATTATCTCGGTTCGAAGGTGGATAGAGCCGTAATCACCGTTCCGGCATATTTCAATGACGCACAACGGCAGGCGACAAAGGATGCGGGTAAGATCGCAGGGCTGGAAGTTCTCCGGATCGTGAACGAGCCCACCGCAGCGGCACTCGCGTACGGGCTGGACAAGAAAAAGGACGAAACGATCGCCGTATTCGACTTTGGCGGCGGTACGTTCGATATCTCGATCCTCGAGGTCGGTGAAGGCGTGGTCGAAGTAAAATCGACGAACGGCGACACGCACCTGGGCGGTGACGATATCGATGAAGCTCTGGTCGGCTGGATCATTGATGAGTTCAAGAAAGACCAGGGTATCGATCTTCACAACGACAAAATGGCGCTCCAGCGTCTGAAGGAATCCGCGGAAAAGGCCAAGGTCGAGCTTTCGTCCGCGATGGAAACGGAGATCAACCTTCCGTTCATCACGGCCGACGCGTCGGGACCGAAGCACCTGGTGATGAAGCTTACTCGCTCGAAATTCGAGCAGCTGGCCGAACCCCTCCTGAAGCGGCTTATGCCCCCTGTCGAGCAGGCGATCAAAGACGCCGGGCTCGAGGCGAAGGACATCGAAGAGATCGTTCTCGTCGGAGGTTCGACCCGCATCCCGAAGGTTCAGGAAATGGTGAAGGGATTTTTCGGGAAGGAACCTAACAAGTCTGTGAATCCGGACGAGGTTGTCGCACTTGGAGCGGCCGTACAGGCCGGCGTTCTCGGCGGCGAGAAGACGGATATTCTTCTTCTTGACGTTACGCCGCTTACGCTTGGTATCGAAACTCTCGGCGGTGTCATGACTCAAATGATCGCGCGTAACACGACGATCCCCACACGCAAATCGGAGATCTTCTCGACCGCCTCGGACAATCAGACGTCGGTGGAAGTTCACGTGCTACAGGGTGAGCGTCCGATGGCAGCGGACAATAAGACGCTTGGAAAATTCCATCTCGTCGGAATCCCGCCTGCACCGCGCGGCGTACCGCAGGTAGAAGTTACTTTCGACATCGATGCGAACGGTATCGTCAACGTATCGGCGAAGGATGTTGGCACCGGCCGCGAGCAGAAGATCACGATCACGGCCTCATCGGGTCTCTCGAAAGAAGAGATCGACAAGATGATGAAGGACGCGGAATCGCACGCCGGCGAGGACGAAAAGAAGAAGGCGGAGATCGAAGCCCGCAATCGTCTGGACGGACTTGTCTACAGCGTCGAGAAGACGTTCGCCGAGAACAAGGACAAGCTCGATGCCACTGCAAGCGGCGAAATCGAGACCGCGATCTCGGAATCGAAGACGGCACTGGCTGGCTCGGATCCCGATGCCATGAACAACGCCTTCGAACGTCTCCAAACCGCTTCGCACAAACTGGCTGAGGTCCTTTATAGCCAGAGCGGTGCGGCCGGCGGCGGAGAAGAAGCGGGCGGTGAACAGGCCTCTTCGGCAAGCGCCGGAGCGGACGGTGACACGAGCACGACGTCCGGGCCCGATGACAATGTGATCGACGCCGAATATGTCGACGTCGAAGACGAGAAGAAATAACAATTAGCCAGCAGTGACGAGGGACAAGTCGGATGAGAATTACCTGTCTCGTCCCTTGTCCCTCTAAACTTGTCACTGAACCGAAATGGCAGCGAAAAAAGATTATTACCAGATCCTCGGGGTCAAGAAAGACGCAAAGGCGGACGAGATCAAAAAGTCGTACCGCCGTCTGGCGCGCAAGCATCACCCGGATGTAAATCCGAACGATAAGGCGGCCGAGGAAAAATTCAAGGAGGTGCAGGAAGCCTACGACGTTCTGTCCGATGACAAGAAGAGGAAGGTGTTCGACCGCTTTGGATACTATAACGAGAATCTCGACGCCGATTCTCCGTTCGGCGCGGGGGCTGCCGCGGGCGGTGGAGCGGCCGGGTTCGATTTCTCGGGTTTCGACTTCTCCGCTGGCTCAACAACCGGCGGTGGTTCCAGTTTCCGCGATATTTTCTCGGATCTGTTCGGCGGCGGGGCCGGAGCTCGTCGCGAGCCCGAACCCCCACGACCGTTACCGAAACGCGGCCGTGACATCGAGATGCCGCTGGCACTGAGTTTCGAGGAAGCATTTACGGGACTGACGACAAACATCACCGTCAATCGCAGCGAGCAGTGCTCGCGGTGTCAGGGTGCCGGCGACACCGGCGGGCCAGTGGTGACCTGCACAACGTGTAAAGGCACGGGACAGGTAATGCGAACAGGTGGCCGTTTGCAGTTCTCACAGGCGTGTCCTGACTGCGAAGGCACCGGACGCCGCCGGACCCCCTGCTCACTTTGCAACGGAAAAGGCACGACCCCGAAAACCGAGCAGGTGAAGA
>DASUSJ010000076.1:0-10245 GCA_036375155.1 Pyrinomonadaceae bacterium
GCTGGTGTCGACCTACGTCCACGAACAGATGCATTGGTTTGTAAGCCAGGACCAAAAGAATCTTGGTGCGGCGATAGGTGAGTTCAAAAAGATGTTCCCGACGGTGCCGGATAAAGGTCCGGAAGGTGCGCGAAATCTCGAATCGACCTACCTGCACATCGCCGTCTGCTATCTCGAATACCGTGCACTGCGCGAGTTGATGGGGGAGCTAAAGGCCAAACAGGTGATGGAATTCTGGGCGACCGATCACTACACGTGGATCTACAAGACGGTCCTCGAACGACCCCGCGAAATCGGACAGATCATGTTCAAGTACAAGCTCGTTCCTACCGACGTACAGAAACCGGCGAGGTGACCGTAGCAAACTCATCTGGTAATTTTGGGATATGGAGCATGTCGATGTCGTCATCGTAGGTGCGGGGCTGTCCGGGATCGGCGGTGCGTGCCAGCTTCGGATAGCTTGTCCGGATAAGAGTTTCGTCATACTCGAGGGGCGCGAGGCGATGGGCGGGACGTGGGACCTGTTTCGTTATCCGGGCGTGCGGTCTGACTCGGACATGTACACACTCGGCTACAGGTTTCGCCCTTGGCGCGATGCGAAGGCGATAGCCGACGGGCCGGCGATCCTCAATTACATCCACGACACGGCCAGAGAGTTCGATGTCGAGACACATATCCGTTATGGTCATCGAGTGAGGAGGGCGTCGTGGTCGTCGGAGGATGCACGCTGGACCATTGAAGCGGAGACGGGCAGCGGCGTGACGACATTCACATGTAACTTCGTCTATCTCTGCACCGGTTATTACGATTACGAGAATGGCTATACGCCCGAGTGGGAAGGCTTTAATAAGTTTCGCGGAAAGATCGTACACCCGCAAAAGTGGCCGGAATATCTCGACTATGCCGGCAAGCGTGTCGTGGTTATCGGCAGCGGCGCGACCGCGGTCACACTCGTCCCCTCGATGGCTGAGACCGCGGAGCACGTCACTATGCTCCAGCGCTCACCGACGTATATCGTCTCGATGCCCGCCGAGGACGCGATCGCAAACTTCCTTCGCCGCCTGCTTCCCGAATCCGCCGCATACACACTCACGCGTTGGAAAAACGTCATCCGGCAGATGTTCTTTTACGTCCTGTCGCGGAAACGTCCGCAGATAATGAAGCGGCTCATCAACAAAGGTATAAGGACCGAGCTCGGGGAGGATTACGACATCAGGCATTTCACACCGCCGTACAACCCATGGGACCAGCGACTGTGCCTGGTGCCCGACTCGGATCTGTTTCGTGTGATCCGCGAAGGAAAGGCGTCGATCGTCACCGACGAAATCGACTCATTCACGGAAACGGGTGTGCAGCTAAAGTCGGGTGAGCACCTCGACGCGGACATCATCGTGACTGCGACCGGTCTTGTTCTAAAACTGATGGCCGGGCTGCAACTCGTCGTGGACGGGGCCCCGGTCGACCTTTCGAAAACCATCGCCTACAAGGGAATGATGTACAGCGACGTGCCCAACCTCGCGTCCGCGTTCGGCTACACGAACGCATCATGGACGTTGAAGTGCGATCTTACCGCGGAGTACGTCTGCCGTCTGCTGAAGCACATGGACCGGCATGGATTCGCACAATGCACGGCCCGGTTGACCGATCCGTCGGTAAAGCCGGAGAGAGTTCTGGATTTCACGTCGGGTTACGTTCTGCGAGCGCTTCACACACTCCCGAGCCAGGGCTCGAAGATGCCATGGCGTCTCCACCAGAATTATTTTAAGGATCTTTCCATGCTGCGGTATGGGAGCGTTGAGGATGGCACAATGGAATTCAAATGAGCGCTTTTTCCTTCCGGACAATGAGTTTCATCTGTGACTGAAGAAAGTTTTGACCGCGGATCTACGCGGCCAAATGGTTCTAAACTGCAAAACCACGGAATACACCGAAAACCACCGAAAGATCGTGGGATCAAGTTGCATTGCGTGAGTTCGCATTATCGATTTCGACGGATCTGACCGTCTAAGGTTCCTCGACATCCAAGAACTCCTGCATCCGCGCAGCGATCGCCGCCGCACGCTGCTTCAAGAACTCGGCTCGTTCCCCGCTGAATATCTGATCGACCGTGGCAATAAATATTTCCAGCCAGCGCTGGAAATGCTCCGCCGTCAGCTCCGACTTTTCGTGGAGCTCTCTGTGAACAAGCAGAGGGTTTCGTCCATTCTTGGAATAGGCCGGCGTGCTGAAGAGAAGACTCTCCCAGAAATCGCCGATGATAGGAAGATGGTGCTCTAGATCGAGCTTCGCCACATCGGTAAAAATGTACCCGATCACATCGTCGACGAGCGCTCGCGCATAGAAGACCCGCATTAGTTCATCGATGTCCGCCCTCGTCTCGATATCCGCCATAGGAGTTAGGATGCCCATCAAGCCTCGGCAGGTTCGGCGACAAGGGCCGGTTCCGGCTCCTGCTTTCGGATCATCAGCTCAACGGCGAACCACACGAACGCGATCGCGCCTATCGCGAACACCGTGTCGCCAAACAAGCGCATCCACCGCAGCGTCTGCATCAAACTTGTCTGCATGAACTCGGGGCTTCGTGCGTACCAGTACCCCTCGTTTACCGATTGATAAGTTTGAAGCAAACCGATCGGGAGAAGGCTGAAGAGTATCTCCATCAGCATGCCGATATTGATCGCCCAGAATGCGAACGAGAGCAGCTTTGTGTTCCACTTACGCTCGGGCTGCATCGCACGCAGACAAAACAATAGGAGCGCAAGGCCGAGTGTGCCGTAAACGCCGTAGAGAGCGCCGTGCGCATGGACGGCTGTCGTGTTGAGGCCCTGCATGTAATACAGAGCGATCGGCGGATTGATCATGAATCCGAAGATGCCCGCGCCGACCAGATTCCAGAACGCCACTGCGACAAAAAAGTAGACGACCCATTTGTATTGCGAAAGCCACGGCCGAGCCTTCGAATGCCGGATGTTCTCAAGGGCTTCGTATCCGACAAACACCAGCGGAACGATCTCGAGGGCGCTGAATACCGAGCCCAATGCGAGTGCGACCGTCGGCGTGCCCGCGAAGTAGAGATGATGGAGCGTGCCGATGATGCCGCCGCTTAGATAGATCGCACCGGAGAGCAGTGCAGCATATGCGGCGTGATCGGCGCGGATCACTTTGAGCCGGGCGAAGAGAAATGCGATGACCGTTGTGGCAAACACTTCAAAGAAACCTTCGACCCACAGATGCACGACCCACCAGCGCCAGTACTCGACGACCGTCAGATGCGAACGCATTCCCCAGAACAAACCGGGGGCATAAAAGAACGCGATCCCCGCGGTCGTCAGTAGATAGAGCAGCACGAGCGAGCGGCCGCGTGCCTCGGCTTTCAACGCGGGGATAGCGGAGCGGGCGATCAGGAACAGCCACAGCAGCAACCCGATGAATAATGCGGCCTGCCATACGCGGCCGAGATCGACGTATTCGTATCCCTGATGTCCGAACCAGAACCACATGTCGCCGTTTCCAAGCATGTGCATGACGCTCATCCATTGCCCGCCCATCGAGCCGAGTACGACAATGAGCAAAGCGAAGAACAAAGCATCGACGCCAAGCTTTTGCATCTTCGGCTCATATCCGCAGATGTATGGGGCGATGAAAAGTCCGGCCGCGAGCCACGCGGTTGCGATCCAGAAAATGCCGAGCTGTGTGTGCCACGTTCGGGTGACTACGTACGGCAGATAATCTTGCAGCGGGATCCCGTAGAATCCGCCCCCCTCTACGCCATAGTGGGCCGTGATCATTCCCATCACGATCTGCAGCAGAAACAGCAGTGACACCACCAGAAAGTACTTGACTGTGGCCTTTTGTGACGGCGTGAGCTTTTCACCGATCAGCGGATCCTGGTCGGGCGTCTCGCGCTCTTCGACCTCCTTATGCCATCCGGCGTAGAACCACACCATTCCTCCGATCGCACCTATTAGCAGGATGACGCTGACGCCCGTCCAGACTATCGCCGAACTTGTTGGGACATTACCGACGAGCGGTTCAGACGGAAAGTTGCTTGTGTAAGATATCGTGTTGTTCGGCCGGTTAGCCGTCGAGGCCCAGGACGTCCAGAAGAAGAACGATACAAGCTTGCGAAGCTTGACCGAATCGGACTGCGCATTCCTCTGGATCGCGTACTCAGTACTGCCGTTTGTGAAGATCTGGCTGTAATGTTCCAGATTGCTCTCGAACGCACGCTTGCGGATCGGGTCGACCTTGATGGTATTCGTCGCCTCGTCATAGGTATTCGTTCGCAGCAGATCCTGGAGGCGCTGTTTGAGAGCCGCCTGGTGTTCGCTTGAGAGAGAGCCGCGCGTAAATTGGCCGCCGGACCATTCGTCGAGAATGAACAAAGCCTCGCGATGGAGATAATCCGCGGTCCAATCAGGCGCGACATAACTGCCGTGTCCCCAAATCGAACCGACCTGCATCCCGCCCATCGCCTGCCAGACGTTCTGGCCGTCAGATACTGCACCGTCCGGGATAAACACCTCTCCCCCGGTGGTAACGACCTGGGTCGGTATCGGCGGTGCCTGCCGGAAGATCTCCGTTCCGACCCAGCCCAGAACTGCGAACGAGAACACGCATATCGAGATCAACAAGATCCAAAGTCGCTTCATAAATATCCTCCAGGGGGGTGATTTGTAAGTGAGGCGTGGCCCATTTGTATATCAAAAGACCTACGCTAATTCAAAAATTTCCAAGGCAACGTGACAAAAGTCACTAGCGACCTTTTAGAGCAATGAAACTTGAAATGATGGCAGTTGTGGGACCAGTAGCCTGGGTCAAAAAATAGTCGATCACGCTTGGGTCCCGAAGGGACATCCAGGTATATACCAAGCAGAAAATCGCTGGCTATTATCAAACATCCATCGCGGGATTCATCGACGCGGTACGCCCAAGAGCTGCGCTTTGATCCGAACCCTCGATAAACTCGACAGATCAACAGATCCGAGGAAGTTGCTCGCCGGTGAACATGTCGACGATCCGCGTCGCCCCTATCCGGCTGCGGAGAGTGACCCCGGTATGACCTTCGGTGACGTGGCCGATGACTGATGCGTTTTTGCCGAAACGATGCGACGTCATTATTCGCATCGCATGCGGGACGTTAAGCTCGGGGACAAACAACACAAATCTTCCTTCATTTGCAAGATAAAGAGGATCGAACCCCAGGATCTCGCACGCACCCCGAACATCCTCGCGGACAGGTATCGCCGTCTCATCGATTCGGATCGGATGCCCGCTTGCCTCTGCGATCTCGACAAGTGCACTCGCCAGACCACCCCGCGTGAGATCACGCATGCAGTGTATCTCGATGCCGTCGTTAATAAGCTCCATCACCAGTTCGGCGAGTGGCGCACAATCGCTTTCGATCGCAGATTCAAATTCCAAACCTTCGCGTGCGGCCATGATCGCGATGCCGTGACGCCCGATGTCGCCGCTTAGGATTACCGCGTCGCCCGCCCTCACCTGCCTCGGCCCTATAAGCATCTCGTGTTCGATAACTCCGACACCGGCCGTATTGATAAAAATACCGTCGCCTTTTCCGCGATCGACGACCTTAGTATCGCCGGTCACGAGATCGACCTCCGCGGCGTCGGCCGCGATCTTCATCGAGCGAACGATCTCCCAGAGTTTTTCGGTCTCGAAACCCTCCTCGATGATGAAACCGGCGCTCAGATAAAGCGGCCGGGCTCCGCACATCGCGAGATCGTTAACTGTTCCGTTGACCGCAAGCGACCCAATGTCGCCGCCGGGAAAGAACAAAGGCTTGACGACGTACGAATCAGTTGTGAAAGCCATCCGTGCGGGGCCGACATCAAACACTGCCCCGTCGTGCCGTTCGCTTAGGAGCGAGTTAGAGAACGTCGGCACGAACATCGCTTCGATCAGATCGTGCATCAACTTTCCGCCGCCGCCGTGAGCAAGCAGTATCTGTGGATATTCCGAGATCGGGACAGGACAAACGGGGCTGAACTGCGTCTGCGCTTTCATGATGTTTCTCCTCAGGCTGTCGCGGTTTTCGCGAGGTGACGACGATAGCGGTAGTAAGCCGCACAGGCACCCTCATTCGAGACCATCGTCGCTCCGAACGGATGCTCGGGCGTGCAGCGCGTTCCAAATGCCGGGCACTCGTGCGGTTTCTTGATTCCTTGCAGCACGAGTCCGCTGATGCACTCGGCGGGCTCGTCTGCCGCGTAGTCGGCGACGTTGAAACGAAGCTCGGCATCGAACTCTTCATACTCGTACGTGAGTCCCAAACCGCTTGCCGGAATCTCGCCTACGCCCCGCCATTTTCGCGGGACAACACGAAATACCCGGCTGACAAGTTCCTGTGCGGGCCGATTCCCTTCCTTTCGCACCGAACGCGCGTACTGATTTTCTACCTCGGCTCGTCCCTCCTCGAGTTGCTTGACCGTCATGTAAATGCCGTGCAGGATGTCGAGCGGCTCGAAGCCCGTGACGACGATCGGTACGTTGTACTTTTTCGCAAGCGGCTCGTATTCCGTGTAGCCCATAACCGTGCAGACGTGACCTGCGGCGAGAAATCCTTGGACACGACATTGCGGCGATGACATGACCGCCTCGATCGCCGGCGGTACCAGCACGTGCGAGACGAGGATCGAGAAATTGTGCACGCTGAGTTCCTTTGCCTGGTGAACAGCCATCGCGTTGGCCGGCGCCGTCGTTTCGAATCCGACCGCAAAAAAGACGATCTCTCTTTCCGGATTCTGCTGTGCGATCTTCACCGCGTCGAGCGGCGAATAAACGATACGCACATCACCGCCGTTCGCCTTCACCATCAACAGGTCCTTTTCTGAACCCGGTACCCGGAGCATGTCTCCGAATGAACAGAAGATCACGTTCGGCCGCGACGCGATCTCGATCGCCTTGTCGATCAGCTCGAGGGGCGTGACGCACACCGGACAACCCGGACCGTGAACCATTTCGACCTCTTTCGGAAGAAGCTCATCGATGCCGAACTTGACGATCGAGTGAGTCTGGCCGCCGCAGACCTCCATAAGCGTCCAGGGTTTGGTCACCGTGTCGTGAATGGCTTTACGGAAAAATTCCGCCGCCGCTGCGTCGCGATATTCGTCTACGTACTTCATAATGCCTGCTCCGTTAGTTCGCTTAGCTCCCCCATCTCGCGTAAGTAATCGAAGACCTGATGTGCTTCGGCCTCATCGACGATGCTCAGCGCAAACCCGACGTGAACCACGACGTAGTCGCCGATCTTCGCTTCGGGAACGTAACTGAGATTCACGCTCTTTACGATACCGGCGAAGTCGACGCGGCCGTTCCGAAACGTCCCATCCGCTTCTTCGATACTGATTATCTTTCCCGGAACTGCGAGGCACATATCCGTTCTCCTTTTAATCGTGTACGGCCGCGAGGGCGGCAAGCTGCCCGAGAGCGATCCCGCCGTCGTTCGGCGGGATCCTCTGATGCCAATAGACCCTGAAACCTTCGTCCCGCAATCTCGTGACGGCGAGCTCGGTCAGCAGTTTGTTTTGAAAACATCCGCCCGACAGCACGATCCTTTCTTCTCCCGCGAGCTTTGCGACCGCCAGCATGATCTCCGCCAGGGTGTTGTGGAATCGTGCCGAGATCACAGGTGCGGAAATCCCGTCGGCATGATCTCGAATGATCGCTCTGATCATCCCGACCGTATCGATCGCCAAAGGAATGCGGGAATTTGTAACCTCAAACGGGTAGCCATCGTGCACTAATGGGGAAGCGGCGAATTCGAGCTGCATCGCGGCTTGTCCCTCGAACCCCGCCTTTTGTCGCACACCCGTGATCGAAGCTACAGCGTCGAAAAGACGACCGGCGCTGGACGTCACCGGGGAATTAAACCCTCCTAACAACATTCCCCGGATGACGCCCAGCTCTTCGGAGGAAAAGGCGGCGATCGTATCAAGTTCGTCGAATCCGAATGCATTCTCGCCGAAAATGGAATATAGAAGTCCGATGGCAGAACGTCTCGGTTCCCGGCTGGCCGCGTCGCCGCCAGGCAGCGGGAATGTACGGAAGTGTGCGAACCGTTCGAACCCGGAAGCCGTGGTCGCTAGGAACTCGCCACCCCAGATGGTCCCGTCCGGTCCGTAGCCTGTGCCGTCCCATGCAATGCCGAGGGCTGGCGGAGGAACTTCGTTCTCCGCCATGCAGGACAACACATGCGCGTAGTGATGTTGCACCGGGACACATCCCAGACCCGATTTCTTTCCCCATGCCGTCGAGAGGTAGTCGGGATGGAGATCGTGGGCAACCGACCTCGGCTCGACGTCAAGCAATTTCTCGAGATCGCCGATCACTCGCGTGAAAGCACCATATGCCTCGCCGGTCTCGAGATCGCCGATATGCTGACTTACCGATACCTGATTGCCCTTTGAAACCGCAATCGAGTTTTTCAGATGCGATCCGACCGCGAGTGCAGACGGCATCGGCGATGGCAATTGCACCGGAAGCGGAGCGTAGCCTCGAGCACGACGGAGCACCATCGGACGATCAAGAACGAGCCGGACTATGGAATCATCGACGTGCCGGACGATCGGTCGATCATGAACAAGAAAATGATCTGCAATACCCTTTAGCCGATGGACCGCATCGTGCTCATCGATGCAGATCGGTTCATCCGACAAGTTGCCACTTGTTGCGACGACTGGGAATCCGAGTTCGGACATCAGGAGATAATGGAGCGGGGTGTAGGGCAGTAGCGCTCCAATGTATGGATTCCCAGGAGCGATGCCGTCGCATATGAGGCTCGTCCCGGGCCGCTTTCTAAGCAGCACGATCGGGGCCTCGGGGGAAGTCAGTAAACGCTCTTCCTGGTAACATAGCAGACATCCCTCTCGAAGAGTATCGAGACCGGGAAACATTACAGCCAGCGGTTTTTCCTCGCGGTGTTTGCGAGAACGAAGTTCGGCCACCGCCCGCGGATCTCGGGCGTCGACCATCAGATGAAAACCACCCAGACCCTTTACCGCGACGATCTCGCCCTCTCGAAGCGCCTGTGCCGCAGCGAGCAATGGATCGTCGAACTGTCCAAGCTCGTGGCCATCTTTGTCCCAGAATCCCAGTCGCGGTCCGCACGCCGGACACGCGTTCGGCTGAGCATGAAAGCGCCGGTCGGCGGGATCCACGTATTCCGCGTAGCAGGCATCGCACATCCGGAACTTTTTCATGGACGTGTGACGACGATCGTACGGAATGGCCTCGATAATGGAATAACGCGGTCCGCAATTGGTGCAGTTTGTGAACGGGTAGCGGAACCTGCGGTCTAACGGATCGTCGATCTCACGCAGACAGTCAGAACAGACCGCCGCGTCAGGCAGCACCACCGCGGTTTTGCATCCGTTTTCGTCGCTCGCAAGGATCTTGAAATCGACAGAGCCCTTTGCGTCCAGGAAGGCACTCTCGAGACTCTGAATATACGATAACGGCGGACGCTCGTCTGATAGCCGGTTTAGAAACAGATCGAGTTTGCGGCGCTGGCCCTCGACGTCGATGAAAACACCTTGCGATGAATTCCTCACCCATCCAGTGAGCCCGATCTCGCTTGCAAGCCGGTGGACGAACGGCCGAAACCCGACGCCCTGAACGGCGCCCCGCACCGCAACGCTGAGGCGTTGTACAGGACTGTCGGTGACCGTTTTCATCGCGGCTTTCATATCACGCAGCTCTAGCTTTGCGAAGAGCCTGTTTACCCTTTTCTTCGGCGGCCTGCATCCGTAACCAGGTAACCCACTCGCCGAAACCGTCTCCGGTTCTGCATGAAACCGGGAAGATCGGAGCCCAGGGATTAACATCTCTTATGTTCTCAGTTAGTTCCTCGAGCGATACACCGGCGTACGGCAGAAGGTCGATCTTATTCACTATCACGGCCTCGGCCTCGTGAAACATCAACGGATATTTCTTGGGCTTCTCGGCACCTTCGACGACGCTGTAGACCATGACCTTAAGATCCTCGCCAAGCTCGAATTCAGCCGGGCAAACCAGATTGCCTACGTTCTCGATGAACAGCATTTCGAGATCCTTGATATCGAAATGATGGATGGCGTTGTGCAGCATGCGGGCGTCGAGATGGCACACCGTTCCTGTCGTGATCTGATAGGACGGGATCCCAAGGGCCGCAATGCGATCGGCGTCGATCGTCGTGACCAGATCCCCTTCGATCACGCCCACGCGGTAATAGTTCTTAATGATCTC
>DASUSJ010000077.1:0-3785 GCA_036375155.1 Pyrinomonadaceae bacterium
GTTTCGTGTGCGTTAGTGGTTTCAGATATTCGGCGACCAACTGGAACCACTAACGCACACGAAACCACACGAAAAAGAACACGAAAATCGATTGACTGCCTGCGCTTCGGGGGTACAGCTCCTGCATACAAGTAACTACTAAACTACTAAGCCCCATCAAATCCGCAATCGGCATTCAGCGATCCGCAATCGCATGACCTACGTGCGACCTTCCTGCACATCTGTTATTTTTATATCCGTATGTCCGAAGTAAAAGTAAAAAAGATAAAGCCCGATATCAGGGCAATTACACGTCTTGTTCCGCCGAGCGGGAACCTCGTTCAGGGCCAGTCCGAGTTGCCGATCGACCCGCAACTTGCAAAAGAAGCGGCCGAGATCATTGCCGCGAGTAAGAACCACTACGGCGGCAGCGAAGGCGACGCGAACCTGCGAAAGGCGGTCGCTGAGAAGATCAAAGCCTACAACGGGATCCAGGTCGATGTCGACGCACGACCGTTCGAGGTGATGATCACGAATGGCGGCACCGGGGCGTTGATAGGACTGACGCAGGGTTATCTGCGAGGCAGGTCCGCACTCGTCTTCGAGCCGTACTATCCATACCATCGCCGTATTCTCGAAGAGTTCGGCGGGAAGACCGAATCGTTCGAGCTCGATCAGACACTCTCCTTTGAAAAAGACGCGTTACTAGCTCGCTGCAGGGAGCTGATGTCTCGAAACGAATATCCATTGAAAGCGATCATAGTTTGCTCGCCGGCGAACCCGAGCGGGAAGGTTATGACGCAGACCGAGCTTGAAGCGATTGCCGAAGTCGCCCAGGAACTCGACCTGCTGGTCATCTCGGATGAGGTCTATGAGCATTATGTGACGGGCGAGCATCCCCACACCCCGATCGCGACTTTGCCCGGCATGTGGGACCGGACGATCACTGTGAATTCATTTTCGAAATCGTGGAACATCTCGGGCTGGCGGCTCGGGTATGCGTTCGGGAAGGGCGAGCTGATAGCACCGATAAACAACGCGGCGAATGTGATCTACGTTTGCCCGGTGACGCCGCTCCAAGCGGCTCTGTCGCGGGTGCTGATGGCTGACGGCGATTATTACACGATGCTGCGGGATAAGTTCGACGCGAAACGCCGGTTCTTCAGTGAGGGCATTCGCGCGCTTGGCTTCGACATCTACGACTCCGGCTCGGCGTTCTATCTATGGGCACGGATCCCGTCTGATTTCAACGACGCCCTGACGTTCAACGAGATGTTGATGGAGAAGGCCGGCGTCGGAATGACTCCGGGAAGCGCGTTTGCCGACACCGACGACTGGGACGCATACGTTCGCATCTGCATCGCAAGGGAAGATTCGATCCTTGAAGGGTCGTTGGAGAAATTGAGGGAAGTCTTGCGTTAGATCGCCTCTGCAACTCCGCGCTCTGCGGGAAACGGTTTGGATCACGCGGAGTTTCGCAGAGAAAGAAGAATTACATGAAGATAATATTTGTCTTACTAACAGCGGTCAGTCTGCTCTTAAATCCCACCTTCCTCTTCGCCGACGAGGGAATGTGGACATTCGACAACCCGCCGCTGAAACAATGGAAGGAACGTTATGATTTCGAACCTTCAAAACAGTGGCTTGAAAAGATCCGGCTCGCATCGCCAAAGATCGGGGGCGGTTCAGGCGTGTTTGTTTCGCCCAACGGACTGCTCGCCACTAACCATCACGTCGCAGCGGGGGTGATCACAAAGCTCTCGACCAAAGAGCGGGACCTGATGAAGACGGGCTTCTACGCGAAGACACAAACGGAAGAATTAAAAGCGCCCGATTCGGAAGTCACGGTGCTGCTTTCATACGAAGACGTGACGTCTCGTATTCACAATGCAGCGAGGACAGGCACGGACGACGCCGATGCAGCCGCAAAGCGTCGATCGGAGATCGCGACGATCGAGAAAGCATGCGGGCCGGGACCGGCCCTCAAGTGTGAGGTCGTCTCCCTCTACAGCGGTGGCGAGTACTGGCTGTATCGCTCGAAGATCTATACCGACGTGCGGCTCGTGATGGCTCCCGAAGAGCAAGCAGCCTTCTTTGGAGGCGATTACGACAACTTCACTTTTCCGCGTCACGATCTGGATTTCACTTTTCTTCGCGTTTACGAAAACAATCAGCCCGCAAAAACGCCGAACTATCTGAACTGGTCCCGGGCCGGTGCACAGGATGGAGAGTTCGTCGTCGTCTCCGGTTATCCGGGATCGACCGCACGGTTGTTAACCATCGCTCAGCTTGCCTATCAGCGTGATATCGGAAACCCATTGCAGAAGAAAGTTTGGGAGACGACCCGCGCCGCCTTGGAAACTTACTCAAAACTCGGCGATGAGCAGTTTCGTCAGGCTAGTCCCGGAATGCGTTCGTATGCAAATTCGCTAAAGCGGCTCGCCGGCCAGCAGGACGGCCTTTTGAACCCGCGTCAGTTCGCGAAGAAGGAAGCTGAGGAAAAGGACATTCGTGACAAGCTCGCGCAGAGGCCGGAGTTAGAGAAACAATATGCCCCCGCCTGGACAAACATTGCGAAAGCGTATGAAGAGCTGCCCCCGATGTCGAAGCGCATTTCATTCTCGACGCTCGGCATGACTCGCCTTGGCACGCTTGCGACGCAGATAGTCACCTACCATATCGAAAAACCGAAACCGAGCGACAAGCGATATCCGGAATATTCGGATTCGCGGCTCGAGGCCTTGAAGCGGTCGATACTCTCACCCGCGCCCATCTATCCGGAAATGGAGGCTGCGGTACTAACAGCGTGGCTTGAAGAAGCTCGCAAAACGTTGGGAACCGACGATCCGTTTATCCGCGCAGCTCTCGGCGACGCTGAGCCGTCCGAAGTCGTCGGAAGAGCCGTCCGTGAAACGAAGTTGACCGATCCGGAAGCGCGAAAGGCTTTGCTTGAAGGTCCTGCCGGTGCGATCGCGACATCCACGGACCCGATGATCACGCTCGCACGCCGTATAGAGCCCGTAATTCGAGAGCTCCGCGAATGGAACGAAAAGAATATCCGGAACGTCGAAGCGACTAACGGAACAAAGATCGCCGAAGCTCGATTCGCCGTGTACGGTAAAAGCATGCCGCCCGACGCGAACTCTCAACTTCGCCTCAGCTACGGCAAGGTGAGCGGATATGAAGAGGACACGACGCTCGTCCCGTTTCGAACGACGTTCTTCGGCCTCTATGACCGCGCGTTCAGTTTCGGCGAGAAATCACCCTACGATCTGGCACCGCGTCTGAAAGAGCGGAAGGACAAGATCGATCTGTCGGTCCCGCTGAACTTCGTGTACACGGCCGACACGATCGGTGGAAATTCGGGTTCGCCGATTATCAATCGTAACGGCGAGGTCGTCGGATTGAATTTCGACAGCAACCTGCAAAAGCTCTCGAACCGTTATTGGTACATCGACGAAGCAGAGGGGTCGCGGGCGGTCGGTGTCCATTCAGCGGGAATATTGGAAGCATTGCGGAAGGTTTATGATGCGAATGAATTGGTGGCGGAGGTGGTTGGAAAGTGAGGAAGGATCAGTTCAGAACGTTTCAAGAAAATTAATTGTCAGATTCTTCTCAATAGAAGATAACGTTCATCCTAAAAACTTAACAAAGGAGCTCCCACAACGCCCTGGATAAAAGTATGGCTGCACTTTGTCTGGTGTACAAAGGATCGTTTCCCATATCTGCAGGACCCAATTAGACCCGGGTTGCTTTTTGTCCGCGGAGCGCGCGCTGTTTAAATTGCCACTAGCTTCAGCTAGTGG
>DASUSJ010000078.1:0-5804 GCA_036375155.1 Pyrinomonadaceae bacterium
TTCAGGAATCCGGTCTCGGGCCGATATCCGTGATTTATGAGATACGGATCGCCCGCCTGCATGTATTTGAAATCCACACGGCGATAGATCTTGTCGGCGAGATCGACGATCGTCTGGTCGTCCGAAAAGCACTGCTTGACGGTGAGTACGCCGCCGAGCAGTAAAGCTGTGTCGATCGTCGATACCTCGCTGTTCCAGCGTCGCTCACCGGTTTCATAATCGACGAAATGATAGAACCAGCCATTGTGATGGAACGTCCGATTCGCAAAGAAATCGAGCGTGTTGCGAGCACGTTCTTTCGCTTGCTCCCGCGTTACCCAACCGCGATCCGCCGCGATGCAATATCCACTCAACGCAAAGCCTGAGGCGGCGATACTCGCGATGTTATAGCTGCGATGGTCCTGCTTCCGATCGCTGCCATCCGCCGGCGAGCGGTCGAGCGTCAGGCCGTTCTTTGGATTCGACCGGTCCCACAGATATCGGAACGCCCGCTTACTCATGTCTTCGAGAAACGCGTCGTCTTCGGGAGACACTCGTGCGGTAGGAGTCGGTGAGACCGGAGCGGGGTCGACCGTATCGTCCGCGTTCGGTCGACGCGCTTGTCTCGGATCGACGAGTTCAAAAACACTCTGCGCGCCGTTGTCGCTGCTCGTCCCGACGATAACCTGAAATTCGCCGGGCTCGAGAACCGGCTTCATGTCGCGTCCTAGGAACTTCAGGTCATCGGCATTTATCGTGAACTCGACCGTCTGCTTTTCTCGAGGGTCAAGCGTAATGCGCTTGAATCCTTTTAATTCACGCACCGGCCGGGTGACAGTGGCCGCAAAGTCATGGATATAGAGCTGAACGACCTCGTCGCCTCGTACGCGTCCGCGATTGAAGACATCGATGCTCACCTTGATACTTTCGGCCGGCGTCATCCGAAGCTTGTCGAGCTTGAGATTAACGAGTTGGAACCGCGTGTAGCTGAGACCGTAGCCGAACGGGTACTGCGGCGCGTTGCTAACGTCGAGATACTTTGACGTGTACTTGTCGATCGTCTTCAGCGGGCGTCCGGTGTTTTTGTGATTGTAGTAAAGGGGTATTTGGCCAACCGACCGCGGGAACGTGACCGGCAGCTTTCCGCCGGGGTTCGCATCGCCGAACAACGTATCGACGATGGCCGGGCCGGCCATCGTACCGGGAAACCATGCAAGGAGAATCGACGGCGAGTTTTCGGCAAGCCAGTTTATCGTCAGCGGGCGTCCGGTGATCAGCACGACAGCGTATGGCTTGCCGGTGGCGTGGATCGCTTTGACCAGCTCGAGTTGCCTGCCGGGCAGGTCGATATTGCTACGCGATGCGGCCTCACCGCTCATGTCCTGCGATTCGCCAAGGACAAGGATCGTGAAATCGGAATCCCGGGCGGCATTGACCGCCACACCGAATCCGGCGTCGGTCTCGCACTTAGGATCACAGCCAGTCTCAAAACGGATCTGCTTCCGGGGGAATTTCTGTTTCAGCGCCTCGACAACCGTGATCGGATCTTCGGGCTTTCCATCACCGGCCCAGTTGCTGTTCATCTCGGCCTTGTTGTTGGCCAGCGAACCAATGACTGCGAGCTTTTCCACATCCTTCTTTATCGGAAGTGTCTCGTTCTCGTTCTTCAAAAGGACGAACGACTTTTCCGCGGCGAGCTTGGCCGCGTCGCGGTTCGCCTGTTTGAAAACTTCTCGCTGCTCGAGGGCCTCGTCAGCGTACGGCTTGTCGAACAACCCGAGCCGGAACTTTACGCGCAGCACGCGGCGAACGGCCTCATCGATCGTTGCCATCGAGAGTTTGCGGTCGCGGACGAGCTTGGTGCCGTGTTGATTGTAGTAACGGCTCACCATTTCCATGTCGGTCCCCGCGTTGAGCGCGTACATCGCGGCGTCAGCCTCGGTTGCGGCCAGACCGTGGAACATAAGCTCCATAACCGCCGTGTAATCACTTACAACCAGTCCGTCAAATTTCCACTCGTCACGCAGCACGTCCTTAAGGACGAACGAATTCGCGGTGGCCGGGACGCCATCGAGATCGTTGAACGAGGTCATGAAAGATCCGACCCCAGCGTCGACCGCCGCCTTGAACGGCGGGAAGTAGATCTCGCGCAATGCGCGTTCGGAAATATCGGTCGTGTTATAGTCACGCCCTCCGAGTGCGGCTCCGTAACCAACCCAGTGTTTCGCGGTCGCCATGACGCGGTCGTTCGCGCTGTAATCGCGGCCCTGGAAGCCCCGGACACGCGCCGCCGCGATCTCTGACCCGAGAAACGTATCCTCACCAGCACCTTCGATGATCCGCCCCCAGCGTGGATCACGTGCGATGTCGACCATCGGAGCAAATGTCCAGTGCACACCCGCCGCTCGCGCTTCAGCTGCTGCGATCGCCGAGTTCCTCTCGATCAGCGCCAGGTCCCAGCTGGCGGCTTCGCCGAGCGGGACCGGGAAGATCGTCCGGTAGCCGTGGATGACGTCAAAGCCAAAAAGCATCGGGATCTTCAGCCGCGATTCCATAGCCGCACGCTGCAGGTCATTCGTATGTTTGACCCCCCGCACGTTGAGCGTCGATCCGAGCAGCCCCCTGCGTGCCATCTCAAGGTGCTCGGGTCGCGCGAATCCGCGGTAGTCACCGTCGAGCTGTTGGAGCTGCCCGAGTTTTTCTGCCAAAGTCATCTGCGCGATCAGCGCATTGATCTTCTGCTCGATCGCGCGATCCGCTGCTGACAGAGGCTGCGTACGCCGCTGACTGGCGGCGGGCGGGCTGAGAGCCAGAAGTAGCAGCAATAGGCCCGCAAACCGGTATGCGAATTTCCCAAAAAACGTTACCGAATGTCCCAGGTTTTTCATCGATCGATCCTTTTCACCCTTATTCCACTGATTATCGGCAGGTTTTTTACCGCGATCAGATTGATACGCAAACCCGCACCTCCGCTCGCGTTTGCCGTGACGGTACGCGACAGGTACTTGAAGAAACCCGCTTCCTTGATGAGATCGATCCGGTCAAGGACTCTCCGCTCGTTGGCGGTGACACTGAACACGCGCTCTCCCGAGCCCATGAACTTTGTTTCGACGAACCGCAACTCGATCTCGTACGGACCGTCGGGAACATCAAAGTGATATTCCGCCTCGCCCTCGCGCATTGTCTGGTAGACCGGATCGTCGGGAGTGCCCAGTATGTTACGCCGCGTTTCGACCGGCTTCGAGTCCTTCTCGACCAAGCTCCAGCCCCGCGTTTCCACCGTCGCTTCGGCCTGCCAGATCATGCCCGCGTCGTCTACGACCTCCGTATGGGAACCGGAGTTCACCCCGATCGAACCGGCCGTGGCGCGCTGATCGAAATGCACCTCGGCTTGATCGGATACCCTCCGAGCACCCGAGCCTGTAACCGCCAGGAGAAGATTGCGTCCGTCGACAAAGTTGACGGGCCAGCTGACCTTGTTCTTTTGAACAGACCGTGTTCCAAGCGAAGCGCCGTTGTGAAACAATTCAACCCGTGCCGCGTTCGAATAAACGACGATCGACTGCGAACGCGGACCGCTGCGCCGGGACCAGTCGCGGGTAGCGATGTGGAGTACTGGCTCGTTCGAGTAGCTTGCGCGATAAAAGAAAGAAACGTCTTTCGGCTGGCGATCGAACGTATACATCCCTTTCTGATTAATGTGCGGGATGGTCTCGCCTCGAAACTCCGAACCGAAATCGAACTGGTTCCAGATCGCGCTGCCCGCAATGAAGGAGCGGCCCTCGAGCTGCGGAAGATATGCCTCATGAAACTTCTGCTGCCACTCGATGCTCGAATCGAATCTCCTGGGTGCTATCGCATGCACACGCCGATCGCCATTCGCTCCGTACTCACTAACGATGATGGACCGGTTTGGGAAGCGTCGATGCTGGTCGTCCAGGAATTTTCCGAGATCATCGAACGTCTCGTAGTACCAGCCATGATAAAGGTTCCAGCCAACGACCTGCGGCACATCTCCGAGACCCGATGTGTTGTATAGGTCTCGGGCTCCCCAATCGAACGCGATCGCCGTCGCACGTGTCGGGTCCTGGGTTCGGCAGATCGTTTCGAGCTCGCGTGCAAGATCAACCGTCGCCCTAACGACCTCGTGATCTTTCGGCACCGGCAGAAAGACCTCATTCATGTAGCCCCAAATAATTATCGACGGGTGATTGCGATGCTGGCGGATCATTTCACGCAGCATCGACTTTGCGTTCTCGTTGAATTTTGCCGATACGTGGATCTGGTTGACTATCGGGATCTCTTCCCAGATCAGAATGCCAAGACGGTCCGCTGCTTCGAGGACCGACGGATCCTGCGGATAGTGCGCGAGCCGGAGAAAATTGAAGCCATCGTTCTTTATGGTTTCGAGATCGGCCACATGCAAACGGTCGGGAGTGGCGTTGCCGAGCCCGGCGTGGTCCTGATGGCGGTTCGTACCGCGCAGCTTCAGTTGCCGTCCGTTTAGAAAGAACCCGTTCTCGGGATCGAAACGGAACCATCGAAATCCGAGCGGATTCGATACTTCGTCCAAAACTCGACGATCCTCTCGGACGGTCGTCGTTACGGTATAGAGATCCGGGTTGTCAGGCGACCATAGTGCCGGCTTCCGGATAGGTTTCGACGTCTGTTTGAAAGACGTTTCCGCGTTCGGTTCGAGTAGGACCTTTGAGACAAGCGTCGCCGCCGATCTTCTATCAGGTCCGACGAGTCTGTTGACGATCTCGACGTCGCGCGTTTTGGCGGAATGGTTTACGATCGTTCCCGCGATCTCAACCGTTGCCGTCTCGGCAGAGACCCGGGGCGTTCGAATTACGATTCCCGAGGACGCGGCGTCGGTGGTTTTCACATGAACCGAATCGGTCGCTAAGATCCATGCGTCGCGATAGATCCCGCCGTACATGTTGAAGTCGCCGTCGATCGGCGGAATGTCCTTGACGTGGCTATTATCGATCCTGACTGCCAGAAGATTTCTGCCACCGATTCGCAGCAGGTCGGTCACGTCAAAGCAAAAAGCCGTGTAGCCGCCAACGTGCCTACCGGCAAGCGTCCCGTTTACAAAAACGTCAGCGATCTGATTCGCACCTTCGAAGAAAACAAAAATTCGCTTGCCCCTGAAGGACGCGTCGAATTTCAGCTCTCGCCGGTACCATCCTGCACCGCGCCGGTAACCGGGCTCGTCATCCACCGTATCTTCTGCATTCCAGGTGTGCGGAATCTTTACGTCCTGCCATCCGGCGTCGTTAATATCCGACCGCTCCGCCCCCGCCGCTTCTCCCGGAAAGAACTTCCACGCGTCGTTGATCGAAATGCGCACCCGCGGTGTTTTTTGCGCGGCCGCGTGCTGGTCGAGCATGAGGCACACGACGAGGGCCGTACCATAAAACAGTAATTTTTCAGGCAGTCGTTTCATTTGATCTCGATCTCGGCCAGCACCGGCAGATGGTCCGAAGCCCAAAGTCCGTTCCACTGATCGGAAAGCGCGCCGTGTTCGATCACGCGTATCCCCTCGCGCACAAAAACGTAATCGATCTTATTACCGGGCTGAAGCTCCTTACCGAACGCGCTGAACGTAGAATCGCCGCCGAAGTGTCCGTTCGCGCTCGCATACTTAGCATCTGCGAGACGTACCGTCGGGCTTCCCGCCCGGAGCGTCCCATACGCCTTGCTGTCCTCCCGGACGTTCAGGTCGCCGGTCAGCACAAAAGGAAACTTGCTGGATATGTCGCCGATCCTCTTCAGGATGAGCGACGCGCTCTCGATACGCGCCTGTTCACCGCGGTGAT
>DASUSJ010000079.1:0-11819 GCA_036375155.1 Pyrinomonadaceae bacterium
GTAATCGCCGAGTAGCACTATGACGTCTGGGTTCTCGGCATTCGCCGTCAGTACAACGCGTCGAATCTGTTCTGCCGAGGCGCCGTTCGAGCCCCCATGGATGTCGGAGATCATTGCGATACGAAGTCCCTCGAAGGCCGGATGCCAGTCTTTGATGCGGATTACTTCACGGGTGACGACCAACCGATTTGGTTCGACGAAGTAGGAGTAAGCCAGGAAGCCGCAGCCGAGGGAAACGAATCCCGCAAATATCATCAGAAAGTTCCGCGAGAGAAATTTCATTGTGCAGCTTGGAGGGTGACGACGGCGATCTCGGGCGGCACGCGCCATCGAAACGGTATGACGCTCGTACCGACGCCGCTGGTGACATAGACATACTTGCCGTCGACCGCTGCGAGGCCGTCCATAAAACGCGGGTCGTTAAACGGGGAGAAGGCTCCGAAGATAGGAAAATTTATCTGGCCTCCATGCGAATGGCCGGCAAACATAAGTGATATCCCAGCGGGCGATGAGAGCAGCGAGTCCGGATTATGAGTTAATGCAAGTATGTTGCGCTTTTCGGTGAGCGAATCGAACGCCGCGGTCGGGACCCGGCGGTTCTTCCAAAGATCTTCGATACCCCATAGGCGGATCGGTCTACCCGCCACTTGTATCTCGGCGATCTCGTTGTTAAGGACATCAATCCCTACGCGTTCAAGTTCGTGAAGGATCTTCCGCTCATTGTGATACCAATCGTGGTTCCCGATTATGGCGTATGTCCCGTACCTCGCCTTGAAACCCCGCAACGCGTCAGCGATCTCGTTCACCGGGATCTTTAGTTGGGTGCCGTCCGCCCCCTCGGGCGGATTGCGCACCCGTCCGCGGCTGGATTCGGAGACATAATCTCCAAGTAAAACGATCACGTCGGCATTCTGCTCGTTCGCCTTTTCGACGACCAACCGGAGGCGTTCGATCGGGGCGTAATTCGACCCAGCGTGAATATCGGATATCGCGACAACCCGAAATCCGTTCAGCTCAGCATCCCAGTTCGGGATCGACAACGTCTCTTCAACTACAACAAACTGCCGCGGCTCGATGAAGTACGCGTACACGAGCAGGAGCCCCATCAGGACAAATGCGGCCAGCAAGCTGAGCCCGATTCTCTTAAGCCACTTTCTCATCTCTTGCTCGCCGCGCCGGCGAAATACTCGCTCCAGCGGCGGTCGACGAGCTTAACAGTCTCGTCCGCCGGCTCGACCTCTCTCGGATACCAGGGCTTCATTCTTGCGTCAATGACGACCGGCGATTCGTAACCGATGTGATTGTTTCTCAATGTCACGCTTTTCGCATAGATGTCGCTTGCCGGATCGAACCTCGTCCATGTAGCCCAGAGGAACTTTTCTGAGCTCAGTGCGTAGTCGGCGCTGTCGTGCAGCACGACGACCTGCCACTCATCGAACGCGCCGCTCTTCGCGATACGCTCACCGAGATCCTTTTCATCATCAAACCGCGGGCCCTCGAGAACGACACAGCCTCGGCAGAATACTTCTGCGCGGCGCACTCCGCCAGGAAGCTTACCCTGAAATTCGCCCGGCAATTCCCTCTTCGCGTCGCCCAGACCCATCAGGATCGCTTTGCTGCCGTAATTGATCTTACCGCTCGCGTAATCGAGCGTATCGAACGCAGTCTGGCTGAAGATAAAAAGATCGCGATGCCATTCGACCCGGGCGAGTATATCCTCGAACAACGATTTGAACTCGCGCAGATCCTGCGGTTTGTCCGTAAGCAAGAGGAACTTGGTAAGTGCGAGTTGGCCTTCGCCGAGTATGCGGAATCCTGCCGACAGCGCCTCGCGCGCGTACCGTTCTTTCACCACAGCGGCGGCGAGCGAATGAAATCCCGTCTCTCCGTAGCTCCACAGATCGCGGACCGCCGGCATAACCACCGGAAACAGAGGTGACAGGAGTTCCTGCAGGTAATCGCCGATAAAGAAATCTTCCTGACGCGGCTTTCCCACGACCGTAGCCGGATAAATCGCGTCTTTGCGGTGGAATACGGCATCGGCTTTGAACACGGGATAGTCGTGAGTAAGCGAATAATATCCGTAGTGATCCCCGAATGGACCTTCGGGTTTCGTGTCGTGCGGCGTGACGCGTCCGCAAAGAGCAAATTCGACATCCGCCAATAACCGGTGGCCGCCGGCAATCTGACTGTCGACGGTGCGGATCTTTCCATCTGCAAGCAGCGACGCAAGCATCAGCTCCGGAGCATCCTCGGGTAACGGGGCGACGGCAGAAAGCATCAACGCGGGCGGGCCGCCAAGAAATACCGTCACGGGCAAGGATTCGTTTCGCTGCTCGGCTTCGAAATAATGAAACCCGCCGCCCTTTCCGATCTGCCAGTGCATTCCCGTCGTGGTCGCGTCATAGCGCTGCATACGATAGATTCCGAGGTTATGCTTCCGAGTCGCCGGGCTTTCCGTATAGACGAGCGGCAGCGTATTGAAGTGGCCGCCGTCTTCCGGCCAGAGCTGCAGGAATGGAATGGCCTCGAGATCGACATCCGATTGCCTTTCTTCCAGGATCGGCGCGTTCCGAACGCGTTTAGTGCCGAGCTTCAGCGCCGAGAAACCCACGTCGCGAAATCCCCATAGCTTTTTCGGCGTCGGCGGGATCAGTGTTTCGACCATCTCGACCACACGCTTCACGAACTCCAGCGGCCGTTTTCCGAATGCGAGCTCGATACGTCCGACGGTGCCGAAGAGATTTGTGACTACGGGGAACGCTGAGTTCTTTACGTTGGTAAAGAAAAGAGCTTTCCCCTGCGCTTCGATCACACGACGGTGTATCTCGGCGATCTCGAGATATGGATCGACCTCGGCCGATATTTCGACGATCTCATTTTCATTTCTTAGGGTTTGAAGGAACGAGCGCAGATCGCGGTGCATTGAGGTTATTTAAACACACGACAGGCAGAAACACGAGCGGTAGCGAGTGTGCCTCTTTCCGTTGAAAAAGATCACCCTCCCTACAGGTCGGGTTTCTGCCTGTGGCGATAAATCTACGGAATATCCGACTTCCGAAGCGTCGGACTCTCGATGTTCAACTCGTCGACCTTGATGACGTCGACCTTCATATTCGGAAATCTCTTTGCAAGATCGTCTTTGAACTTCGAATAATCGCCGACAATGATCAGGTCGCCATCGTGAAGATGCTTGGAAGCGAAACCTTTCACATCCGTCGGAGCGACCGCGCCGACGTTCGTCATGTATTTATTCAGCTCGCTCGCGGGAATTCCGAAGCTGTACAGATCAGCCAGGGCTCCAGTCAATCCGCCTGTCGTTTCGAGATTTCGACCGAACCCGCCGGTCAGAACGAGGCGACGGGGGTTGAGTTCGGCTTCGGCCGCGTCAGTCTCGGCCAGTCGTTTCAATTCCGCAAGAACCAGCTCTGCAACCTCCGCCGCCGATTCGTTCTTCGTCTGTGTCCGGGTGCTGAAGTTAGTACCATCGCTACGCCATGCGAATAAGCTCCCGGCCCCGTAACTCAACCCGCGCTTGATCCGGATCTCCTGATTCAATCTGGACGAATACCCGCCACCAAGAAGTGAGTTCAGCACCGCCGCGGCGTAGTAGTCACGACTCGACCGACCAACAGTGCGGATAGGACGGTAGAAATTCACGGAAGCCTGGCCGGAGTTGGGAAGATCGATCACGGTTATCTTTCCTACGAGCGTTTTCGCTTCTCGGGGAGCGGCAGGGTCTCCCCAGCGACTTTGGTCAGTTTCCGCCGATGCTTTCCAGCTTCCGAAAAGCTTTTCAGCGATCGCGTTCGCTCCTGGCGCAGAAACGTCCCCGGTGACTATGAGCACCGCGTTGTTTGGACGATAGTTGCGTTCGTAAAAAGCTCGAAGGTCAGCCTGCGTCAGCGACTCGATGCTCGAGCTGGTTCCGCCGGCCGGATGCTCCTTGAACGACATCACCGAAGCTGCGTAGTTTGCGAGAAAGGCCGGTTGGGTGAGGTTGTACTTGAGCTCGTCCAAAGTTTGAGATCTGAGAAGGTTCAGCTCCTCCTGCTTGAATGCGGGATTTAGCGCGACATCGGCCATTATCTCCATCGCTTTCTCGAGCTTGTCGGATGTAACGCTGATCGTGACGGACGAGTTGTTCCAACCGGCGCCGGAATTGATCGACGCGCCAAGGAATTCCATCTCTTCCGCGATCTGGACCGCGCTTCGACTTTTGGTTCCTTTCGTAAGCATCGACGCGGTCATGTCCGCCAACCCGGCCTTTTTCAAACCCTCGGAACTTGCACCCGCTTTGACAAGCAATTGTGCCGTAACAATCGGTGTGCTGCGCTTTTCGATCACGGCAACGGTCAAACCGTTCTTCAGTTTCGATTCCTTAACAGCCGGGATGTTGACCGACCGCGCCGCCCCCGGCTCCGGGATCTGGCCGAATACAGCCGAAGTTATTCCGAATGCAACGACGGAAAAGGAAGAAATCCAGAATCTAAAATCTAAAATCCAAAATCGGTTCATTTCTCACCCTCCGCCTTCTTCTCCTGGTTGTAATGGATCACGACCCGGTTATTGTCTTTGAAATACTGCTTCATAACGCGTTGAATGTCCGCAGCGGTAACGGCCTGAAGATTTGCGATCTCGTTGTTCACCGCCTTCGGATCGCCGAGGTACGCGATCGCCCTTTCGATCGCGATCGCCTTTCCATCGTTCGTTTCCCGTGCCCTGATCGCGCGGGAGATGAGTTGATTCTTTGCTTTTTCAAGCTCCTTCGCGGTCACCCCGCTATCCTGGATCTTCTTCAATTCAGCCAGCAATGCTGCCTCCAAATTCTGCGATGTCCCTTTTTCCGCCCCGATGCCGATAAACGACATCCTGCCTCCTTCAGTATTGAGTTCGAGATCGAGATTGGCCTCCTGAGCGATCTGCTGATTTCTCACAAGCGATTGATAGAGCCGCGAGCTTTCACCCCCGGAGAGAATTTGTGCAGCAAGTCGCAACGCCGGAATGTCGGGGCTTGTCGTTTTCGGAGCGCGGTAGACGATAGCGGTCGCGGGGAATGGAACGATCGGGCCGAACTTCTCAAAGCGGCGTTCCGTGGTCCACTCAGGTTCGACTTCCGTCACCCGAGCTATCTTTCCCGCGGGTTTTGGAATGCGGCCGAAGTATTTATCGACCCAGCCATCGAATTGCTTCTGGTCGAAGTCTCCCACCACGACGAGCACCGCGTTATCGGGCCGGTAATACTCCTTGTAAAACTTTTCCGCGTCGGCACGTGTAGCCGCGCCAAGTTGATCGAGGTCACCGATCACGCCTCTACGGTATGGATGTTTTTGGAATGTCAGATCGTCAAGGTACCAGAACAGACGACCGTAAGGCGGATCCAAAACGCCCTGACGATACTCTTCCTGAACCACCTTTCGTTCCGACTGGAAGTTCTCTTCATCAACGTTCAGATTCACCATCCGGTCGCTCTCGGCCCATAGCAAAACCTCAAGATGGTTCGACGGAACGACCTCGTAATAGTTCGTGTAGTCGGGCCACGTCGAAGCATTGTTAAACCCACCGACGTCCTCCGTTAGCCTGTCCAGCTTCTCGTTAGGCATGTTTTTCGTAGACTTGAACATCATATGCTCGAACAGATGGGCAAAACCCGACCGGCCGGGCGGGTCGTTCTTCCCTCCGACGTCATACCAGACATGCACCGAAACGGTCGGACTCGAATTGTCCTGGACCGATACGATACGCATGCCGTTCGCTAACGTGCGATCTTTTATGTTCAGCGGAGCGATCTTTACCTGTCCAAAGCCGGCAGGTGCAAGCAGGAGAGTGAGCAGAAGAATTGAAACTGTATATCTCATAGGGTCACCGAAGTTATTGTCCACACTTTTGCGGCGGCTGGAAGGATTTCGTTCCGAGACGCCTTCCGCGTTAGACGAGACGCCGCGTATCTGTGATGAAATAAAACGCTGCTTTACTGTGCGTAATCATAGAATCCCTTGCCGCTTTTCCGACCCAGCCAGCCGGCGTCGACATATTTCTTCAGCAACGGGCACGGCCGGTACTTCGGATCGCCGAGACCTTCATGTAGGACATTTAGAATAGCGAGACAAACATCCAGCCCGATGAAGTCCGCAAGCGTGAGCGGTCCCATGGGGTGATTCATCCCCAGCTTCATGATCTCGTCGATGGCCTCTTTCGTCGCGACGCCTTCGTGAAGTGCGAACACGGCCTCGTTGATCATCGGCATTAGCACACGGTTTGAAACGAAGCCCGGGTAGTCGTTGCACTCGACGGGAACTTTGCCAAGCTCCTCCGAGACTTCTTTCACCTTTGCGTACGTCTCATCCGACGTCGCGATGCCACGTATCACCTCGACCAGCTTCATCAGCGGCACCGGATTGAAGAAATGCATCCCAATAACTTTGTCGGGACGCTTGGTGACAGCCGCGATCTTTGTGATCGAGATCGAAGATGTGTTCGAGGATAAGATGGTGTCGGCCGGTGCGATGTCTTCGAGTTTCTCGAAGATCGCCTTCTTGATATCAAAGTTCTCCGTGGCAGCCTCAACGATCAGAGAACACGTGCTTAGATCGGCTAGCGCTGTGGTCGCTTTAATACGGCCCAGCACCTCGCCTTTTTGCTCTTCCGTCATCGTCTCTTTTTTAACGAACCGGTCCAGGCTCTTTCCTATGTTCTGCATCCCACGGTCGAGATATGACTGCTCGATGTCGCACATCACCACGTCGAAGCCCGAACCCGCCGCGGTCTGGGCGATCCCGTTGCCCATAGTTCCCGCACCGATAACTCCAATAGTTTCTGCCATTGCTAATGTCCCTTATGATTGAATGTGAGTTTCTTAGAATCTACCGAATCGAGGTGCGCAAGACAAACGCTGATGATGATACAGATCCGCTTTGAGGAGCGAGCCATACCAAAAGCGTCAGGCTACGGAAGACCGGCTTCCAGTCTGTCCCCGCTTGGCCAACGTCAATTTAGCGACATAGAAGACAATGAAAAAAGACAGGCTCGAAAGCCTGTCCTACCGGTTGCACTACTGCCAACTGTTCGGAGCCGGCGGCGGAGGTGGTGAGTAAGTCGAATCCGCCAAGGACGCGTAGAAATTCTTGCCCATCTCTCCAAAGAAAAACCACAAACCGTAAACACCCAGGGCCGTTCCGATCGGAAAGCTCAGCAAGACAAGAATACTTATGATGATGCCGAGCGTGCGGCCGATCGGTTTCTCCTTTAGAACCTTGGACGCCGTTAGCAAGGTGAATCCACCAAGCGCAATCATGATCACCCCAACGACAATGCCGATCCCGACAAAGACGCCGCCCATTATCTGCTCGTCGCTCCGGCCGCTGGATGACATCACGGCCCCGCCCATGATGATATAGATGAACGCCATGATGATCCCGCCGAATAGCTGCAGGCCCGCCATGATGAAATAGAAGATAGCGAGCAGTTTATTGTGATCTCGTGCAGTCATAATTTCCTCCTGAAATTACCCTTTGAGCTCCATTTAAACTACGGATTCCGGAAAGGATTTGTTGCAGGTTTGGAGTTTGTAGGACAGGCTTTCGAGCTTGTCCTCGCATGGGATTATGCAACCTTTTTATTTCGCGGGACAGGCTGGAAAGCCTGTCCTACAGGTTGCCACAGCCGGGATGAGCTTTCCGCGAGTAGCTATCCGCGCTCTACCGCCATGGCCACTGAATTACCACCGCCGAGGCACAATCCCGCTACTCCACGCTTTGCGCCGCGTCGTTTCATCTCGTAAAGCAGTGTCGTCAAAACACGCCCGCCCGAATTGCCGATGGCGTGACCCATCGCGACCGCACCACCGTTCACGTTGACGAAATCGGGGTTGATGCCGAGCTCTTTCATTACCCCCAGAGCCTGGACCGAAAACGCTTCGTTCAGCTCGAAAAGCTCAACGTCCTCGAGTGCCCATCCCGCCTTCGCGACAGCTCGTCGCACGCCCTCGACGGGTGCAAGCATGATGTATTTCGGCTCGATTCCCGAGACCGCATATGAAACGACACGTGCCAAGGGTTCGACGCCAAGCTCGGCTGCTCTTTGATCTGAGGTTACAACGAGTGCCGAGGCACCGTCATTTACTCCCGGCGCGTTCCCTGCAGTTACGGTGCCGCCGTCTTTCTTGAACGCGGGCTTTAGTTTGCCGAGAGTCTCGACCGTCGTATCCGCCCGTACCGGCTCATCGTAATCCAGAACGACCGGCTCTCCCTTCTTCTGCGGGATCTCGATCGGAATGATCTCGTCCTTGAAGTATCCAGCCGTGTACGCGGCGTGCGCCTTACGATGCGAATCGTACGCGAACTGGTCCTGCGTCTCGCGCGTGATCTGATGCTTCTCCGCAACCACCTCACCGGTATTTCCCATGTGCCAGTTCTCGAACGGGCACCAGAGACCGTCATGGATCATCAGATCGACAACGTTTTGATTTCCCATTCGGTAGCCGTCGCGCGCTCCTGGCATCGCGTAAGGTATGTTCGACATCGATTCCATGCCGCCTGCAACCACAAAATCCGCGTCCCCAAGCTTTACCGATTGCGATGCAAGTGCTACCGCACGAAGACCTGACCCACAAACCATGTTCACCGTGAGGGCCGAAACTTCCGGTGGCAGCCCCGCCTTGATCGCAGCCTGTCGCGCAGGAGCCTGGCCGATACCTGCCTGTACAACACAGCCCATGATCACTTCATCGATGTTCTCCGGATCCACGCCGGCCCGCTTTACTGCTTCGCTGATCGCGATGGCGCCGAGCTCAGGCGCCGTAAAGCCCTTCAACGCTCCTTGAAATTTCCCCGTCGGCGTCCTCGCCGCACTAATTATGACTGCGCATTTTGTATCTGACATAACTTAATCCTCTAAGATAAAAAAAGGGTCTATTGATCAAAGAAACAGGTTAGCACAAGGCGTTTGCGGCGCACTATCGGCCAAAACGCTCGTGGGCTTGCCGCTCGAGATGCTCCCGGTGATCGGGATGCGCGATCGCAATCAGTGCGGCGGCCCGCTGTTTTAAATTACTGCCGTAGAGATTGGCGATTCCGTATTCCGTGACTATGTAATGAACGTGGGCTCGCGTGGTCACGACACCCGCACCTTCCTTCAGGAACGGCACGATCTTGCTTTCGCCCTTCAAGGTTGTCGATGGAAGAGCGATTATCGGTTTACCGCCATCTGATAGCGACGCACCGCGTATGAAGTCCATTTGCCCGCCAACACCTGAGTAGAGCCGGGTTCCGATCGAGTCAGCACAAACCTGACCGGTTAGATCTACCTCGATCGCGCTGTTGATTGCGGTGACTTTCGGATTGCGGCGGATCACCGAGGTGTCGTTGACATATGCAATATCGAGCATCAGCACCTGCGGATTGTCATTGACAAAATCGTAGAGCCGCTGTGTGCCCATCACAAATCCGGCAACGATCTTACCCGGGTGTTTTATCTTCTTCCGGCCGGTGACAACGCCGGCTTCCACGAGGTCGATAAGTCCGTCCGAGAACATTTCCGTATGTATGCCGAGATCCTTGTGACTCGCCAGCGATGCAAGTACAGCGTTCGGCATAGAACCGATACCCATCTGGAGCGTCGCGCCATCCTCGATCATTTCGGCTACGTGTTTGCCGATCGCACGGTCCACATCCGTTAGCTCAGGCGGATGCACCTGATAAAGCGGAACATCTACAGCCACCATCGAGTCAATCTCGTTGACATGTACGAGGGCGTCACCAAGCGTTCGCGGCATTTTGGGATTGACCTGGGCAATTACGGTCTTCGCACAATCCGCTGCCGCCCGCGCGATATCGACCGAAACACCGAGCGAGCAATAACCGTGGGAGTCCGGCGGTGAGACATGGATCAATGCCACATCCAGCGGAAGCACATCCTTTCGAAACAACGCCGGGATCTCCGATAGAAAGACCGGAATATAATCACCGCGTCCGCTGTTGACGGCATCTCGCACATTCCTGCCGACAAAGAATGCGTTCACACGGAAGCTGCTTTCCATTTCGGGTTTCGCATATGGAGCCTCGCCTTCTGTGTGAAGGTGAACTATCTCGACGTCGCGTAATTCAGGGGCGCGGCCTACGAGTGCTTCGATAAGGGCATGCGGCGCCGCAGCGACACCGTGAATAAAGACTCGATCGCCGGATTTCACCGCGGTAAGCGCTTCGTTCGCGGGCACGAACCCGCGCGAGGGTTGACCAGTCATTTACGCTCCAATGTCTTCATTCCAGATCTCGGGATTTTTCTCGATGAAGGTTGCGAGCATCTCGATGCATTCGCTGGATCTCATGTCGACGACCGCGACGCCGTGCTCTCTGAGCCAATCGATGCCGCCCTGGAAATTTACCGATTCGCCGACCACCACGGTTCCGATGCCGAACTGGCGCACAAGTCCGCTGCAGTACCAGCACGGCGCCAGCGTCGTGACCATGATCGTGTCGCGATAATTCCGCTGGCGACCTGCTTTTCGAAAGGCATCTGTCTCCCCGTGAATTGACGGGTCGCCTTCCTGCACGCGCTGGTTGTGACCACGCCCCAGCAACTTGCCGCTAGAGTTGAAAAGAGCGGCACCGATCGGGATTCCGCCCTCTGACAGCCCAAGCCGCGCTTCTTCGACAGCGATATCGAGCATGGGCTTAAATTCGTCGTTCATATCAAGGCAATTTTCCGGCGGACGTGTCGATGAGGCAAACGCGGTATCCCAAGTAGATCAGAATGATGCCGAAGAACTCGCCGATATAGAGTGCCTCCACCATGCCCGCTTTTGCCATTCCACCGCCAATGCCCGGCAGCAATGCTCCGATAGTAATGAGTGTGTTACCGATAGCGCGGTTCCTTCCGTTCGGGATCTTCGCGTATCGAATCGCACTGTAGAGTGCGGAGCCAATCAGAAAGATCGCCGAGTAAGTGTTGATAAAGGGCGTCAGCAAACGAACCCATTGCCACTTCAGCGAGGCTCCGCTCGGTCGAAATGTCTGGAGAAGTGTTTCGTCAACGGGAGACAGGAAAACAAGGACCGCACTTAAAACAATGAACGGCAGCGATATAGCCGTAAGAACATTCGCGGTACGCCGGCTCAGGTGAAGATAAACTGAGCCTTGAGCTAGTGGGTAGCCGCCGAGAATCGCACCGGCGACATACCAGGCCTTGTTGAGAAATACGGTATTCCCAAACAACGTGATCCATCCTTCAAAAAACGTACCGAGCCCGTATGTAAATACGCCGATGGCCCACCACATCAGATGCCGGCCGCCCCGGGCGAAATATCTGCCGCCGATATCCGTTAGAAAGTAGATCGAGAAAAGCGTCGTAAGGATCGGCAGGTAATGAACCGGATGAAGGCTGCCGAAGATCTCATTCATGCGACTGATTCTACCGAAGATGTATTCAAGAGTGGTAACAGGGGAATGCGGGGGATAGTTGCTCTGATAGATTAAGAATACTTATCATGGGGAGAATCTTATGTCTGTGGTCCATAACTTCATTCCGGGCGATTTTCTCATCTTTCAGCTTGAGGCCGGGTACGGTCTGCTGCGGGTTCTCGATATTGACGAGATCGATGGCGATTACGTCTGGCATCTTGCAGCTTACCGGGATCTATTTCTAGATCCGGACACGGCCGATGCAGCGATTGACGACGCAGACAGTCTAAAGATCGAGATCGCACACGCCGCACTCACGAATAGGGCTTTCGAAAGTACGCAGGTCGCAAAGATGAGAAACCTGCCGCTTACGAGCGCAGACCTCGCTGCTTATCAGGACTGGAGATCAGACGACGCCCGCTA
>DASUSJ010000080.1:0-3854 GCA_036375155.1 Pyrinomonadaceae bacterium
TCTCCGGTCCGTAATGAATGAGACACGAGATCTGTCTCTTAATTTGTCATACGCTGTGGGCGGACTGTGTCTCACTTGCGATCAAGTATCGCGTTCATCTGGTTGATCTCTCACTGTTGATTTTAGATGATCTCGCTGCAAAGCTTTTTTGATCTCGGGATCGTCGAGCCTCGGGTTTGCACACATGAGAATTGCACCTGAATGGTGCGGGATCATAGAACGCAGAAAATCCTTGTCATAGATACCGGTTTGGTATCGCGTGAAAGCGATCAGTACAATGAGCAAAATAACACTTACACCGATCAAGATGTTTCTGTACATTGCGGGCTTGTACATCACGCTCATAACGATTAGCTCGATGACGATCATCGCCGCGGTCATACTTCCCGCCATATACGCCATGCTGATGCTTGGATAAAAGTCCGCCCACTTGTCGATCATCGTGTACATCACGAGGTACATCGCAATGAATCCGAAGACAGACATTATCCCAAGCCGAAGCCACATCGAATGTTTCATAGATCCTCCCTCATCTTTCTCTGCGTTAATTGTTTGTCCGCTGTTCGTAGACAGTTACCGGTGCCGCGACGGCCGCAGTCTCACGAAGAACTGCCAGCCGGCATGTGTCGTCCCGCCGTAAAAGCTGCTGATGCTTGACGGATTTGTATTAACGGTCGCCATCCCACCGATACCAACGTCGATGCCTTTATCCTTCACGACCTCGCGCAGGTAACCGAGCGAATAAGCTGCTACCCAAAGATTGCCTTCCGGATGCGGCGATGGGAGGACAAGCTCATGGGCGTTTTTCTGGACCTGCTCGAGACGGCCAAATACAGCATTCTTGTGAAATGCATAATTGCTTTCGAAAAGAAAAGAATTGCCGTTGCCCTCGTCGCTGCTATTTCGCCCCCAGACAAACGTATTCGCCCAGTCCCGGTTCTCGCTAAATGATCGGTTATACATTGCCGAAGCCGTAGTGCGCCGCATTACTTTTAAGTCGGGCTCCGAGCGTTCCGGGTACTTCAAATAACCATGCGATATCTGAAATGACCATTCCCGTGTCGGGTTGAAGGAGAAACGTCCGCTGAAGGAATTCAACTTTGGCGAATCGAACGCCCAGCGGTTCTCGTCCGGCTCGGTGCCATTGAATGCGCTAACCTCGAACTTCAGCCTGTTATGCGTAAATCCGGCGGTGACGACACCGTAAGTTATATGCGTCGCATCCTGCCAGTGATGTCCTATCGGGGCGTCGGGATTGTTCATCCCCGACGGACGGTGGAGATACATCGGCGGTCCGAGCGCCGGCTCGCCGGGAAGACCCGCGTAAATGAAGAACGAGTTCTTATCGTCGAACTTATATGAGTACGTCGCCGCCAGCTCGCTGATGAAATCATGAGGGTGCTGCCGATCGTGTATCGGTTCGCCACGAAAAAGTTCTCCGGACTGATAGAGCAGCGGGTAACCGTATCCGCGTTCGATGATCGGATCGAGGCTAACCATCGCCCGGAGACCGATCTGTGATTTTTCGTTGATGGGTTTTGAATACATCGCCATGAACATCGACGGTGCATCGAAGCGACTTCGGCCACCTTTGCCGGCAACTGACACGTCACGACTTGAACCTATGGATGTGTAGCGCAGGAACATGGTGCCGTGCAGCATCAGCATCGAGCCGTCGTCGAACATCTTCATGTATGCGTAGGTGGGCGAACTATCCGGAATCCAGGAAGTACCAGATCCTTCGCGAGACATCGGCTCTCCGATGTTTATCGACGACCTCATCATCCTGGAGTGGCCTGCGCCGTGTTCGTTTCCCTTATCTTCCGAGGTCGTCGCACCGTGTTGATGTGTGGCCGGTGTCGCCGCGGGTGACGGCGAACTATGTTCATCATGCCCAGCAGCCACTGGCTGTTCGTGCTTGTGCTCATCCGGCTTTTTGCTCGGCGCCGGGGATGGCGACTGAGCAGGTGTCGGGTGATCATGCCCGTCCTTGTCTTCGTCAGGCGAATGAACGTGCTCCGTCTTCTCCGCCATCTTCACATTCGCACCGGGCTTAACGCCAACGAAAACGTTGCCCCACATTCCGTCCTTCGCGTGGCCCCGAACCGAGCAGAAATACTTGTACGCCCCGTTCGAATTCGCCTTGAGAACCAGCTCCTCAGCCTGGAGAACGTCGGTCTCGCCGCGCGAGGTGAGCTTCGCGCTGCCGGCCGTGTCGGTAATTTCAGGTACGAGCGGAAACTCTCCGACGACGTGCCCGAACCTTATGTCGTGACGCATGTCAACATCGGAGTTTACGAACAGGATCCGTATCGTTGCTCCGGCAGGTACGACAAGGTTGGGGTTGCGTACTCCCTGGATCCGGTATGAAAGCATGTCGTCTTCGGGGCCGGTGGTGACGACCAGCCGGATCTCTCTTTCGCCGAATGTCAGGTTTGATCCATCTACTTTGCCCATGCTGCGCGTTTTTTCGAGCGTCGCTAGGTCGGCCTGCTTTATGGTTTTTCGTTCGCTGCTTACGAGCGTAAAAGCTGTGTGCGCGAAGGCACTCACGGTCGAAGCCGCAGCGATCATCATCAATAGCAATATCTTCTTCATTTTCTCTTTCATTTCCCTGGTTAATGTTGGTTAACACGGCGCATCTGACCCGACCGCTTTACAGACGGATCGTGTGTACTGGTGCGCTAATTCAACTGATTGGCGTCAGGCGGCGGGTGGGCCCCGAGAAAGTACAGAAGGATAGACAACCCGGCCGAAAAAGGGTTTTCGCGATACTAACTCCGGGTCGATGACCGCCACATGAGCGCGGGCCGGTTCCAGTGAAATCGTTTCGACGAGCAGCGGAGTGAGCTTCTTCAGCTTAAAGCTCTCGGATTTAACGGAGCGCTCATCCGACGGGCGGATGCAGAAACAAGTTTCCTCGATCGATTGTGAGTCCGCGGTTCGGGAATCGGTGTCATGATGCGCTGCTTCGTGACACGACTTTTTGCTTTCTGCGACGGGTTCGTGATGCGAGCAGGCGCATGAGGCAACGGAAGACACCATCAGCGACAGGACGGCGAAAAGACCGACCACTAATTGCTGAATTCGTTTTGTCCGT
The DNA here is from genome assembly GCA_036375155.1 of Pyrinomonadaceae bacterium. Taxonomy (GTDB): domain Bacteria; phylum Acidobacteriota; class Blastocatellia; order Pyrinomonadales; family Pyrinomonadaceae; genus OLB17. The sequence continues at coordinate 3,101 of DASUSJ010000080.1, forward strand.
TTCGTCATTTGATAGCCTGCTGGCGAAGTAAACATTATACGTTCCGCGTCCGAAGATTCCAACGAACCTCCGGGCGATGGATATCTTACAACCTATGAGTAGGTATCAGGTCAAGCGCTTTTATCTCCCCCGGAAAACGACTCGATCAAATGGCAGATCGAATGACCATCGGGCTCGGAATTCTGCATCAGCTTCCATGAATCGACAGCCGTTTCAAGCCGGCGCTGGAGGTTTTTCAGCTCGCGGATCTTTCGCTTGTTCTCTTCGATCCGCCGCTCGACGATCTCCCGAACCATCGGGCACGGCGAATCCCCGTGGATGGCGTGATCCAGGATCTGTTCGATCTCGGCGAGCGTGAAACCTAATCCTTTCGCCGTCGTAATAAAACTGAGCCGATCCTTGTCACCCGGCTTATAAACCTTGTAACCATTTCGCAGATCCCGAGAAGGCTTCAGAAGTCCAATACGGGTGTAGTAGCGCACCGTGAAGAGGGGTACGTTCGTTCGCTTTGCCAATACGCTTGCGGTCATCATAGGACCATTGTACAACCTGACACCTGCTATCAGGTCAATTTCGGGAAGCCCCTGGCCATTGGACGTTTGGTTTAATGGAGCCAGTTCACCCGCTGATTCCACGAACAAATTCCTTATCCGAAAAGGCAACCGTGGCCCTGAGGGCCATGGGCGCAAAGCTTGGAGTCCTAACTGTGTGAGGATCGTCCGGCTGCCGAAGTGAGGTCCAATGAAATCCCCCC
>DASUSJ010000081.1:0-8336 GCA_036375155.1 Pyrinomonadaceae bacterium
GCGGGCTGAACCGGTGGTGGGACGCTTCGGCCATTTCCGTTTCATGAGCGTGTATGTGCAGGTGTTCCCGTTCGCCGTGGCTGTGAGTGTGGACATGGATCTTTTCTGCTGTAAAGAGTTTCCGCAGGGCATTGATGCCGAGCAGTATCAGCATGCCGCCGACCACCGCCTCGAGCCTTGCTTCGATCGTTTCCGAGATCTGTAGTTTAAGAAAGATAACGAGCACGCCGACGGCGAAGAGCGCGATCGTATGCCCGAGCCCCCACATGCCGCCGACGATCGACGCGGTCAGCAGGCTCTTCTTCTCGCTGACGATCGTCGACACCGCCGCCAGATGATCAGCTTCCACGGCGTGCTGCAGCCCAAGCAAAAAGCCGATCAGCAAAACGGAAACAGTTGTAACTTCCGGAGTCAGTTCCATCTAAGTCCCAAGTCCCAAGTCCCAAGTCCCAGGTCCCACTTCCCAAGTTCCAGTACTTAACGGCCGCAAATCCAAAATCCAAAATCCCAAATCCAAAATCTAGACGGTCATTCCTCCATCGACCGCGATCGTCTGGCCGGTGATGTAGCTCGATGCGTCCGATGCCAGAAAGACGGCCGTGCCCTTCAGTTCACCTTCACTGCCGACACGCGGGATGACGTTGCTTTCCTGTATCGAGCGTTCGTACAGATCGATCACCGCATCCGCTAGGCGTGAGTGAAAGAAACCCGGCGCGATCGCATTCACCCGGATACCTTTTCGTCCCCAGCTTGCCGCAAGCTCGCGGGTAAGTCCGATAAGCCCCGCCTTGCTCGCTACGTAGCCGGCGTAGAACGGTCCGTTCGCAGAGGAGGTCAATCCTGCGATCGAGGCGATATTAATTATCGACCCGCGCTCTTTTCTCAGCATCTCACGTCCGGCGGCCTGAGCAAACAAGAAACAGCCGGTAAGATTCACATTCAGAACATGCTGCCACTTTTCGAGCGGCATATCCTCGGGCATGGCTCCCCACGAAACGCCGGCGTTGTTAATAAGAACATCGACGCTTCCGAATTTCTGTACCGTGGTGTTCACGACGGCCTTGACCTCATCCGGCTTCGCGACATCGCACATCATTCCTTCGACGTTAAAGCCGCGCTCGCGAAATTCTCCGACCGTCTCGTCCAGCCATTCGGCCCGGCGGGCACACAGCATTAGACCGGCTCCGGCCTCGGCCAGGCCCTCCGCCATTTCTTTCCCGATCCCGCGCGAACCGCCGGTGACGATCGCCGTCTTCCCGCTCAGATCGAAAAGCTCTCGAATATGTTTTGCCATCGGAAGTAATAGTAAATGTAGAGTGGTTGTCATCACAAAACCGAGGTCTGCGAAATCCGCCGTCAACGTACTGGAGAGGCAGCCGTACTTTTGCGACGTCGTCACCCGGAGTGGAACCAGGCATCACGCCTGCATGAGTGCGAAGCACAAAAAAGCCCATTCAAACGACAGGGTCGTGGTTTGACACCGCTTCGCACCGTTGCAGGCGGGACGCTTGCATTCCAGCTCCGTGGTCGAGCTATCGTGCGTTGCAGTTCACATCTGATTCCCATCGGGCTCCGTGCCTTTCGTCCCCCAGTGCGATTAAATATATCTATGGTCAAAACCGAGAAAGAGCTCGCGTTTCTTCGCGACCTTTACATCAACGACGAGTGGACAAAACGTTTCACTGATCTCGTCGACAAGCATCTGACCTTTTCGGATGAAGAGAATTTTCTTTACGTAAACGCCGGAACGGGGAACCATGCGTTCGAGCTTCGCGACAAGATGGACAAGAATACGGCTGTCTTTGCGACGTGCGAGACTGAATCGATCCTGCAGATCGCACGCGATAAAGCGATCGCCGTGAAGTCGGATGTAGATTTTTCGAGGATCCGTTTCGAGGACGACTCGTTCGACTCCGTTCTCACTGACGCAAGCTTCATACGCCCCGCCGAATTGCGGGAGGTATTCAGTGAATCTCAACGCTTGGCAAAGCCGGGCGGTAACATCGCCGTGTTTCTTCCATCGGCCGGCAGCTTCGGTGAGATCTTCTCTCTCTTGTGGGAAGTGATGTTCAATGAGGATCTCGGCGAACACGGTGCCGCCGCCGAAGACATGATTCGCGAACTCCCGACAATTTCCCGCGCCGAAGAGATAGCCGAGGCCGAGGGACTTGTGAACCTAAAAACGCATACCGCCAACGAGATCTTCGAATACGACAGCGGCGTCGATTTCATAAGCTCGCCGCTTGTCGCTGATTTTCTGCTACCGGTCTGGCTCGAATCTCTGGATGAAAAAGAAAAAGAGCGAGTCACGGAAAAACTCGCTCAGCTTATTGATGCGGAGGACGGAACGATGTCGTTCCGCTTTTCCGTGAAGGCTACGCTACTGACAGGGGAGAAAAAGTGAAAACGTGAAAAACGTGAAAAAAGTGAAAAAGTGAAAAGGTGAAAAGGTGAAAAGGTGAAAAAGTAGGTTACGATATTGCACACGAACTTTTTCACCTTTTCACTTTTTCACTTTTTCACCTTTTCATTTTAATTTTTCGCCTCGCTGCGTCGACGCATTTCTTCCACCAGTGCCTCGTCGCTTACGGCTGAGACCTGAGGCGTGCTGGCGTTCGAGGAGAGGCGTGCCTGCTCGGCGCGTTCCTCTTCTTCAGCTTCCCGCATGCCTTCCTTGAATGCCTTCCGCGACTGTCCGAGAGATTTCGCGAGCTGCGGCAAACGGGACGCGCCGAATAAGAGAAACAGCACTGCGACCACCAAGATAATTTCTGTTGTTCCAAAGTTCATAAGCTTTACCGCCCATCTATTAGACGCTTAGTCGGAGAAGAGCGTCTACATCATACACCAACTGTACCTCTATCACGCCGCTGCGGACCGGCTCTTGAACCGGTCCATCGCATCCACCAGTGCCGCCGTAATGCCCGGTTCCGATACCGAATGTCCAGCATCGGGAACGACAATGAATTCGGCTTCGGGGAAAGCTCGATGCAGTTCCCATGCAGATGTGATGGGGCAGACGACGTCGTAACGGCCCTGCACAATGACGGTTGGAATTTGCCGGATCTTCTCAAGGTTCTCGATCAGGTAATTCTCACTAGGGAAGAACGAGTTGTTCATAAAGTAGTGACACTCGATCCGGGCGAGACTTAACGCCTCGTGCTCGCCTTCCCAATGCTCCATCAGGTCTTTGTCGGGGTAGAGTTTTGAGGTCGAGCCTTCCCAGACGCTCCAAGCCCGCGCGGCCGACAGCCGGATCTTTTCGTCATCGCTCGTAAGGCGCTTGTAATACGCCGTCATGAAATCGTGCCGCTCGTCTTCCGGGATCTCGTCACGGTAGCGCTCCCAGTAGTCAGGAAAGATCTCGGATGCACCGTACTGATAGAACCATTGCAGCTCTCTCCGCCGTGTCAGGAAAATTCCGCGTAGTATCAGCCCGAGACATCTGTCAGGATGATTTACGCCGTAGGCAAGGCTGAGCGTGCTGCCCCAAGACCCGCCGAACACATACCACTTGTCGATCCCAAACTTTTCACGCAGCGCTTCGATGTCCTTGATCAGATCCCAGGTCGTATTCTCTTGAAGCTCAGCATGCGGTGTCGATTGTCCGGAGCCGCGCTGGTCGAAGAGCACAACGTGATAAGCCTTCGGGTCAAAGAACTGTCGATACATCGGGATCAGCCCGCCGCCGGGACCGCCGTGAAGAAAAACAACCGGAATGCCTTCGGGATTACCAACGCGCTCGTAGTAGATCTCGTGAATATCGGAAACTTTTAGCTTCCCCGAATCAAACGGTTCGATCTCCGGATAGAGTGTTTTCATATATCGAGATGATAGCTGAAGAGGCGGCGTTTGAAAACGGGGCGAAGCTGCCGCGAGTTTTTTGAACAGAGATCGGGCGGATCAGGCGGATTTGAGCGGATCTGATTTTTTAGTGTTGTTTCGTGTATTTCGTGGTTCGGGCTCTGGCGCTTCTTTAACCCGCAACACGGCTCACATGGAAGGGCCCGAAGTGAGTTTTTCGGATTCGCTAAATCCGCCAAGTCCCCGTTGAAAAAAAGTGCTACCTCTCGCCAACGAAGTTGTCCAACCAAAGTTGAAACACCAGCAGCGTCCACAGCTCCTTGTGATGAGAGGCGGTGCCGGTTTCGTGCTCGCGGATAAGGCAATGAACGTAGTCGGGGTTGAAAAGTCCCTGCGAAGTCAATCGCTCCGTCGCCAGCATGTCGTGCATCAGCGGATTTAGACGTCCCTTCAGCCATTCCGCGATTGGAATACCGAATCCTTTCTTCGGCCGGTGGAGAATCTCGTGCGGAAGCAAGTCCTTCATCGCCTCTTTCAGGATCACCTTTCCGCTCTTGCTTCTGAGTTTGTATTCGACCGGTATGGACGCCGCGAATTGCGCGACACGTGGATCGAGAAATGGGGCTCGCGTTTCCAAGCTGACTGCCATCGCCGCGCGGTCTACCTTGGTGAGGATATCTTCGGCCAGATAGAAGTTGATATCGGCGTATTGCATCCGCTCAACTACCGATCGGGCTGTCGATGCGTTGACCAATGAGCGCACGGAGGAATAGATATCGCCAGTCGTCACATCGAGAACTTCCGCGGTAAAAAGTTTGGCGTGCTGATCTGTCGAAAAAGATCCGAACCAGGAATGGTGCCGCTCGACGTCGTCAAACTTCGCGGCTCTGATAAAGCGTTTCGCCTTGTAATCGAATGAGAGGTTGTTCGTCGAAACCGGCAGGGCATTTACGATCCGCTCGATCAGCCCCGAACGGACGAAGGCTGGTATCGCGTTGTATTTCGCCGCGATGCCGTGGGCGTAATACATTGGGTACCCGGCGAAGAGCTCGTCTCCGCCATCCCCGCCAAGGGCGACAGTCACATACTTTCGAACAAACCGGGCCAGCAGATAAGTAGGGATCAATGAGCCGTCGGACATCGGTTCGTCGAGCCATTTTCCGATCTCGCTGATCAAATCGCCGGCCGTTGTTGCGCTGAGCTTGTCTTCGTAATGTTCGGTGTCGAGATGTCTCGCCACGCGCCGGGCGTACTTAGATTCGTCGAACGAATCCTCTTCGAAGCCGATCGAGAAAGTCTTCACCCGCTCGGTCGCATGCTGAGTCGCGAACGCCGCGACAGTCGACGAGTCGATGCCGCCTGAGAGCATAATGCCGAGGGGTACGTCGGCGACGAGTCGCATTCGGACTGCGTCCGAGAGGAGGTCTCTTAATTCCCCCCCCCTGTGATCCAGCGACGTTTCTTCTTTGCGGCTTTGCGACTTTGCGGGAACACCTCCGTTTAGATCTCTCGTGATTCCACTCCACTCGAGGTCCCAATATCGTCTCGTTCGGATCTCACCCTTCTCGACGACGATCATATGAGCCGCCGGGAGTTTGTTGACTCCCTTGTAGATCGACATCGGCGCCGGGACGTAGTCGAACGAGACATAGTGCCGCAGCGCGTTCAGATCAAGCTCCGCTTTTACTGACGGGTGAGCCACGAGCGATTTCGGCTCCGAAGCCCAGATGAGCTTGCCGTCGAAGACACCATAGTAGAGCGGCTTTTCGCCAAAGCGATCGCGGGCGATGATCAGCTTTTTCGCCCGCGCGTCCCAGAGGGAGAAGGCATACATGCCGTTCACGTGATCGACCAGCGCCTCGCCGTATTCTTCGTAAAGGTGGGGCAGGATCTCGGTGTCGGAATTGGTCGTGAACTTATGTCCCCGCTTCTCAAGATCGGAGCGGACCTCGCGGTAGTTGTACAGCTCGCCGTTCATCATCACGATGACCGAACGGTCGCAATTGAAAACCGGCTGGTCGCCGGTCTTCAGATCGATGATCGAAAGTCGGCGCATCCCCAACGCAACGCGATCGTCGATCCACAATCCCTCCGAATCCGGCCCGCGGTGCACGATCGTCTCGCACATGGAGTGGAGCACGGCCTCGGAATTCGGTGACCCGTCGTTGCTATTGAGTTTTAGCCATCCGGCAATACCGCACATCTGAGTTCTAGAAGTCTAGGCGCCCGCGGAGATCGACGAAATTAATCAGATCTCTAACTACTGACATTTAGGAGTAACTGTCCCGCCTGCGTAAGCGGGCGGGTTGAGTCAGTACCGTCCGCGTAAGCGGGCGGGTCGAACACGGCCGCGTCTAGTCAAAATCGGGCAACGGCCCGCCCTGCCCATTCACAACATAATCGATCGCCGATCGAAGTCCACGATCGTTCCAGATGCGACGCCGACTTCCTTTGTCAGCCCAGGGACTATGCTTATACGGCCAGCATTCAGCCTGCCGCAGATCGCGAGTCGCGTATGCCTTGAAGGAATTCAAAAGCGACGCTGAAGTCGGACCGCTTGCGTCGACTACGCTGTGAACGTGGTTTGTTCGTACATTCAACGCGTAGAGGTGACAGCCCCGATATTCACAAACTTCCCGAACTGCTGCATCCACAATGCGGCGAGCCCTGGCGTCCAGCCTGAACGGGGAACTCTTCAATTGATCTCTATTGTATTCCAACCATTTCTCGTTCGGTCCGATGTACGGCGCCCTGTACAGGTTGTTGTACCTGTCGATCGAACCCCTCTCGTCGCCATGGAGCCAGGTTCCGTAGGTCCTGAATGAGATGAAATATGCGATTGGTGTATCTGTGTCGTTCCACATATGGGAGATGTGTCTGTTTTGAAATTCAAATATCCGAATGATGAGATCGCCCACGCGGACAGTATGTCCTTACTCCGGTACTGGGCTCGTGGCCATCGCAAGACCCGCCCGCTCACGCGGACGGTACTGACCTGCTCACGGGGACCCGCCTGCCCACGCGGACAGTACCGACTCATGATAACCGCAAGCTCGGAATCATCCACCACCCATCGCTCATCATTCACCGTTAAATCCAATCCTCTCCCGCACCGCATAGATCGCCTTGTCCTGCGACTCGTGATACGTCCGCACCAGCAGCTCTGCAAGCAAGCCCATCAAAAAGAACTGGACCGCGATCGCGAGCATCACAACCGTAATCACAGGTAGCGGGGTCAGGATGAACGACGTCCCGTAGATCTTCAAGACGATCGCCCACACACCCGCTATTGCAGCGAGCAGAAACGCGATCAGGCCGAACGTGCCGAACACATATATCGGCTTGGTGTGATATTCGGCCATGAACTTGATCGTCATCAGGTCGAAGATAACCTTGATCGTGCGCGAGATGCCGTACTTAGACTTACCCATAGTACGAGCGTGATGATCGACCGGGATCTCGGTCACGCGTGCACCGGCCCAGCTTGCGTAGATCGGGATGAAGCGATGCATCTCCCCGTACAGCTTTACGTCCTGGATCACGTCGCGACGGTACGCCTTCAGCGAGCAGCCGTAATCATGCAGCGGTACGCCGCCGATCCACGAGATAACTCGGTTTGCGATCTGCGACGGGATCTTTCGCGAAACGAGCTTGTCCTGCCGGTTCTTTCGCCAACCCGAAACCACGTCGTAGCCTTCTTCCAGTTTTTCCAGCAGCCGCGCGATATCAGCCGGATCGTTCTGCAGATCCGCGTCCATCGGGATAAGGATCTTTCCTCGTGCGGCATCGATGCCCGCGGACATCGCCGCTGTCTGGCCATAGTTCCGTCGCAGCGAGATCACACGAACCCGATCGTCGCTCGCAGCGATCTCGCGCAGTATCTCGAGCGATCGATCGGTCGAACCATCGTCGACATAGATCACTTCAGCCGATCTTCCCAACGCATCGAGGGCAGCCCCGATCTTCTGATGCATCGGACGCAAGTTCTCTTCCTCGTCAAGCACCGGCAGAAAGAGCGAGAGCTCGGGCGCGGCCTCGGTCGTCTTATTCGTGTCCATTACCAAGCTTAATAATCTACGGCTTTCATCCCGAAAAATACAATCACGAGGTGCCTTAGGCACGATACGTGACGTTCCGTGATTTCCCAGCTTTCCGTGGTTAACCCCCTCTCATTAACCACGGAATGCACCGAAAATCACGGAGCATCACGGAAATAGACCGTTCCGCGTTATAAGCTAGGCACTCCGCTGAATTAAACTCGTCATCAACTAATGAACGGAGGATACTCCATGATCGATCGTCGCCGATTTTTGCAACTGCCGCTCGCCGGATTGCCATTGATCTTATTCAAGGACCTTGCCGCACAAGAAAGGACAAAGCACGAGCTTCTCTCATCCCGGAAGTTCTCAACGCCCGTGATCGTCTCGACCTGGGATGCCGGCCTCACGGCGAATGACGCCGGTTGGCCGGTTCTCCAAAAAGGCGGACGTGCTCTCGATGCGGTCGAGGCCGCGGGTCGCGCTTCCGAGGCT
>DASUSJ010000082.1:0-5711 GCA_036375155.1 Pyrinomonadaceae bacterium
TCCCGACCGTAAGATAAACAAAGGAATATGAAACGAACGATCTTTTTCGCCGCATCGATTTTCGCTTTGGCGACGCTGGGCATGTCATTCGCACACGCTCAGAAAAAGGCAACAGCGGACGACTTCCAGTCGATTTTCTACCGCGTAAGCGGAAAGGGCCTTGCCAAACCGTCGTACCTTTTTGGGACGTTCCACGCTGTCTGTAGTGAGGACATGGTCCCGTTTTCGACGATCGGTCCATACCTTGATCAGACAGATCAGGTCGTCATGGAGATCGCCCTCGACGATCCGGCCGAGCTCACATCTCTCGCGACCGGTCTGATGATGAAAGACGGTAAGACCCTGAAAGATCTGCTTACGCCGGAACAGTTCGCGAAGGTGGACGAAATGACAAGGAATGTACTCGGCCGGTCGGCTGAAAACCTCAAGACGATCAAGCCCATCATGCTCAGCGTGATGATAATAACTGACGCAAAAATGCTCGGTTGTGCCGCCACCCAGTACGACATATCACTGATGCAGTTAGCCGCGGCGAAGAACAAACAACTGATCGGCCTCGAGACGGTGGCCGGGCAGTTCGCAGTGATGGACGGGAAGCCGATCGCCACGCAGGCGAAGGAGCTCTATGAGATGGCTGTCGATCCTCAAAAAGCTTCGCGACAGATCAAGGAGCTTCTCTCTGCCTACAAGAGCCGCGACAGCGAAAAGCTCTACGAATTTTCCGCTCGGCAGATGGCTGATGACAAGGCGTTCCTAAAGCGCATTCTTGATGATCGGAATATTGCATGGTTGCCGCGGGTCGAAACGGCGATCAAAGCGAAGCCTTCATTGATAGCTGTTGGCGCAGCCCACCTAGGTGGCGAAAAGGGATTGGTCCGATTGTTACGGACGAAAGGCTATCAGGTCACACCCGTTAAGCTTTGACAAGCAGCCGCCTACAGTAGTTAATCTGCCCAAGGTGGTAATTAAAATGTGTAGTCAAGTGGGTGAGAAAATAACCGGTCGTCATTGGATGACCGTACACCTCGATCGGGTAGGTTCTTCCGAAGTCTTCCTCCGACAATTTAGCGAGCGTGTCTTTCACTGAGCTTTGAGCGGCGTCAATTCCGGCAAGAAGATCCGCTTTAGTCGTTCCCTTCGACGCGAATTCAGCATCGCGGTCCCGCACATACCCGGTCCCGCCTAGAACGGCACCGAAAAAATGCTGCAAGTTGCCGGTGAGATGCTGACATAGATTGCCGGCGGAATTGGTGATCCCGCCGGACGTCTTCCAAAGATCAGCTTCGTCGGTGAACTGCTGGATCTCCTCACGGAGTTTGTTGAGATCACGTTCGTAAAGTTCGGAGAGAATCTGTTTCAGCATAGTCTACGGTCCCTCTTTACCATCACACGCGGAAGGTGCAGTGCTGTTAGAAGTATGACGTTCGATGCGTCCGGTCTAACCCGCTCACGCAAGCGGTTCCGACCTGTGCATGAAATCCAGCATCCGGATGATCGTCTCTCGCATCTTGCGACGGTCAACGACCATATCGACCATCCCGTGCTCGAGAAGAAACTCGCTTCGTTGAAATCCTTTCGGCAGTTTCTGCCGGATCGTCTGCTCGATCACCCGCGGACCGGCAAAACCTATCAATGCTTTCGGTTCGGCGATGATCACGTCTCCAAGCATCGCGAAGCTAGCTGTTACACCACCCGTTGTCGGATCGGTCAAAATGGAAATGAACGGCAGACGCGCTTCGTGAAGCATCGAGAGCGCGGCCGAGATCTTTCCCATCTGCATCAAGCTAAGCGTTCCCTCCTGCATGCGAGCTCCGCCGGAGGCTGAAAAGATGACAACCGCGCCGCGGTTCTCGAGAGCGCGTTCGATCAGACGCGTTATCTTTTCGCCGACTGCCGAACCCATCGAGCCGCCGATGAACGACATGTCCATTGCTCCGGCATAGACGAGATGCCCAGCGACCTTCCCGGTTCCCGACACGATCGCTTCCGGAAGACCAGAGCTTTCTTTCGCAAGCACGATCCTTTCCTTGTACGGCTTTGTGTCTACGAACTCGAGTGGATCACCGGACGAGACTTCCTCGTCGAGCTGTTCGTACTCGCTGTCGTCGAACAGCGCTTCGAGCCTCTCCCGTGCAGGAAAGCGAAAGTGATAATCACAATGTGGGCAAACCTGGAACGACTCGACCAACTCGCGTTTGTAAAGCGAGTTGTCGCACTCCGGGCATTTCACAAAGATGCCCTCAGTCTTTACCTTGCGCTCTTCGTCGACGTCGACATCCTCGATCTTTGGTTTGTCTCTTCGAAACCAGGACATAATTTGTGGCGGCCGTTTAAGTTCTAAAGGTTAGCATACCGTCGCTTTACCGTGAAAAAGAGGGTTCACTGGTAGCAGCCTCGGGGAAACCAGCCTAACCCGGTCGGCGTCGTTGCGTGTTTTCCATGTATTCCGTGATTCAGCTCCCGGTCCCGTGTCTGCGGTTTCTGTGTAATCTGTGGTTCTGTTATCGGGTCCCATGTCTTTCCGTGCCTTCGTGATCTCCGTGTATTGCGTGGTTCAATTCCCGGTGACCACAGGGAACACGGAACGCACGGAAAAGCACGGAAAGAACTCCGCGGTGGAAAGGATGACGAGTTCTTAACCCGAGCCAAACCGGAGGATTACGTTATCGCAGCACCTCAAGCATTTGGTTGTGGATGGCGCCGTTCGAAGCGCAAATTGGGGGTTGATAGATGCTGAAGTTCGAACCGTCGTAGTATGTCACTACGCCCCCGGCTTCTTCGATCAAAAGTTTGCCCGCCGCAACGTCCCAGGGATTGAGGCCCTCTTCCCAAAAACCGTCGAAGCGGCCGCAGGCAACATACGCCATATCGATCGCCGCCGAGCCGTCCCGCCGGACACCACGTGAGTGATAGAGAAAATCAGTCAGGTGACGCGCGAAATTCTTCTTCTGTTTGAAGTCGTACGGGAATCCAGTGACGATCAGCGAGTCGCCCAACTTATCTGTCGCGGAAACGCGGATCGGCTTTCCATTCAGCGTCGCGCCTTGACCGCGCTCCGCCGCGAATAACTCGTCACGTGTCGGATCGAATGTTACCCCGACGGCGACGTCACCGGCGTGCTCGAGTGCCAGCGTGACGCAGAAACACGGATAGCCATGTGCATAGTTCGTCGTACCGTCCAGCGGATCGATGATCCACTTCCATGTCGTATCGCCACCGATCACAACAGCTTCGCCGGATTCCTCCGCCAGTATCGAGTGTTTTGGATAATAGGACCTTATGCGTTCAATGATGTGATGCTCGGATGCGAGATCGGCCTCGGTAACGAGGTTGATGTCGCCTTTTTTTGTGACGGTCGTTATGCGGCCGAATTTTTCCATGAGGATATGGCCGGCTTCACGGGCGGTTTCAATTGCGAAATTAAGCATTAGTAATTAGCAACCAGCAATTAGCAATTAGCACTTAGTGATTAGATCTATCGGTATCCAAGTTTATCGCGTGGTTTGTACTTTACGAATCAGAGATCCAAGCATTTTTTGAATCTCCACGAGCCGTTCTTTCAATTCCTTATGAGATTTCGAGCTGAGGTATGCAAGGTCCGAAGCAAGCAATAACTGGTAGTCTACTTCACTTGTCGAGCCGAAAGCGATGTAGAGGAATCGACAGAGATCTGCATTTGATCCTCTTCCACAACCTTCCGCGATGTTAGTTGGAATTGATGAGCTTGATCGCCGTATCTGGCTCGTCAATCCGAATCGTTCATCCTGGGGAAAATCTTTTGTAACTTTGTAAACAGCAAGGGGTAAACTCGTGCGCTTTTTGCCAGACGAGCAGGGATCGGAAATCCTTCATAGTTGATTCTCCCTCTCCCTGTTTATAGTGTTGGTAAAGCCGGTATCGATACGATACCGGAACTAATTGCTGATTGCTAGTTGCTAGTTGCTCACCTCATAATTGCAACAATCTCCCTCTGGTGCGGAGCTGTGATTATCGCGTCGTTCTCGAGCAGATAAACGTCTATCTCCGATCTCACACCGAATTTTCCGGTGAGGTAAATTCCGGGCTCGATCGAGAAGGCCGTTCGCGGAATCAAGCGGCGGGAGTCGCGCGTTTCGAGATTGTCGATGTTCGCGCCGTTGCCGTGGCCTTCCTCGCCGATCGAGTGGCCCGTGCGATGAAGGAATTGATCGGCATAGCCGGCTTTCCGAATGATGCCTCGCGAAACATCATCGACATCGGCTCCTCGGATCGGTTTACCGGTTTGGAAAGATGTCTTCACAAAATTGAACGCAGCCTGTTGCGCTTCGTAGACGATGTTCCAGATCTTGACGTACTCATCCGGAACCGATTCGCCGACATAACCCATCCATGTCAGATCGACTGCCGGAGCACGCGGCTTGTCCATTTTCGAAACGGCATCGATCAGCACCAGATCGCCGCGTTTGATCGGAGAGTTCCGCTCTTTGGTTGGGAAATAATGAGGCGATGCCGCATTCGCGTTCACGGCAATGATCATCGGTGACGACCGCATCCCTGCCGGCGCGTACCGGCTCATCATGAATTGCTGAACATCTATCTCGGTCGTCGGTTCGTTTGCGAGCATCCGTCGCTTTATCTCGGCAAAGGTTTCGAGAATGATCTTCTGCATTTTCTCGGCACCTTCTTTGTGCATTGCGAGCTGGTCATCGCTCCAGACCGCTTCGAATTGCTGGACGAGGTCGGCACTCGAGACAATGTTAACGCCGAGGCCGCGGACCATTTCGATCGTTCCGGCGTCGACGCGCGAAATGTAAGGGATGTCGTTCTCCGGCGAATACTGCATCGCGATGCGCTTGCCGGCGCCGATCGCAGCTTTCACCTGTGACTTCAATAATGACCATTCGCGATAGACGAGCTTTTTCCCTGGAAGAACATCGAGTTGTTCCGGTTCGATGGCGTGAACTACCTTTACCGGTTCGCCGGACGCCGGAATGTAATAGAACCATCGGCGGGTGCCGCCCAGCCGGTCAGTCTTCAGAATACGCGGCGTAAGGATGTCGCTGCCCCGAAAGTCGTAAAACAGCCAACCATCAAGCTTCTCTTTTTGGAGTGCGGTCTGAATCTCGGCGATGCGGGCGTTGCGATCGTTCTGACCGAACATGTTGATAGAAGAAGCGGAGATAATAAGAGCCAAGGTAAGAAGGAGTTTCATAGAATTTATACGCATGTTGGAGGCTAACGAACCGACCTGATAATAACGACGTCACAACGGGCTGGAACGCAGCTGTCCCGCCTGCATGACTGCGAAGCACGAAAAGGCCTTACTCAGCCGACAAGGTTGGGGTCTGACGCCGCGGAAGCCGCGAACTTGCAGGCGGGCCGCGTACGTTCCAATCCGGTGACGTCGCTGCAAAACGAAAACCCGGTTTCAGCCTCCAGGCTACCGAAAATAAATATCAACGTAATCCGTGGCCGTGTCGCATGGATTGTCCATCTGTTGCAGCCGCCAGTATCGGCGTTTGCCGGTGATCCTGAAGGTGAACTCACCATCTCTCACGCACGGCTCGCCTCCATTGATATGGCTCACCCGGACAATGATCTTGCCTCGGAATCCGAATTCCTTCTCGCTTATCGAAGTGATCGTCCCATCGACGGTCACATAGTTCCCTTTCGACATTCCGCGGCCTTTCTGCTCGCCATTCAGATGGTAGACCCCGCGACGATTCGTTACC
>DASUSJ010000083.1:0-11217 GCA_036375155.1 Pyrinomonadaceae bacterium
GCTTCGTCACCGCCGACGATAATCGGGGCGACCATCAGTGAAATCTTATCTATTAGCCCCGCATCGCGGAAGGCTCCCGCGACCCCTGTTCCTCCCTCGACCAAAACACTTTGAATCTCGCGCTCGCGCAGTGCTTCCAAAACCGCAGCGAGGTCGCGTGCGTCCGTGTCGATTATCTCGACACCGCAATCGCGGAGAGCTTTGATCTTCTCTTTTTCCGCTGAATTCGAAATTACGACCGTCGGAGTCTCCCGTGCGGTCGTCGCAAGTTTGGACGCAACCGGTAACCGCAGGCGATTATCGAGGATCACGCGGACGAGGGGTCTTCGCCGTCTAAGTCCGCTACGGTCGGTGAGACTCGGATCATCGACGAGTGCCGTGTTTCCCCCAACAAGTATCGCATCGTGTTCGTGACGAAATTCGTGAACTCGCCTGATCGCTGCCTCGCTGGAAAGGGCAGTTGAAACACTGCGGTTTAACGATATCCGGCCGTCCAGGGACATCGCGAGTTTCAGATGAACGAACGGACGTCCCTTTTTGTGCCAGCAGATAAATTTTTCGTTGAGCTTCGACGCCTCGTTGGCCAGAATGCCGGTGACCACCTCAATCCCTGCCGCCCTAAGGGCATCGAACCCTTTTCCCGAAACCAGAGGATTCGGATCCTCGATCGGTGCGACGACGCGAGTGATGCCGGCCCGTATCAGAGCTTCGGTACACGGTGCAGTTTTTCCGTGATGAGCGTGAGGCTCGAGGGAAACATATGCCGTTCCTCCGCGCGCCCTTTCACCTGCCTGCTCCAGCGCAACGATCTCGGCATGAGTGACATTATTCCTAAAGTAAGTTCCTTTCCCGACTAAAACACCCTCGCTGCTGTAGATTACGCAACCAACCAGGGGGTTCGGACTGACGAGCCCCTTTCCCTCGCCGGCCAGCAGCAGTGCGTCATTGCTAGCCGAGTAGTCCAGGCTGTTCATGTCCGGACGGCCGACTGATCCATCCGCAACGAGCGCCGATCGTGATTTTGTTTCCTGCATTAACTAAAAAGACCGTTTATATAGCTCTCCGGGTCGAAGACCATCAGATCGTTTACTTGCTCGCCGATGCCAACGTATCTTATCGGCAGATTCAGCTCTTTAGCGATCGCAACCGCGATCCCGCCTTTTGCCGTTCCGTCCAGCTTCGTAAGAACGATACCGGTAACGTCGGCAACCTTCATGAATTGCCTTGCCTGCTCGAGCCCGTTTTGTCCGGTGACAGCGTCGATAACGAGCAGTGTCTCGTGCGGGGCCTTCTCAACTTCACGGCCGGCGACACGCTTCATCTTCTCAAGCTCCGACATCAGATTCGCCTTGTTGTGAAGACGTCCTGCCGTGTCGACGATGAGCACATCGGCACTTCTCGACTTCGCGGATTGAAGCGCGTCGAACAGAACTGCCGCGGGATCAGTTCCCTGTTTTTGTTGAACGATCGGAACGCCGGCTCGACCGGCCCAGATCTCAAGCTGATCGGACGCGGCAGCGCGGAAAGTATCGGCGGCACATATCAGAACCTCATTTCCCTCATCCTTTATCCGCTGCGCGAGCTTGCCTATCGTGGTCGTCTTGCCGACGCCGTTCACGCCGACGACCATCAGCACGTACGGCTTGATCGAATCTGCGATCGCTGTCTCAGACGCCACACCCGCTTCCCGCGAGTGTTCCAGTATGTCGAGCAGTTCACGCTTCATGACCGCCTTCAGCGCATCGAGATCGTTTATCTCCTGGCGTGAGACGCCCCGGCGTATCGATTCGAGCACCTGCATCGTCGTTTGAACGCCGATATCCGTTGAGATAAGGAGCTCTTCAAGCTCGTCCAGCAGGACATCATCTATCTGCTTCCGACCTTCAAAGACCTGATCGAGACGATTGTTTATCGAAACCCGGGTCTTCTCGATCGCCTTCGCGAACCTAACGCCGAGTTCCTTCTCGACCGCCTCCTCCTGCGCCTTTAGTTCCTCAATGGATTTGTCCAGTCCGAGGACGGATGTGGAGAACTTGTCCTTATTTCGCCGCCAGAATGCCATAGATATAATTCCCGATAAAGCCCGGATTATTGCAAGCTTTCGAGTATAAAAAAATATCGCACGCCAAACAACGTGCGATATTGAGCGGTCCCAGGCTTTCCCCTTTCAGCTGTGGATCTGCAGCTTGTCCGAGTTCTTGAACAGCGCATATCCGAGAATGCAAGAAAATACGACCCACAAGTAGAATGCGACGAGAGCGCCGATGGCATTTGCCGGAATATTTCCGAATGCAGGCAGATCAAGCGGCGCGAAGATTACCCCGGTTACCACACTGACGATCCCGGAAGCGATCACCAATGCCAGTCCCATTAAGAGGATCTTAAAGTAAGTTCCGCCGAGTCTTTTTATCGTGTCGAGCCCGACGACCGGGTTTATCGTCGCTGTGAACGACCGCGTGTAGCCTGCGACTGCGCACGCAACGGGGAAATAGAAAACGCCCCATAGGAAGAAGATGGCGCCGATCACGACCAAAGGCGCCGCGAGATTTAGGAAACCCTGCAACATCGCCTCCTTCTCCTTAGCCTCGGTATCCGGTGATTTTCCAAAGGCTGCTTCAAGGCTTTGAGCGCGGCTCTTTTGCGCCATCTCCCAAAGCTCTTCCTGTTCGCGCGATTCGCGTCGCGACGGATCCTCGATCTCGGCGCTCGAAACAGTCTCATCCGGTTCGTCCGCCTCACCCAGATCATCTATTTCGTCGATCCTGGCCGCTTGTTTTTCACTCATGTCCCCTAAGACGCCCTTCACGCGCTCGGACTGCTCAAAAGTCCGCTTCGAGTCGTAATAATGCGTACCTGGGATCTTTTCGACGTTCTGCTGAAAAGTCTCCATCTCGCTCGCCACCGACGAGGCGACAAAGTAAAAGCCGATTACGAGAACGACGATGAACGGCCCGAACGAAGAAACGTATGCTCCGATGCTCAGAAAGAATGGATGGATCACGTCATCCCAAAGGTCGAAGTCCTCGAAGCTGGGCATAAAGTTCGCTTCCAATTCCCCGTGCGAAAACTTGCCTATAGTGTTTGCTAGAACCCCGAACGTAAGCATGTTCGCCAGCATCGTGCAGAAGATCGCTGATGTCATCATGTACATTCCGCCCAGGGCTGACGCTGATTTACCGAGGCTGAACGCCATAAACATGAGGGCACCGAAGAATAAGCTGGTCTTGTACTGGAACGGATGGCTTAGCGCTCGGAAAAAGTCGTTTCCGCCGAAACCCTCGGCGATCGCAGAAACACGATGGACCGTTTGAGCCTGCTTCTGCTGGACCTCTGAAAGCGTACGGCACATCGAACCACATAACGGACATATACGTACACTCCCGCCGTACGCTTTCGGGCAAGTTTTACAAAACCCGGTTGCGCATCCGTCGCAAGCAAAGACGGTAGGAACGTTCGTGTGTACGGCACAGAAGTTGGGATCGCGGTACGACGAGGTTTGTTCAGTCGGGATAGCGATCGAATGCGCAATGGGATCCGCAGCAGATGGTAAGCTGACCTCGGGGACAAAGTTCTGGGCAACCACCGGCTCCAGCCGCGGTGCCTCTGGCTGCGGCGCTTCGGTCGTACTTACGACCATTGGTAGCGGAAGACCGCGTTCCTTCGCGTTGAAGAAAGGAACAAGGCTGGGCACGCGCCTAGCCTCGATCCATCGCAGGTTTCCCTTTCGAACTTTATCGCCCGGCTGAAGCGACCCTTCATCTATCCAAATGCCAAGCTCGCCGAACGGGGCCTCGTAAACCTGTCCGCCGACCTCAACCTGCCAGATCTCATTCGGATTCTGCGCACTCATAACAGTATGTAGCTGTCTTATAGACTACCCACCTCGAGAACCTCGGCTTCGGCGTCCGGTTCTGCGGCTCCCTGCTCCTTTTCGTTCTCCGCATTCTTTGCATTCACGAGAAAGCGTACGACGCCCTGGCCTATCTCGCCCGCATCGCATCCTCGAATCAGCGCATTTACGACGCTGGCGTCATAACGGGTACCGACATAATTCTTGATCGTGGACAAGGCCTCCGGCAGGAGCATTCCTTTTTGATACGGTCGGTCGATCGTCATCGCGTCGAACGTGTCGGCAACGGAGACGATCTTTGCCTGCAGCGGGATCTCTTTGTCGGAAAGACCTTGGGGATATCCTTTGCCGTTGACCATCTCGTGGTGCATGTACATGCCCGGCAGAAACTCCTTCATAGCCGGGATCTGCGACATGATCTTGTAGCCCTTCTGCGGGTGGGTCTTCATGATCTCGTACTCTTCGTTCGTCAGAGCCGCGGGCTTCTTAAGGATGGCGTCGTCGATCGCGATCTTGCCGACGTCGTGGAGTAGCGCGCTTATGCGAAGCGTTTCGAGCTCTTCGGACGACATGCCGAGCTGCTTGCCGATAGCAACGGAGATGCGGGCGACGCGTTCGGAATGGCCACGTGTGTACTTGTCTTTTCCGTCGATTGCAGCCGAAAGTGCCTTGACGGTCCCAACGAACAACTCGCGATTTTCCTGCGCTGCTTTTGCAAGCCGTGCGATATGTTCCTCGAGCTTATCGCTCATGGTATTGAACGATTCGCCTAGCGTGCCGATCTCGGTCATGTTCCGCGTCTCGACGCGGGTTGAAAAGTCGCCGGACGCAACACGTTCAGCCGCCGCCGACAATTTCAGGATCGGCGCCGTCAGCGTGCGAGCCGCGAGCGAGCCCACCAGCATCGCAACGAACGCAAACGCGAGGCTAATTAGCCACGTCTGCGTTTTCATTTCGCCTACCGAAGCGAGCGCCTTTCGCTCGTCCTGCATCGTGATTACCCCGAAACTGACATCGTTAGAAAACCTGACCGTCGAATAGGCACCGATCATGTCGTATGATTCGCCGTCGAATTCTGCAGCAAAAGGAACCAGGCCAGATTGGATCTGCGCGTTAGCCTCCTGCCACTCGCCGACGATCTTCAAGTTGGTAAGCGACTTTTGCGAATCGACCAGCGACGAGTCCGGATGAAAGACGGCTTTACCGGCTTGGTTCACAACAAAGATGATCGGCAAGCCGGCTTTCCAGAGGTCCACTTCACTCGTCGCACCGGTGCCCACAACTGCGCGAGCGATATCTCGAAGCGAAACTATAGCTACAACAGAGGCCGCGTGCTGTCCGTTAACGATGACCGGCGATGCGATGGTGAGTGCAGACTCACCGCCATGAGGCAGCTTTTGTGGCTGGCCGATGAGCAGCGGCTGATTGGTCAACTTTTCCAACGCGGAGTCGGCAATGCTGTCTATGTCGGCGCGGCTCAATGCATTAGGTCGGAAGAGGGCGAGCGGTTCGGACCCGGCGGGTCGTACGTAAAGGGCGAGAAGACTAGGGTTCTCGCGAAGGGTCGAGCCGAGCTTTTCTTCCGTTTGGGGTGACGATAGGATGTCCGTGGTGTTGGCTAGTTCGAGGGCTTTCGCGACACCCCTGACAACATCGGAGTGATGTTGACCGAACATCTCGATCTGTCGCGCCTTTTCCTGCACCAGCTGTATCTGATACCGATTTTCGACCGTGCGCAGCTCACCGGCGCTCCGCTCGGACAGAAGCCAGCCCGTGAGAACAAGTGGTACTAATCCGACAAGCAGAAGCGTACAGATAACAAAGTAAATTAGGCTGATCTTTCGTTGTGGCCGGGACATCAGGAGGGGGACGAAGGGCTTCGTCACACCGATTTTACGATAGTTTCGTGAAAAGGGTCAACAAAATTAAACGCTGACAGCGGCTGCCTGAAAGCTCCCTTTTCCTTGCTTGTAGGGTCTGTTACGATTCAGTAGTCAATGAATTAGGTTCCGGGTTTATTTATAATACCCTCACAAAATGTCCCCCGAACGCTGGCGCGAGATCGAAGATGTATTCGAGGCTGCAGTGGATATGCCGCCTGAGGATCGTGCGCTTTTTTTGGATGAGCGTTGCGCGGGCGACGTCGAACTGAAAGAAGAGGTCGTGAAGCTTATCCGATCCGACGACGCGGCCTCGAACTTTATCGAATCCCCGATCTGGACCGACCCCAACTTCCTCAACACCTCCGCAAAGAAGCAGCTTTCGAAATCCATCGACGGTGGAAACGGCGATCGCGATAACTTTCTCCACAAGCGTGTTGGTGTTTATCAGCTTATCCGAGAGATCGGGCGAGGCGGCATGGGTGCCGTTTATCTCGCGGAGCGTGCCGACGGCGAGTTTCAGCAGCGAGTCGCGATCAAGCTTATCAAGCGCGGGATGGATTCGGATTTCATCATCAAGCGATTCCGCCACGAGCGCCAGATCCTTGCGTCTTTCGAACACCCGTTCATTGCTCGATTGCTCGACGGCGGAACGACGGACGACAGCGTTCCGTACTTCGTGATGGAGTTCGTCGAAGGTGAGACGCTTTACAACTACGCCGATGGGAACCGGCTCGATGTGCGGCAGAGGCTCAAACTTTTTCAGAAGATCTGTTCTGCGCTGGATTACGCTCACAGCAAGAAGATCATTCACCGGGATATTAAGCCGAGCAACATTCTTATAAACAAGTCAGGCTCGCCGAAGCTGCTTGATTTCGGGATCGCGAAGATACTCGATCCGAATCTGATACACGAATCGATCAATCCGACCGCGTCGATGCTGCGAATGATGACGCCGGATTATGCTTCGCCCGAACAAGTGAGCGGTGACGACGTCACACCACAAAGCGACATCTATTCGCTCGGTATCCTGCTCTATGAATTGCTCACCGGACATAAAGCCTACAACTCTGCGGGACGTGCAATGCATGAAGTGTCACGCGTCATTTGTGAGGTGATACCCGAGCCGCCGAGCCGGATCCTTTCTCACGCCGAGAACCTTCTTCCGCAATACGTTGGCGAACCGGGGCGCTATCTCGCTGTCCGTTCAACTTCGGAAAAGCAGCTCTTGTCCGACCTTGCGGGCGATCTGGACAATATCGTGATGAAGGCGATCGCGAAGGCGCCTTCGGATCGGTATGAATCTGTTGCCGCATTCTCACAGGACATCACCCGATACCTGAACGGAGTCGAGGTCGCCGCGCCGTCGTTCAGCAAATTACCACGCGCAGCGTCGCCCGATCCGTTCCTACGCGCACCGCAGAACAGCAAAGCCCTTGCAGTGCTTCCCTTCAAGTTTCTGAATATCGGCTCGGCCGACGATACAGACGACCGGTTCCTTGGCGTGGGGCTGGCCGATGCGTTAATCACACGTCTGAGCAAAGTGCGTCGCTTTGTTGTTCGGCCCACCAGTTCGATCCTCGGATTTGGTGAGAACCTGATCGATCCGATACGAGCGGGCCGTGAGCTTAACGTCGATTACATCCTCGACGGGAACATAAAAAAAGCGGGCGAACGCGTGCGTGTGACGATCCAACTCCTGAGCGTTAGTGAAAACGCGGCCGTCTGGGCGACGTCGATAGACGAAACCTTATCAGACGTGTTGACGCTCGAGGATACGTTGTCGAACAAGGTCGTCGAAGCGTTGCTGCCTCAGCTTACGGGAGGCGAGCTGGAGGAATTCGCAAAACGTGGCACGGAAGTACCGGAGGCGTTCGAGCACTATCTTCGCGGCCGATATCATTTCAACACTTCGACTGAAGACGGTTTCGCCAAGGCCTTCGTTAGCTTTCACAGCGCCATTGCGGCCGATCCGAACTATGCGCACGCCTACGCCGGCATTGCGGATTATTACAATTGGCTCGGCATCATCGGTGTTCTGCCTCCGCAGGAGTGCTTCCAGCCCGCGATCCAGGCAGCTACCAAAGCGATCGAGCTTGACGATGATCTTTCCGAAGGTCACGCGAGCTTAGGCTTCTCCCTGCATGCGGGAAACTACGAGTGGTCGAAGGCGGAACATCATCTGCGCCGCGCTATTGATCTCAATCCGAGCAACGCGAACGCGTACGTCTGGTACTCGATCGTGCTTTATACGGAAGGGAGGTTCGATGAAGGCCTGGCGTTCGCACGCAGGGGAGCCGAGCTCGATCCGTTGACTCCGTTCAACCATCACAATGTCGGTTGGGGACTTTATTACTCCAGGCAATACAAAGAGGCGGCTGAGCAATACAGGCGCGTGGTGACGGAGTTCCCGAATTACAGTTTCGGTTATTACGGGCTGAGCAAGATCCATCGCATTACCGGAGAAACAAAGCTCGCAATATCCGAGAATGACAGGGCGATGGAGTTGATGGGAAACGGTGTGTTCTCTTTGCTGTCAGAGGCCGAGTGTTATGCGGCCGACGGCCAGGCCGACATCGCGAAAGAGAAGATCGATGCGCTGGAACGGTTAGCGCTTGAGCGCTACGTATCGCCGTACCAACTGGCGCTTGCTTACTGCTATCTCGGTGAAAGGGAAAAGGCGCTCGAGAACCTTACGAAGGCGGCCGAGATAAAGGAAGCGTGGCTGAACTGGATGGGCGTCGAGCCGGCTTTCGATCCCATCAGAGATGATGCCCGCTTCGACGAGATACTCGAGAAGACGGGCTATCGCATTTTCATTAAGAACTTTTCGACGGGCCATGCCGGCAACGAAAAGCGGGCAGCCAGAAAAGCTTCGGGGCGGTCTGAGCTTCACGATCTGACGACACTCGTGATCGAGGAGACCGATAAGACCGACGACGGCACGAAAGAGGTAGGGGTCACAAAGCCGAACCGCGTGCCGGTACTCGTTTCAGTGGCCGCTGTACTGGCCGTCCTTTTGGCAGGTGGTTATTACATTTATAAGAATGTGCCGGACGCGACGCCCCGAGTTGTTCTAACGCCGGCGACGTTTCAAAATCCCTCGATCGTGATCGCCCCTTTCGCCACCGACGATCCCGCCGATCAGAACCTGGGCGTCGGTATGGCCGATGCGCTTACCCAAAAGTTAGGCAGCATAAAGGCGCTCCGCGTCCTTTCGGCAAGTAGCGGGCGCTCGCTCGATCTGAGTTCTCCCAAAGCGGCCGCTGCCGACTACGGGATCACATTCATTCTGAAAGGACGACTCTCGAAAAGCGGCGAGGCGACGGAGCTGACTGCGGAAATGATCAACGCGCCACTCGAGTATGTAGCATGGAGCGAAACGTTCCGATCCACCAGGGGCGACCTTGCGGAATTGCAGGCGAAGCTTGCCGAGAAGATCTGGAGTTCTCTCAACATCGAACCACTGCCCCTGGAACGAACGCAAATAGCGAAAAGTTATACGACGAATCCGCTCGCTTACGAGCGCTATCTTGTCGGTCGCTCTCTAATGGCAACCCGCTCCGCGAGCAACCTCGAAAGCGCCATCGCCACATTCGGTCAAGCGGTCGAATCCGATCCGGAGTTTGCCCTGGCGTATGTCGGCCTGGCCGACGCGTACGCGCTATTGAATCTTTACGACTTCGAGCCGCCTCCCGACGCTTATGCAAAGGCGAAGGATTACGTCACCCGTGCGTTGCAAATAGATGACGGTCTCGCCGAAGCACACGCGACTCTCGCGTATGTGAAATTCTACGGTGAGCGGCACCGCGACACCGCCGAGCTGGAATTTCGTAGAGCCATCCAGCTCAATCCTTCGTATGCACAGGCCCATCACTGGTTCGCACTTATCCTGGCGGCGATGGACCACCGTATCGAAGCCATCAGCGAAGCCCAGATAGCCGAAGGGCTGGATCCCGGCTCACCGGCGGTAAAGGCCGCATATGCGATGACCTACGCCTTCAACGGTCAGTATGCTGAGGCGATCGCTGAGGCCGATGAAGCGTTGCAGATCGATGACGGATTTATGCCCGCGATGCGCGTCAAACGGTGGGCTCTCATTGCGATGAAAGACTATGCGGGAGCAAAGGCCGCGTTCGAGAAAGAGCTCGCTTACGGGAAGGGATCGATCGACGAGCCCGGCTGGCGTCTGATCGAGATACAAGTGACCGCGCCGGACGAAGATCGCCCAGCGAAGCTGAGGCAATTGGAAGAAGCTGTCGCGTCGGAGATGATCCGCAAGAATCACAACGGCTTCGCATTCGAGGTTGCGTTAGCTTATAACGCACTCGGCGAAACGGAAAAGGCGCTCATGTGGCTCGAGCACGCGGACGCGGCCCGCTCACACAGTTTCAACTATCTTGAAGTCGATCCGCGGATCGCTAACCTCCGAAACGAACCGCGTTTCAGAAAACTCGTCGACAAACTCCGATCTGCGCTGTAGCACCGTATCGCTGGCGGGATCTCGTCGCCAAACGCGGTGAAGTGGGGGCGTCCGTCGCCGAAGGCGATGACGTTGATAGCCTGGGTGAGCGCGCCCCCCCAGGGTGCGATCGCATGAACGAACCGACCCTGAAGAGTCGAACATTAGCAGGCTGTCCGATCCTTCCAGGGTCGGTTCCCATCGGCCACTCGATCCATGGGTTGCGGCCGTCGGCCTTACGCCAGGCTATTGGCTTTTTCCCCTTCGGGTACCTCTGGGGAATGACGCAACCTGATTAGTTTGACCCTCATTCTCGGCGAGTGGCAAAATAGAACCGCACTCATCAACCCGGCAATTGCTATTTCAATGGATCTTCAGGACATCCCAGCCAGTTCGATGATCGGCCGCCGTATCGGTGCGTATCGCCTCGAAGAAGAGGTCGGCCGCGGAGGGATGGGTGTCGTGTATCGTGCGGTCCGCGTCGATGGTGAGTTCGATCAAACAGTTGCGATAAAGCTCATCAAGCGCGGGATGGACACGGATCTCATCCTCAAACGCTTTCGCCGCGAGCGTCAGATCACGGCCGCGCTTAACCATCCGAACATCGCGTACTTCTTTGGCGGTGGATCCACCGACGACGGTCTTCCGTACTTTGTAATGGAGTTCATTGTCGGGCGGCCACTCTACAAGTACTGCGACCTGAATCGCCTGAACCTGAAAGAACGTCTCGCCCTCTTTCGTCAGATCTGCTGGGCAGTACAAGCGGCGCACGACAGCCAGGTGATCCATCGCGATCTGAAGCCGTCGAACATAATGGTGAACAGCGACGGTAAACCGAAGCTGCTGGATTTCGGGATCGCAAAAGCGCTAGACCCGGAGCTGATGACGACTGAGGACGTTCCTACCGCCACGCAGATGAGGGCGATGACACCCGAGTATGCTTCGCCCGAACAAATCGCAGGGGAGGTGGTCGGTCCCGCGTCGGACATCTACTCCCTCGGCGTGATCCTCTACGAGCTGCTGAC
>DASUSJ010000084.1:0-7682 GCA_036375155.1 Pyrinomonadaceae bacterium
GAGTTTGCAAAAGCAAACTGAATTGTAAACCAGCTCCAGCTAGCTGTTTAAATTGCCTCCACCTTTAGGTGGAGGAACGGACAACAACACAACTTGGCTTTAGCCGAACACCTACAAAGAAATTATGTCCGATTGGCTTTAGCCCGATTTGGCTGAAGCCAAGGAAGCGATCCTCCTTATGTTTTGGCTAAAGCCGCGCTCGAGGTAGCCAGCTTTCCTCCACCTGAAGGTGGAGGCAATTTAAACAGCTATCTGGAACTCATTTGCTACATCGTTCGAGACAGCTAGCCCAAAT
The DNA here is from genome assembly GCA_036375155.1 of Pyrinomonadaceae bacterium. GTDB lineage: Bacteria > Acidobacteriota > Blastocatellia > Pyrinomonadales > Pyrinomonadaceae > OLB17. The sequence goes on from DASUSJ010000084.1 coordinate 296, forward strand.
CCTTGTACCTCTGAAATCCGGCACGCCGCAGCATGATTTCGAATTCTTGGTCAAAGGAAACTTTCGAATGATGCTCATCCTGCCGCGCAATGTACCTTCTTACGCTCGCGACATTGGATTCGCTAACTGAGGCGACGAAGTACTCATCTTGCCACTCGAATCGCTTCTTTGTGAGATGGTTCTTGTTTATCCAAAAAGAGGACTCGCCTTTGATCAACTGCATTAGCTTCTCCAGAGTTTGGTCCGACCCCAGTGATACCAGGCAGTGGACATGCTCGACCCAGCCGTTAAGAAAATCGATATGGATCTTCTTCGAAATGGCATTCTCTCGGATGTGTTCAAAGACCCTAGTTCGAATTCCGTCTTGCAAAAATGGGAACCGTTCTTTCGTACACCAAACAAAATGCAGCCAGACTTTTATCCAAGGCATCGTGGGAGCTCCTTGTGTTAGTTTTAGGCTTGAATCGTAACCGCAGCGCGGTTTGTATGGCAATTAGATTTCACAAACAGTTCTAAAATGCTCTAGCATGCATCGAATTTGCCGTAAGGCCCATTTTGCTAAACCCGAAGAGAGCATTTATTAGCCTCGGCTAAAGCCGCGCTCGAGGCGCTCGCGGTCCTCCACCTGAAGGTGGAGGCAATTTAAACGGCTCGCATGATTTGTTAACCCAAGGCGTCGGCTTCGACAGCGAGGGATCCCTGGAATCTTCAGAATAGCGTGACCCTATTTCTCTTCCCCCGGCCTATACGCCCGCTCCAAATTCGCTTTAATATCCGCCAGCTCCAGCCAGGCCGGTTTGAATTCACCGCGGGCGTACATCGGAGCCTGATCCATGAAGTGTTTGTTCTTTGGATCACCGCTCGCACCGAAGACGTGGACCGACAATCCCCGAACTTTCGGCGCGAACTCGACGACGCTGATGTATGTTCCGCCTGCCACACCGTAGCGCTTTTTCAGCCCGCGTTGCGATATCGATTGGAATGTGAACACTCCACCCTCCCGACCTCCCATCCCGGCAAGTCCGAGACTCGGTCGCTCGTCGCTGAATGACTCGTCGGTAGATTCGTCGTAACGCTGTAGTCTGTTGATCTCACCCCAAGCGATACGCCAAGTGCCGAAATCTTTTTCTAACGCGCGTACCACTTTGATGAAAGCATCGGCGATTGCTGCGTCGTCTCGAGGGCCGATGCCACCTTGCTGCACGGCGTCCCCAGTCAGCACAAACAACGTCATCGCGATCGACGTTGTGGTACTCCGACGGTCCCATCGCGACAAGATCTCGTACGCCTCGCCCAGGTCTTTGTCCGCGTCCGCATCCAACCGTTTCTTTACCGCCGAGAGCAAAATCGGGAGATGCTTGTCGGCTCCGAGGACGTGCGTATCGAACGCCGCTCGTTTCCAATCATCAAACGTAAACTTCGCTTTCTTCGCCAGAATCTGACGCGAGATCTCGCTTCGCAAATTATCGCTTTCCTGAACCATGTAGACGGGAAAATTCTTCGGGTCGGGATTACCTTCGCTGGTCAGCATGAAGGGAGTGCCGTTACAGTTTTGCATCCATCCCGTCTTCGGGTTCATGAGCTGTGGCAATTCATCGATCGTGTGATAGCCCTTCCACTCGGTTGCCGGATCGCTACCATCTACGATCTTCTTCCAATCGAATCGCGGATCGCGCCTCGGGACGGCCCCGTTGTAAAGATAGAAAGTATCTCCTTGGCGATCGGCATACATCACATTTCCGAAAAGCATATTGAGCGGAGCCATCGCACGCTTAAGTTCGGCAACCGACTTCGCTCGCGTCATCAGATACCACTCGCGCAACCAGCCGTCGCTCTCGAATTTCGCCATCCGCACGGCGAGCTTCTTGCCGTCTTTTGCGGCCACGATCGGTCCGTGATGTGTGCGGACCATCCTGAAGCTGCGCTTCTCAAGCCCGCTCGCCGTCTTTACCAGAATATCTTCCGTGTGCTCCGTGGCGATCCGATAACCTTTGGCATACCGATACGCGAGCGGACGTTTGGGATCGTCGAACGTCTCCGCATAAACGTCTGTCAGATCAGCCGCATTATCGGTGCTCACCCAACCGCCGTTCTCGTTATGCCCGACGTACGGAAACGGAAAACCGAATCGTGTGTAGCCGGTGAAGTTCCACCCCTGGTCGCTGTGTACATGTCCTTCATACACCTGACCCGATCCGAAGAACGGCAGATGAGGATTTATGAAGAGCATCGCGTTCCCGGTAGCGCTTCGCGAGGGATTTATCACCCAGCCGTTGGATCCCTGGTTTTCTTTGAGTCCCGGATCGATTTGGGCGGTCTGGAAGTCTGATCCACGCAGTGCTTCGTCGTTTACAAATCCTTGCTGATAGTAGTTGTATCGGATGAATGCGAGCGGATGCCAGGGTTCTATAGTCGTCAGCAAGCGCGGCTTGACCTGAGGATGCCGGCGGAGATAGTAATTTACGCCCGCGGCAAACGCGTTACATAACGAGCGAGTATGAGGGTCCAGTCGTGCGTACTCCTCGCGGGCCAATCTCGGAATCTCGAGCGCGCGGTTAACCCGATCGCGTTCGAGCCGTCTCTCTCCATAGACTTCCGCTGACCGACCGATCGCGGCCATGTAGTTTTCCTCGATCCGCCAAAAATTGTCTTCCGCCTGTGCGTAAGCGAATCCAAACACAGCGCTCGCATCGGTTCGGCCGAACACGTGGGGCACGCCGTAAGTGTCACGATAGATCGTGACGTCGCGAGCGAGTTTTTCGTGGTTCGCATTCCGGGAACGACCCGGCTGAGCGAAAGCAGAATGGCAGAAGATGATGATTAGCAGAAGAAGTGGACCAAAATGCAATGTCCTAGTTTCGAGTCTCATTTCGTTTCCCCAGTCCAAGTGAGCTGTTTAAATTGCCTCCATCTTAAGGTGGAGGTATGCGGCCACAACACAACCGGCTTTAGCCAAACCCTTTGAAAAAAAATCCGATTGGCTTAAGCCCGATTTGGCTAAACCGAGGAGAGGATTTCATTAGCTGGCTGAATCCGCGCTCGAGACACTCGGTATCCTCCACCTGAAGGTGGAGGCAATTAAACAGCTGACTCGAATTTAGTGATCCGAGCCCAGCTCAAGACAGTGCCCCACCCGGCGAGCCTGGGTCGATCAAAGCCGACGCAAATTGAACAGCCAGCGGACATCCTCGATTACGGAACTCTGGGCGTCGCCGGCGTCGCTCGCTCGGTTCGCGTGGGAGCCATCGTTTCAGCTTCGATGACCGTCTCGGTTTCCCACCACTCGACATGCCAGGTGTTCGCCGGGACAACCAATGTCGATCCGGCATCAAAACGCTGAACCTTCGCGGTCTCGAGATCGCCCATCAGGATGAAGAGTCTCCCGCTCTTGATTGTCATGCGAACGTCATTCGGATGGCGGTGTGCGGCGATGCTCGAGCCCGCCTGCGCGGTGACGCTGTACTTGTAAGGTCCGGGCGTCGAGCGATCGCCGGATAACACTTTCGTCGAATAGCCGGTCGAGTTGAAAGATTCGTCCTCAACGCGGATCCGCCATTGCCCCGATTGTTTCGTCAAGACCGCGGTGTACGATCCCGTGTCCGTGCCCCCACCCGAACCTGTCCAATCGAACAATCCAACCACCGCTGCAGAAGTGGGTGACAGAACCTCGAACGAAAGATCGCGCCATTCAAACTTCTTCGGACCGGTCCAACGTGTCATGTAGTTCTTCTTGTTGTCTTCGAAGGCTACAAACCGCTTGTTGCCATTTCCCAATCCGAAATATCCGCGCGCATCGTAGCGATTGGCGATCGCCTCTGTGTGGTGCTGTCGAAGATCTTCGGCGTATGCGTCGTAAAACTGACGCAGCTCCCGCTCGACCTTGTCGCGATCGCGCGAATCGTTTGGCTTCGAAGTTGTTTGCCCCATTACCGCAAGAGACACGAAAATAACAAGACAGAGTGCGGAATATGAATGTGTTCTTAACATAGTTTTTGAAGGACTCATCCGCTGTGCCTATTTCTTTACAGTGGGCTGAATGAGGGGATTTGGCCCCAGTCTTTTGCTGCCGAGCCGCTTCGACGCAAAGACCGCCACTAGATTGAACGGCTTTGTGCCTGCATTCATAAACGTATGCGGCACCCCGGCCGGCACTTTGACGATGTAAGGCGCATCCGCGGTAAACGTCTTCTCACCCATCTGGTACTTCGCCGTGCCTTCGAGCAGGATGTGCGCCTCTTCGAATTCGTGCACGTGAAGATTTGGCCCACCGTTGGGCTGCGTGTCCGTGATGATGAACGAAAGAGACTCGAAGCCGTACTTCTCGCCCTCGAGCCGGTGCGTGTACTCGCCCGGAGCGCGGTAGGCTTCATCAAGCTGATCGAAACGAAAATAATGGTCCTTTGGACTGAAAGCCATTTTTGCCCGCCGGTCGTAGTCCGCATCGGGCGTGTTTTCCGCCGTCGGCCGGCTGACTTTGCTTTTTTCCTGAAGCCTCGTGCTGCCGCTGAAAATAAGGAACGTTGTCAACAGCGTTACGGCTGAGACAGAAAGTAGAATACGGCGAGGCACTCGACTCATTTTATCTCCTGGTCTCGGCGAACCATCGGCCGAATCGATCTTTGTTTTCAGAAGAACCAAAGCTTATTTAATTCTGTTCTCCCTTGTCCTTACGAGCTGCTCGAGCGTCGTCTGTGCGTTGTCCCCGGGGATCGCATCCGAAGCTTTGTCGCCCCGCTCGTAAGTACGCCGCCCCTCCAGTCAAACACGATTCGCTACTCCGGCTGGACCAGCCCCTTTCGCATCGTGAGTATTAGCCGCGAGTACCCAGACTTTTCGTATGCTTGGATGGCGGCCGCGTTGTCGCAATAAACCTCCAACTGCATTTCGGTAACTCCCTTCGAGAGAGACCACGCTTCGAGGGCCGCAATTATCTTCTGATTTATCCCCTTTCCGCGATGTCCCGGGACGACGTACATGAATCCCAGATACGAATGTTCGTCGTGTTTGAGGTACGATTCCGACCTTTCGATCCGCGCGAACCCCGACCCGATCATTTCCACGCCCGCTTCCGCGACCACCACTTCGGCGTCCGGGGAAGACAGCAGCGCCTCAAGATCGTAGTAACGAACGCCGACTCCGTCCCGGATGGTTGCGTCGAAGGGACGTTCGGTTTCGATAATGGCCTGCTCGAAAACAAAAAGCTGCTCGAGGTCGCTGAGGCTGGCTGACCTGATTGTGACTTGTTCCATCGGCACTAAGTCTGTCATCCACTCGCATGCGCAGTCACGGGTCATCTTTTGTTTATCTACGGCTGATCTGCGCTTAGTACTTCGCGAAAGGTCTTCCAGCCGTCCGGCCCTTTCCGGATCAGGACAAGGAAAGTCGTCGTTTCCTTTTTGCCATTCGCGAGCTCCAGCGTGTCCGTTCCGAATGCATACGCCCAACCAGCGCTCAAGACTTCGATCTCATGCGGCTCAACCTTGAAGGTGGCTCCAGGCGGCAACTCAGGACGGCTTTCAAACAAAGCCCTCAGCGCGACGTGACCGCGAACCGGCGGTATACCGGGCATCGAAACGATCGCTTCTTTGTCGAATGCCGAAAGATACAGTTCGGCATCGTTGGCTGCGTACGCGCGCTTGATATCTTCGGCAAGTCCTGCGAGAGCGGTCATGATCTCTTCGTGCTCCGTCGAGGTCAACTTGCCTGCTGTTCCTCCGTTCATGATCTCTTGTACTCCTGCATTTGCGATTCCCATCGCTTGAATCCCTCTCTTAATCCTTCAAGCGTCGCCTTTTCGGTGTCCTTGAAGTCCGCTTGCTCGTGCTCGTCGACCGACAGATCGTAGAGGAATTCGTTCTTTCCTTCGCGAATGTATTTCCAATTCCCGCTCCGCATTGCACCTTGTCGAGCCGTTCGCCAAAAGAAACTTCGGTCGAAAACCGGCCGCTTCAGACTCAAAGTGGCGGTGATGTCCTCGCCGTCGAACGGGTGCGTGCGGTCAGGGCCCGAGCCGGCTGCAGCGACCATCGTTGCTGTCCAGTCCATCGTGATCACTGGCTGATCCGAAACAGTTCCTGGTCGCGTTATACCTGGCCACCTGACAATAGCGGGAACGCGTACGCCGCCTTCGTAAAGATCCATTTTCTCTCCTCTGAATGGCCAGTTGTATGAGAAGCGCTCGCCGCCGTTATCGCTCGTGAAGATCACCAGCGTATTTCGTTCGAGACCAGACCGCCTCAACTGCTCAAGGACACGGCCCACACCGGCGTCCAGGCTCTTCATCATCTCGGCGTATATCTTTAGTGACCCTCCGGCCCGAAATCCGGCCGGCCCGTACTTCATCGCCTTGCTTACCGCTATATCTTTCGGACCTTCCCACGGCCAGTGAGGTGCTGTGTAATGAAGACTAAGATAAAAAGGCTTCGAGCGCGGCCGTTTGAGGTAGCTAATGGCTCGATCGGTCAGAAGGTCGGTCAGATACCCAACTCGCTCAATTTGAACTTCGTCCTCGAACAGATCGAGGTTGTTCATCATATCCCTGTGCGTGAAGTGATCCACGGCGCCGCTCATGATCCCAAAGAATTCGTGGAAACCGAATTTGAGCGGGCTGAAGTAAGGCAAGTATCCGAGATGCCACTTCCCGACAAGAGCTGTTTCGTAACCTGCGGCTTTGATATATGAGGAGATGGTCGGATGGGACAAAGGGATGCCGGTGGTTTTTATCCGTTCGCCAAGTGAGCTGCGCTCGTGGATGGGCTCTTCCAGACCTACAGGCAAACGAGCGGGATAGCGGCCGGTGTGGAATCCTACGCGGGTTGGTGTGCAGACGGGAGCCGCGGAATATGCATTCGTGAGACGCATACCCTGCGCTGCCAGGCGATCGAGATTCGGCGTTCTATAATCCGGCCGGCCATAACAACTGAGGTCTGCCCAACCAAGATCATCGGCAAGGATGAAAAGAAGATTAGGGCGCGCGGCGGAGAGCGCGCGCGACTGTGAGTGGGCCTTGATCGCTGCAGCCGAGCCAATGCTTCCAGCGATGAACTGTCGTCGCGTTACATTTCTCATCTTGTTTGCAAGCGATACCTGGTCGCCGGCAGAGAGGTTGCGAGTGGTTTGATGTTAGCGCCGTCGTGCCCGCCGGCCAAAGCCGCTGTGTTTGTCGGTGCTGTGAACGTCACCGAGACAAGGTTCCGGCCTTAAGGTCGAGCTACTTGACTCGCGTGAAAGGCAAGTCGCGAAGCCTGGACGCCGTGACGTGAAGCTGGTCGACCTTTCCGGCGCCGAGATCGAACTCATTGAATATGAAGGAAGAACCCATCGGCTCGACCGCGCCCTGGAGGGCGCTCCCGACGCCCGCTGGGACGTCTGCCTTATCGATTGCCCC
>DASUSJ010000085.1:0-3568 GCA_036375155.1 Pyrinomonadaceae bacterium
CACCACCAAGTGCCGTCCCGGAAGATTCCAATGTCGGTTTTGCCGTCGCCGTCGTAATCCGCCGGGGCCGGAGTGTCCGCGGCAAGTCCGAACCGAGTCTCAAAGTAACCCTGCGTCGATCGATCGATGTACCACACCGAAACGAGAAGCCTGAACCCGAGATCACCGAGCAGCTCCGAGAGTGGAGCGCCGGACGAGCTTCGGACGTTAACGAGGCGCTTCTGAAGCTCGTGTACGCGGAGCTGCACCGTCAGGCACATCGCTGTCTCCAGCGCGAGCGCATCGGTCACACGCTCCAAACCACCGCGCTTGTCCATGAGGCCTATCTCAGATTGTCAAAGCAGAAGACGACTGCCTGGCAGAGCCGTTCGCAATTCTTTGCGATCGCCGCTACTCTCATGCGGCGTATCCTCGTCGACTATGCAAGAACGCGCCACCGTATCCGCCGAGGTGGTCCGAGGAGCGCCGTGCCCCTCGACACCTCATTAACCCTCGCCATCAGTGACTCCAACTTCGATCTAATAGAGCTCAACGAAGCACTTGAGCGGCTCGCTGAAAAGGACGAAGATCTTGCACGCATCGTAGAGCTTCGATTTTTCGCCGGTCTTGAAGTTCCCGAGACAGCCGAAGCGATGGGCGTTTCCGAATCGACGGTCAAGCGCGGGTGGGCAATGGCAAAGGCCTGGCTTCACCGCGAGCTGACCCGTTAGAACGCGAACCCATCCCCTTCCAAAATTAGAGAATCACTTTCCGAAAACCAGAAGGTTATTCCGAACGGTTTATCAGATCGAACAGGTACCGGTCTCTTTTTGCGAGATATTTCTTCGCGTGGGAAGGCCACCATGTGTCAGATAGACTTTACTGCGGTGAGCGGATGGAAGCGGCGCCGCTCCTCGGGTTGTCAGCGGCGCCGGCGGGTGAGTTTTTATGGATTGTGCAAAGCGAATTGGAGGTTGGAACAGGTGTTCGGCGGACAGCCACCATTAAATTGTGTTAGCTGCTGGGCAAGGAGCGCGGGGTCAGCATTAGCTGCGCCGTGCGATCGCACCACCAAGTGAATGGCCGCTCCGCGTGGATTTACGAGCCCGGGACTCGGATCCGGCATTCCCGGCAGGATATGACCTGCCGAAATATCGCCAGCTGCCTTGTAGGAAGCCAAGGTAAATCTACCATCGAGGCCGACGACGACCGCCCCGGCATTGTGCAGGGACGCATTAACCTCGGGCACGAAAAGATCCGGTACAGAGCAGCCCTCTGTAGCGCAGGCCTTCGGATTGTTGAAGAACACCCACCAAAGCGAGACTACCGTCCCTGGGACCAGCTGTGAGGTAGAAAAAGTGGTAAATACCGCATCGTTGTTGCGCGACAAACTCGATCCTGAATACGGGATCAGCGTTGTCGAGCCAAAGACACGGACCTGTGTTATATCGGTTCGGACATTTCCGCTTCCCGAGCTTTGGGCGACCGTCGCTGTGACGAACACAAAACCGGTCGCAAGAAATAGAAGCAATCGTCCAACATGTCTGTAAACATTCTTTCTCATCGTCAGTTTCTCCTTCTTCATTAAAGTCGCTTAACGCCCTTGGCTTCGACACCGCGGGCCGGATGACTCTGGCGCGCTCTGCCGCTAACCTGGTTGAACCCTTGCTGTGTATTTACGCGACATTATTCCCTTTTCCGGGCCATTTTTCTACAAAAATTTTGCTGTTTATTGTTGGTCGGCCTAACTTCAGACGGATCCTATAACGCATAGACACACGTCCCTCAGATCGAAAAGGGAGATCGCCAAGGCAAGTCGCTTCACGGCCGTCGGGTCGGGTGAACCAGATCGATGCGCTGACTTTCTCGATCGCTCCCACGATGTACATCAGGATCGAATGACCGGGCTCAAAGTTGACTCCTACTCTGTTCGGATAAGCGTGGACGCATCATTCCAGCGTTTCGTTGAACGCGTGGTCCGAACCGGATTCACAACCTTAGGTTTCGAAACGATTCCCGTCCCCTGAACGCGAAAAGCGGCATGCTATAATTTGCCATCCTATTTCGATTTTCCGAGGAGCAATCTTGATGGAATGGTTGGCTGATCCACAACTTTGGATAGCGTTCTTAACGTTAACGGTGCTTGAGCTTGTGCTCGGCATCGACAACGTGATCTTTATTTCGATCCTTTCGGGGAAGCTGCCCGCGGAGCAGCAGCCCCGCGCGCGTTTCATTGGGCTCACGCTAGCGCTCGTCATGCGCGTTCTATTGCTGTTATCACTGTCGTGGGTGATCGGACTTACTGCTCCATTGTTCACGATTCTCGGGCAGAGCGTATCCGGTCGGGATCTTGTCCTGCTCATCGGCGGCCTGTTTCTGATCGCGAAGAGTACGCACGAGATTCACGGTTCGCTCGAGGGCGAAGAAGGGCATGCCTCGAAGAAAGTGTATTCGTCGTTCACGAGCGTTATCGTCCAGATCACCCTTCTTGATATTGTCTTCTCACTCGACTCCGTCATCACCGCTGTCGGCATGGTCAACAATATCTGGATCATGATCGCGGCAGTCGTAATATCGATCATCGCCATGATGTTGTTTGCCGGTCCCATCGGAGCGTTCGTTCAGCGGCACCCGACGGTGAAGATGCTCGCGCTCGCGTTCTTGCTTCTGATCGGAGTCACACTCATCGCCGAGGGTCTGCATCAGCACATCCCGAAAGGCTACATCTATTTCGCAATGGCATTCTCGGTCCTGGTCGAGGTGTTGAATATGCGCTTGCGCAGAAAATCGAAGGAGCCGGTGCACCTTCACAACCCTTACGCGGACGACGAAGAGCCCGCAGTCGTCGCAAGCTGAGACGAAGAAATTATGAAACGGTCTGGGTTCATACTTCCATTTCTATTTTTGGTGTCCTCCTACGCGGTGGGTCAGCACAGCATTCGTGCGGTCGACTTCAAGAACTTCACCTACATGGCGAATTGCATCTCGGAGACACCCTCGAAGGTCACGGTTAAGGACGGCGAGTTCTCGGAAGAAAAACAGGAAGATGGTTACGTCGACCGTTTCTATTTTAATGTCCTCCATATCGAATACGGTGACCTGACCGGTGATCGGCAGGATGAAGCGATCATTCTCACGGTATGTAACACAGGCGGGACGGGTAACTTCTCGGAAGGCTTTGTCTATTCGATGAAAGCCGGCAAGCCGTCGCTGGTCGCACGCATCCCGGGCGGCGATCGTGCGTACGGCGGATTGCGCTCGACGCGTGTGGAGAATGGGCTGCTTGTGGTCGAGAGCAACGATGTCGGTCCGGAAGGTGGAGCGTGTTGTCCGCAGGTGATCGTCACGACGAGATACAAGCTAACCGGTAACAGGATCGTTAAGTCTGGCAAAGAAGTCCGTCGTGAGATCTATCCAAAGGAACGGGTGACGTTCGCCGCAGGTACGTCCGGCAAGACGTTTACAACCCGAATCCCGGCCGAAGAGGGCAAACGTTTTATTGTAGGCGGTCGAGCCGGGCAAACATTGACAGTTTCGATCGATACCGATAAAGCTTCGCTTCGGCTGTTGGAAGAGGCGGAACCGAAAT
>DASUSJ010000086.1:0-7540 GCA_036375155.1 Pyrinomonadaceae bacterium
CGGCGCGATTCGTCCGTTTTTGTGACTGCTTCAATATCCCGCTGATAACCTTTGAGGACGTTCCCGGTTTTCTGCCGGGCGTTAATCAGGAGCACTACGGGATCATTCGACACGGCGCGAAACTCCTTTACGCATTTGCCGAAGCAACGGTCCCGAAGATCACCGTCATCACGCGTAAAGCATATGGCGGCGCTTACTGCGTGATGGCGTCGAAGCATATTCGAACCGATATCAATTTTGCGTACCCAACCGCGGAGATCGCAGTTATGGGAGCCGAGGGCGCTGTCGGTATTCTCTACCGCAAAGAATTGGCGGACACGACAAACCCTGAAGAAAGCCGGCAGCGAATAGTAAATGAATTCAGCGAGAAATTCGCGAACCCCTATATTGCGGCCGAGCGCGGGTTTATCGATGAGGTTATCGAGCCTGCAGCCACGCGTCCAAAGCTCATACGGGCTTTGTCACTGTTGAGTAACAAACGGGATTCCAATCCGCCGAGGAAGCACGGAAACATCCCACTCTAGGATTTACTTTAGCGGTCGGGAGCGAGACACTTAAACCTGCTTCGCAAGCCTTTTGAGATTCAACTTTAACTCATAAAAGAAACTACTTTAGGGGTCTGCCCGCTGACAGTTAAAGCTGTACAGTCACGCTCCGGGCCCTTTATTTACTGACACTGGCAATGAATGAACTCGTTTCGCGACGGCCTACCTGGGCAGAGATCGATCTCGACAATCTTGTTTCTAATTTTCGATCGGTAAAGTCATTCGTCGGCACCGATATCAAATACATGGCGGTCGTAAAGGCTGATGCTTACGGGCACGGAGCGGTGCAGTGCGCGAAGCGCCTCGAGGCCGAAGGTGTCGACTGGCTAGGCGTGGCCCTCCCGGAAGAGGGTGTCGAACTTAGAAAGGCGGGCATTCGAAAATCCATCTTGTGCCTCGGCGGGTTTTGGGACGGGCAGGCAACAGTAGCACTTAACTACGGCCTCACGCCGGTCCTATTTCAAATCGATAAAGCACGAGCCTTGAACGAGGCGGCTGCCGAACGCGGCACGAGCGTCGCCGTCCATGTCAAGATCGATACTGGCATGGGCCGTGTGGGTATCAGGCACGACGAAGTCAGCGAGTTTGCCGACGAGCTAACGAAGCTGGGCAACCTCCGAGTCGAAGGACTGATGACGCATTTTGCCTCCGCAGACGACCTAAGCCAGAACCCTTTTACGGAGCTGCAGATCAAAAGATTCGGCGATGCGACCGCAGCCTTTCGCGAGAAAGGATTCAATCCCGCATATCTCGATCTTGCAAATTCGCCCGGCGCTGTTGCCCACCCTGCCTCCCGCGGCAACATGGTTCGACTGGGCGGCGTACTCTACGGTCTTGGCGGGGATGTTCTCCCGACTGGCATTAGCAAGCCGGAACTTAGACCGGTCATGTCCCTTCACACGCGGATCGCACATCTGAAGAAGATCCCGGCAGGGGATACGGTCGGATATGGCCGAACGTTCACCGCAACTTTGGATGCGTTGATCGCCACCATCCCGATCGGCTATGAGGACGGCTACGCTCGCTCGCTTTCAAATATCGGCAGAGCCATCGTCCGTGGCGGATACGTTCCGGTTGTCGGACGTGTGTCGATGGACTGGACAACCCTCGACGTAACGTCGTGCCCGGAGGTGGCCTCCGGCGACGAGGTGGTCCTTATAGGTGAGCAGGAGGGACTTTGTATATCAGCGGAAGAGATAGCGAGATCCATAGGCACGATCTCGTATGAGATCACTTGCCGAATCAACCAGCGCGTTCCCCGAGTGTATTAAATCAACCAAAAGACAGAAAAACTATTGCCATGCGCCTTACCAATTTCGAATAATCGAATGTAGTGAGATTTCTTTCCGCGATCGAATGGAAGACATTCTTCAAAGAACTCTATAACAAGTTCTTTGAGGTCGATGTCATGAGCAGCGCGGCCCAGGTCGCCTTCTATTTCTCGTTCGCCTTTTTCCCTTTGCTTCTATTCCTGGTCAGCTTGTTCGGAATGGTGCTTGAATCGACCGAGGAGCTTCGAGGAGAGCTCTACGGATATCTGGCGCAGATCATGCCGCCGAGTGCGTACGAACTGGTTCGAACGACGATGGATGAGATCATCGAAACGAGTTCGGGCGGCAAGCTTACCCTCGGTCTGCTAGTTACGCTGTGGTCGGCGTCGGCCGGAGTCGACAGCGTGCGCACCGCCCTGAATCGCGTGTATGAACTCAAGGAAGCGCGACCGTGGTGGAAAACAAAACTGCAGTCGCTGATACTTACTTTCCTGTTCATCCTTCTTCTCGGAATCGCGTTGGCGGGTGTAACCGCCGGCTGGACACTCGTCCGGGTCGCCCTCGGCAGTATTGGCTTGGAAGTAACCTCACCCTGGGTGTTGACGGCGATTCAGTGGGGTGCACTCGTTATTGTGATGCTCTTTGCCACCGCCGTGATCTATAGCTGGGTTCCCTGCTTTGATGAGTTCCGTTGGGTTTGGATAAGCCCGGGAGCTGTCACCGCGATAGTGGTGTGGATCCTGTTCGGGGGTTTGTTCCGACTATACCTTCAGTATTTCAATACCTACAACAAGGCGTACGGTTCGCTGGGTGCCGTGATCATACTGATGCTTTGGATGTACATTACGGGTCTCGCGCTTTTGCTTGGCGGTGCGATCAATTCCGTACTTACCGAAATGTCGGAGAGGGACAAGAAAGCATCCGAGCTGCAATGAACATTGGTGCGGTGACAATTTCTCGCCAAGGGACAGTCAGGCATGACGTTGCATGGCCGCCGTTCGCCGAGCCTCCGATCGACTCAACTCCGTCAGACGTAGACGAAGTTTTTGCTCTCACACGAGATCTTTCGGTACCGTGGAAACGGTGGGAACGAACCAAAAAGGGTGACGAGCCTGTTTTTGGGTGAAGCCTTGTAATCATCCCCCAGATCAACCTCCCTTTCCGTCGCAATTCCCGGAATGTTATTATTCCCGCGTCATTCACTGAAAATATGTCGCTCATGCTTGAAGAGATCGCGGAGCAGCCGCAGGTTCTCGAACGTACCATAGCCGCCGAGCAGGACAAGATCACAAAGCTCGGCGATTTTTTGCGTCAAAAGGATGTGGACCTTATCATCCTGGTCGCTCGCGGCAGTTCTGACAATGCGGCGCTCTTCGGGCGTTACTTACTCGAGGTAACCACCGGCATTCCCGTTTCGCTCTCCGCACCGTCGGTAGTCACGCTCTACAACGCGAAACTCCGGCTGAAACGCGCCGTCGTGATAGGCGTTTCGCAGTCCGGCGAAGGAGTTGACATCAATCATGTTCTCGAGCGAGCGAAGGAATCAGGTGCCTTTACGATCGGCGTTACAAACGAGGCCGGCTCTTCCATGGCAAAACTCGCCGATGAGACACTGCTGATTCATGCTGGACGCGAAAAGTCAGTCGCGGCCACAAAGACGTACACCGGCCAGATGCTCCACTTCTACATGCTGGCGAACGCGGTTGGAGATAAGCGTCTGGCGTATCAGCGGATACCTGGATTTGCTCAGAAAGCTCTTGAGCTTGAAGAGAAAGTTAAAGAAATAGTTCAGCGTTACGTTTTCGTGGAGAATTGCGTTGTCGTTGGGCGCGGTATGAATTACGGCAACGCCTATGAACTGGCTTTGAAGCTGATGGAGACCTGCTATGTTGTTGCCGAGCGTTTTTCGTCAGCAGATTTTTTTCACGGCCCGTTGGCGATCGTCGAACGCCGCTTCCCCGTGATCTTGTTCGGGGCGAAAGGCGCGACCAGTCAAAGCAGTATCGACCTGCTGGGACGCCTCCGCGAGTTGAATGCAGATTGTTTATCGATAACTAATGACGATCAGGTTGCCGATCTCTCGACGCACAGTATCCGCCTGCCCAGCGACATCGACGAGTTCCTTTTGCCGATCCCCTTCATCATTCCTGCACAACTGTTCGCCGCACACTTGTCGGAAGCAAAGGGTCTCGACCCGGACGCGCCGCGTTCACTGTCGAAGGTTACAAAGACTATCTAGTTCAGGATGCGGCTGAAGCCGCGGCAAGTAAAGCTTGGCGCATTTCACCGGCTGTTCGCCAACGGAGGTCGACCTGCTTTGCGAGGGCCATTTCGAAAATTGCCGCGACACGGTTCGGAACGTCAGCGACTCGACTCGATATAGGAATGATCGGCTTCTCAAATATTGCCTTTACTGTTTCAGAGATTCCGGCCTTTGGACTGATATCGAGCGGATGCGTACCGGTCAGTAAGCTGTAAGCAGTCATGCCGACGGCATAGATGTCGGATGGGGGCCTGACCTCTTTAAAGTCGCGAACCTGCTCCGGCGGCATGTACGCTATCGTTCCCGCGACGTCACCCACCATCGTCACGCCGCTCATCCCCGTCTGCTTGTAGCTTTTCGAGAGACCAAAATCGGTAAGCTTGGCGATATAGTTTGGATAACTGCCGTCGACGAGAATGTTCTGCTCCTTGATGTCGCGGTGGACAAAACCCTTGTTGTGCGCGAAGTCGAGAGCGGCGAGCGTCTGTTCGATAATGTTGACGACTTCGATGTAGTTGAGCTTGCCGCCGCGCTGCTTTGCAAGCTTCGATGCATCCATACCTGTGACGTATTCGGTCACGAGATAGACGATGCCGTTATGGGTGCCGTGCTCGATGTAGCTGACTATGTTCGGGTGCTGCAAAGACGATGCAACCTCGATCTCGCGGATAAAACGCTTCAGCGATTGATCGCTCACAGCAACCTCAGGAAGCAGTGTCTTTATGGCGACGGCACGGCCGTCTTTGACCGAGCGAGCCAGCATAACACTCCCCATTCCGCCCTGCCCCAATACACGAAGCATCTGGTAATTTGGTATAGGCTGCGGATTCTTTTTCAGCTTCTCGCGGCATTCGTCGCAGACGTAAGAGAGCTTTGCATCAGGGCGGGACGCCTCGGCCTTTGCGGGCACGCCGCAGTTTAGGCATGCAATTGTAATTATCGACGGCTCCGTACGTTCGGCCGACCGCGGCCCCGGGATAAGAACATCGACTTCGTCGGCCGCAACCTCTACCTCCAGTATGGTTTCTCCACCCTGGATTCGGTCGCCGTGTTTAAGATGCGCGGTCTCGACGCGAATACCGTTTACGTAGGTCCCGTTAGTTGAACCGAGGTCCCGGAGAAAGCACTGCGGCGGCGCGATCTCGAGTATGCAGTGATGGCGCGAAAAGTAACGGTCCTGAGACAGGCAAAATTGCGCGTCTTCGCTTCGACCGATCATGAATGTATCGTGCTGATCGAACGTGAAGTTGCGTCCGGTTTGGGGACCCGCAACAACATGCAAAGTTACACGCATAGCTAAAAAGTATAGAGGTTTTGAGAGCGTCAGGACAAACGACCGAAGATCAGGAAAAACAATGACGCGAGGAAGGTAATAATGCCCAGGACCATTCCGGTGATCGCCATGCTTCGGCCGCCGTAGCGGGTCGGATCTTTTTCGACGTTTCGCATAGCCAGGTAGCCAACTATCGCGGCCGGGACACCTAACCAGATCCCTCCGGCGCAGCACACAAGGAAAAACGAAACTATGCCGAGGATCAGAGAGATCGTCGGGAGAGTCTGATCACGGGTGGCGTATCCCGCGATCCCAAATAACTGGCCAGCAGCTTGCGGTGACTGGTTTTGCCATGCAGCGGGTGCCCCCTGTGCAAAGTCAACAGGATTTGTCACCCTCGGCTGATCCATCATCAACGTGGGCGGCGCGTCGTCAGCAAATTGCGTGGGAGGCGGTGCGTACCTCGACTCCCGGGTCAGTAGCTCGCCGTCGTTCAAGCAGAAGTTAAGCGTGTCGTCGGTATAGCTCTGACCGCATTTTAGACATTTCTTCATGAGGGCGCGTTACTTGATTATCTCCAACTTCTTGAACCCGATCGTTGCGCCGTCGCCCGAGTACAAACCTGGAACACCGCCCGTTGGGCCGTGGGTATTAGAGAACGTAGTAGCTAGCTGGCCATTAATATAGAGGTCGATCGTCTCGCCTTTATCGCGTGCCTCGAGCGTGTTCTCGGCCGCACCCTCGTTTATCAATTTCGAACCCGTCCATGGTTTGATCGTGACCTCGTCACCGGGCTCATGCCGAACGACCCGGAAGCGTCGCCTCTTCGAGTCGATTAGAAGCGCATAATCGCTTTCAAGCGGGGTCGTGTCGCTATGAAAGATCAACCCGTAACCGAGATCTGAATCCGCAAGGTCGGCATTGCGAACCGTTACGCGGGTTCGGGCCCCGTCCGTCTTATAGTCGTCAGGAGAAACAAGCACGTAGTAGTACCCTTTTTGCCTGGCCGCCATTAACAGCTCGCCGTCTTTATATTCTGTTGTTCCGTACACGGAAAATTCCCGCACTTGTTTGGAAAGGTCGACTTCCTGAACGCTTCCGGCGGGGTCTTGGGGCGATGGTGACACGTTCCTGTTGGAAAACGTGTTGGCTCTGTTCGATGAATTTGTCGTTCCCTTACTACCGTTAGCGACCACCCTTGAATTTGTGTTTGCGACGGACGCAAGGTAAAAGAAGAGGCCGGCAAAACCTCCGCCGCAGATCAGAACCATCAGACCGAATATACCCAGAACCCAGATCCAAGCTTTCGAAGATCGTTTCTTTGGTTGCATTGAATACTGCCCGGCATTATGGTGATCCCAGCTTGTGCGGATGTCTCCCGCAGCCGGTGACCCGGTCGGGGGCGCCGGATTCATAACGATGGTAGGAGCCGCAGCGTCGAGAGACGAGAGGTTGAGAACGGACCCATCGTCGAGGCAAAAGTTCAGACCGTCGTCCTCGTATGTTCTACGGCAAGTTGGGCAGATCTTCATGTTGTGGATTATCCCGTCCGGTGTGCCCCAGATCGCAGATAATTATAAGGGTATACGTAGTGATTGTCAGCGGCGTTCCCTCTTTCAGGTCATGCTGCTGCCGCATCTGCCGCAGAACTTTATGTGGGGTGGGTACGCTCCTCCGCAACCTCTGCAGATCCGTTCCGCTTGAGGCGGGAGGCTTGCGGACGATCCGGAACCGGACGGACCCGGGAGCATATTCAGGCCGCATCGACCGCAGAACCGGGAGTTTTCCGGAAGTGTCGCGGAGCATCGCGGACACGGAAACGTTCTGCCCGACTCTCCCGGACTTACAAGGAAAAAAGAACGTCCGCCGCATCGGCCGCAAAATTTCACTCCTTCGGCAAACCTGGAATTGCAGCCGGCACACGCGACTATCCCGGGCATGAGACTCGAGTGGGCCCCTCCGCTGCTGCCTTGTGACGATGTAGGCTGGCTGCCCGAAGCTCGTTCGGTTCGCAGCTGGGCCTGGATCACTTGTTCACCGGTGCCTTCCCGGATCTCGATTACCCGCTCATCATCTCTCTCACCAGATTTGGAAACCCGTAGAACGTGCCGGCCGGCTGCCACATCCGTCAGGACAACGCGGCCCGAACCTCCGACGCTTCCCCTTCGTTCATCGTCGATATAGACCT
>DASUSJ010000087.1:0-5426 GCA_036375155.1 Pyrinomonadaceae bacterium
CAGGTCACGAGTACCATCACGAACGAAGTGATGGAGCTGTCGAGGGCGCCGCTCGCGGCTGAGTTATTCGACGTGCCGGCAGGTTATACCCAGGCCAAAAGTTATCAAGAGCTTTATGGAATGAGCACGGGCGACGGAGGGTCGAGGACCGAAGCTAACCGATCGGGCGGGGCGACTCCAGCCGGCGAGGCGCGCGCGGTGATGCCCCCTATGGCGAATACGCCTCCCGGGTTCGTTGCGGCGAGCTCCGCGAAGAGGGAAGGGGCCTCTCGCATCGGCCTCGTGATGCCCAAGGCTCAGATGAGTTCCGCCGATTCGGCCCAGGCGGCCGAGGCCCTCCGCAACACTTTTGCCGCTTATCTCAACAGCCCGAATATTGAACTGGTTGCCCTTAATGCGCGTCTCCCATCGCAGGCGCTGGAAGAAGCCAGACAGAGCAATTGCGATTACGTTCTTTATGCCTCCCTCACGCAAAAGAAAGGTGGTGGCGGAATGTTCGGAAAAGCTTTAGGAAATATCGCGGGCTCAGCCATAGGGCACGTGCCGGGAGGGCGTAACGCCGGCGAAGCGGCAGCTCGCTCCGTTGCCGTAACAGGTGTATACACGGCCGCCGATATCTCGGGTTCGATCAAATCCAAGGATGAGCTCACGCTCGAGTACAAGCTTGAATCGACTGATGCGGCAAGGCCGGGACTGGCGAGCACGGCCAAAGCAAAAGCTAAATCGGACGGCGAGGATGTTCTCACGCCGCTTGTAGAGAAAGCCGCTCAGGCGGTAGTCGACGTCATAGCGAGGAAGTAGAGCTAACTGATGCTTGCGTCGCAAACGGATAACGGCCGAGGGGGGGGTCGAGTGCTCCCGGCCGGTCGGTTGACGGTTTTGATCGTTTTGTTTGCACGGTCGAAACCAGTACTACTATGAAGGGAATTGGATACCGAGAACTTGTTGAGGTAAGGCGGCTGGCGACGTTGCTCTGTCTTCTTACAGCACTGGTATTTAACCCGCTTGCCGTAACTGCACAGAAGCCGGGCGGCGTAACCAGACGGCGACCGCCTGAGCCTGTCGTTTCACCAAAGAAAACCGATCTGTCGACATCGACTATGACGGACGAGCGAAGGCAACAGCGGGTGCAATTAGTGCAGTCACGCAAATCCCAGGCGATGTCTCAGGCATTCACCAGCGGAAAATTACCTGACCCTATGCGGTTGCCTGCGGGTAATGTAGATACCCAGGCCGCGGCCCTCGCGAAATCTGTAAGTGCGGGCGACGCGTCCTCCACGGCTGCGCTCCATGCGGCGGTACTCGCGGCCGGATTCGGCGTGCGTGATGCTGACGGCAGTGTTATGCAAACCACCGAGCGCGGACAGGGGCTTGCGTTCGACGCGTGGGAGATCGCCTCAGCGTCAAAACTTTATGGAGAGGGTTACGGCCTGACGCTTAAACACTTGGGCGAAGCGTTTTCGCTCGGCTCTCCGGAACTCAACGATCCGCCGCTCGCGGCCGCGTTGCTGGGAGGTATTCGCAATGGTGCCGAGAGCCAACATCCAGCGGTCCGGTTTTTGGCGCGTTTTATCATCGAGCTGGGGCGCAATGCCGAGCCGCCATACGACATGCTTCAGCAGAACGATACCGCTAAGATTCGCCTGGATGCCGTTCAGACGTTCTTTATTCTCAAGCGCCTTGCGGGAGATCTCGCGGCTGTCGATCAACGTCCCGAAAGCGCAGTATCCGAAACGGGCTTTCTGCGCAACGCGATCGGAGGACCGCTCGAAATCCGTCATGTCGCGTTGATTGGCGCGGACTCGGCTGACGGAGATGTCAGCTTTGTGCCACGGCGGACGGACCTTGTCCTGCCCTTAGCAACAAAACGCGCGGGCACTCAATCACCTTGCAGTACCGGCGAATGGGGAAACGTCATTCTCGACTACAACGCTCTGGCGTCAACGACTCTCTTCGGCACACTCGCTAATCGGATAAAAGGAAGGCTAGGGAAATACGGGAAAGCGACGAACGTCATCAACATGGTCTTGACCGTAATCAAATTCGTAGCGACATACGCACTCCTGAAAGCCGAGATCGCCATAGACAATCATCCACTAGTGCGTACGAAGACAACCACGGCGGGGGAAAAGCGGGTCCTTACGGCGAAGTTGGGTATGGCGACGGATAAATGGGAGTTGGTCAACTGCCTCCGCCCGGCCTTGAACTACCACGGTCTTGACTTCGATTTACCGAGCTCCGGGCCTATCGCGGACGCTGGCGTCGAATGGAATCTCATCGTCGGCGGAGACACGCGCGGTTGGATCGGCACCATGCTTGACTATGCTGAGATCACGAGCGGCAACGCCCCGATGGGCGACGCCATTGTGTTTTTCGAGCCCATCCCCGGGACCGACCGGTCGCCCGCAAAACAGCGGACCGGCAGTGACGGCATTTCTCGAATGGGGATCGTCGGGGTCCCGCAGGCGAAAGATCTGTCGCGTGAAAAGTTGGACAAGGTCTACAAGGCTGCCGGCGTTAAAGTCGGGATCCAGATCAAGACAATGAAGATCACCGACAAGGCTAAGCTGGCCGAGACGCTTGGCGATATGGCGGGAAGTGTTATTTCGTTCTTAACGGGCGATTACTTAGGCACTGTGGCCGGCACCGCTGCAGAGACGTTTTACCGGTCACATTGGTTTTCTTCCCAACCGTTCTACTTCGTGGTGACCGATTGGGAACCCTGCACGGGGCAATGGAAGGGCACCATGACGGCCTCGTCGACTTACGAGCAACATGACGTCGAAAAGATCAACGCGGTAGTAAAAAAAGACGACCATTCGTCCTGGTTCGTGGCGACGATCACGTTCGAAGGAGGGAGGGTCTCCGGGGTAGTAGATTACGAGGAATCGATTTCGACGGATCAAAGGGAAGAACCCGATTGGGTACTCATCAATCAGCAAAAAACGACGGGACATTACTCGGGCGACGTAGACGCGTCCGCGTCGGTATCGTCTTTCGGAAGATATGATGTGGGTTTTGTGATCCCGGTGATGAAGGGTACGTATCAGTCCAGCGGCACTTGCAAACGGCCTGCACCGCTCCGATGCGACCAGCCCGAGTCCATCAACAAACGGACGGAAGTCCACGTAACGAGACCTTCATCCATAACTGGGTATGTTGACCCGAACAAACCCAACGAGATCAACGCTACGAAAAGTTTTGGTCAGCCGGGTGGTTTCCAACACAAAATCACCGTGAACCTGAAGCGTTGTCAGTAGATTTGCTGAGTTCGTGCAAGTCGGCGCACAGTTGGCACACTAAACTGAAAAAAGGCACTTCGCGAACATCACGAAATGCCTCGTATCTTGTGGTGGCGGGGGGGAGGATCGAACTCCCGACCTTGGGGTTATGAACCCAGAAACGATGCATTTTCGAACTGTTGAGACAGTTAAGGTTTTTCAATTACATCAATAATTTACGCCGTGTGTGAGTGGTCATAGCTGTTCACTTCTATTCATTACTATTCATTAAGTGGTCATTTCTTATGACACAAATCTGTCACAAATGCTAACAGACTAGTTTTCGCTGCAGACTAACCGTCGTTACTCGTACATTGCAAAGTTACACACAACTCGGAGAGGCGACGCGTTCATTACCAAAACAAGATCCGGCGAATTGGGACTTGAGCTTCCGACAGAGGCGCCGGGCGTGGGGTGGCGTTCATTGCAGAAGGAAGCACAGCGTTTTCCGCACACGTTGGTCCAGATGGCGCAGCGTTACTCCCCTCAGTCCCTTTGGAGCAACCAGTGAGATTAACAGCCAACAAACAAAGCCAATACCATTCTCATAACACGATTACCTTTCTCTGAGTGGGAGTATGCGACGGTTCATCGGAAGGCATTTGAACGCGCGACGAAAGCGAAGTACTCGTCCAAGTTCTCAGTCCGCGTTGCGTCCGTCCAATTAGCGTCGTTTGCGAGCATGTCGGCGATGTCTTCGATTTGAGACCGCGCCTGGTCGGGTGAGAACCCGAGAGCTGTCCGTCGAAAAACAAAGTCGTTGAGTGTCCGGCAATGTTCCTTTTCGACTGAGTAGCGAATCCGCTCTGCGAGGGGAAGCTCGGGTGGGGTCGGCAATATTCGATCGGCAGTCTGGCAGATGCTCCTTACGCCCAGCCTGTTAGCGGCAATGTCCGTGACTTCTTCGGCGATCGCTCGATAGCCCGTGATCTTTCCACCCAACACACTGATCAGTCCGGGATCCGGATTTTCGATACGGTGTTTCCTCGACACTGACGACTCGGTGCCGGCGGCTCGCACGAGTGCGCGGACCCCCGCGTTTGAGAAATAGACCTCGGCATCCTTCACGGCGGGTATGACACTCGTCGCCGACGTCAGTAGATAATCTACATCCTCGCGCGTCGCATATGCTGTCCGAGGGTCGCCGGAAAAATCCGTGTCTGTCGTGCCGATCCAGGTGAAGCCCCTCCACGGAATGATGAACATTGTCCGGCCGTCGATCGGGGAATCGAAAATGATCGCATGCTCCGAGACCGTAGATGAGCATGCGATGTGAACGCCTTTAGTTGTTCGAATCTTCGGACGCTCATGCGAGCGTAACAGTCCAGCTACTTTATCGAACCACGGACCGGAAGCATTGATCGTGATTCGGGCACGAACCTCAGCACGCTCGCCGCCGTCATGGACTACGACTCCTTTGATCTGGCCGTTGTCACGGATCGCACCCTCGACTCGACAGTAATTAAAAACCCTCGCCCCTGCCCCTTCTGCGTCGAGGATGTTCGCCAGGCAGAGCTGCTCCGGAGAATCTACTTGCGCATCGTAGAACACCGCACCGCCGTGCAGATCTTCCTTTCGCAGATGCGGTTCGAGGGCACCGACCTGTTCCCGGTTCAGAGTCTGATGCTTTCCCAGATTCGCACGACCTGCGAACCAGTCGTACGTCGAGAGTCCGATCGCGTATTTCGTTCGAGTCGCAAAGCTCGTATCGTAAAACGGTAGGATGAACCGAAGGGGCCTAACCAGATCGGGCGCGATTCTGAGCAGTACCGCACGCTCTCTGAGATCCATCTTGACCAGAGCGAGATCGAGTTGTTCAAGATAGCGGAGGCCGCCATGGATGAGCCTCGTCGAACCTGCAGTTGTCCCGCTGCCGAAGTCGTGTTGCTCGAACAGCACCACGCTCATGCCGCGAAGAGCAGCGTCACGAGCGACGCCCGCGCCGATGATGCCGCCGCCAATGACGGCGATATCGAACTCACGACCGGCGATTTCCGCTAGGGACATGTTGTCAATTCTAAACCGAGAGTTATAAATTTCTCTGCGAGTGCAACGTATATCTTCTTAGCGGCTTTGCGCCTTTGCGTGAACACTGGCGCTAGAGACGCTCGGCGCGGGTGTTCACGCAAAGACGCAAAGCCGCAA
>DASUSJ010000088.1:0-12536 GCA_036375155.1 Pyrinomonadaceae bacterium
ACTTTGGTCATTTTTATTACCTCTCAGTCTGATTTTGGATTTCAACCGAAAATTGTTGGATTCGGCCGATGTGTGCCATAATTCCGCATCTCGCATGTGAAAATCGTTAGGATCGCGATGAGATTTTGTGAAAATTTGTGAGGAGTAGCGTGAACGGCGGCGAGCGACAAGTTTACGAATTCGAAGGATTTCTTCTCGACGCCGGTAAACGGCTTTTGATCCGGGAGGGTGCCGAAGTCGTCCCCCTGATGCCGAAGGCGCTCGACATCTTGCTCCACCTTGTCCAGCGTGCCGGGACCGTCGTGGAGAAGGACGAACTGATGTCCTCGATCTGGCCGGACACGATCGTCGAAGAGAACAATCTCACCCAGAACATATCCGCATTGCGTCGCGTGCTCGGCGAAAAGCATCGCGAGAACCGCTTTATCGCGACTGTTCCGGGCCGCGGTTACAAGTTCGTCGCGGCCGTTATCAAAAGTAATGGCATAAATATCGAACCACTCGCCGATCATCAGCGACCAGTCGATCTCGCGGAGAGACCGATACCGGTCACCGCGGACGATATCGGGGAGACGCCAGCAAAAAGGCCTCGGCCCCTTTTCCTCATCGTGGCCGCGATCGTTGTGGTTTCTCTCGGGGCCGGGTTCTTTTTTTTGACTGGCGACCGCACCGCGCCGGCGGACGGAGCGATCAGCTCGCTGGCGGTCCTGCCCTTCAAACCCCTTGTTGCGGAAAACCGGGACGAATCAATGGAGCTCGGGATGACGGACACGCTGATCTCAAAACTGAGCGGCGGCGACGTCGCGGTTCGACCGCTTGCGGCCGTGAGGCGTTTTGGCCTTATCGATCAGGATCCGGTTGCCGCTGGCCGGGCGCTCGGCGTCGAAGCGGTCATGGATGGAAGCATCCAGATCGCAAATGACCGCGTGCGGGTTTCCGCCAAGCTGATTCGCGTAAGTGACGGGCGGCAATTGTGGGCGGACCAGTTCAACGAGAATGCGGCCGATATTTTCGAGCTCCAGGATTCGATATCGGAGCGGGTCGCAGCAGCCCTTCGAACCACACTCGGGACGGCTAACAAAAGGAATTACACGGAGAGCCTGGAAGCGTACCAGTTGTACGCGAAAGGGAAGTTTCATACGGCGCGGCTTGTGCTGCCTGAGGTGCAGAAGGGGATAGCCTATTTCGAACAGGCGATCGCGGCGGATCCGGCGTACGCGTTGGCATACGTTGAGCTCGCAATTGCGTACCGGGCGATGGTCATGACAAACGACGCCCGGCCCGGCGACGTCATGCCGAAAGCCAAAGCCGCGGCCGTTAAAGCCGTTGAATTGGACGATACCCTGGCGGAAGCGCACAATGCGCTTGCGATGACCGCATTCTGGTACGATTTCGATCCCGCCACAGCCGAGAAGCATCACCTGCGGGCAATCGAACTCAACCCTCGCAGCCCGCAAGCGCGGTTCGCCTACGCGCACTTACTCTCGAACACCGGCCGGCACGCCGAGGCGATCAGTGAGATCAGACGCGCACTGGAGCTCGAGCCCGTCAGCTTGGTTACGAACGCTCTTCACGGGCAGATCCTCCACTTTGCAGGAAACGACGAGGAAGCGCTGCGGGTGCTTAGAGCGACGGGTGAGATGGAGCCGAATTTCTGGCTCGTCCCGCTTTTCATTTCGCGTATCCATCTTAAGCAGGGGGCGTGGGACGAAGCGATCGCCGCTGCGGAGAAGGCACGCGACCTTTCCGGGGGCAATTCCGAAGCGATCGCTACTATTGGGTTTGCGCATGCCATGGCGGGCCGCACAATGGAGGCTCGTGTGGTGCTTCGTGAACTGGAGGAACGCTCGAAGAGCAGATACGTCTCTGCATATAGCCTGGCTCAGATCCATGCCGCCCTTGGAGATAAGGAGAAGGCTCTCGATCTCCTGGAGACCGGATTTGAAAACAGGGACGTTCTGATGATGTTTCTGAGGGTGGAAGGAAAATGGGATTCATTACGTTCCGAACCGCGTTTTGCCGACCTGATACGGAAAATGCACCTCGAATAAAAGATGAAGATCGCACTGATCGGTTACGGCGCGATGGGACAGCTTATCCGCTCGCTGGCCGAAGACAAGGGACATATGATCGCGGCCGTCGTCGATGAGGCGGACGCCGGTGCATCGGCATCCCAACTGGCTGAGAAACTCGGCGGGTCGGATGTCGCGATAGATTTCACGATCGCGGCAGCGGTGCGGAGAAACGTCGGGGCCGCGATCGGCGCCGGTGTGCCGCTGGTAGAGGGAACGACCGGATGGAACGCTGAGCGGGACGAGATCGAGAGGCTGGTTCGTGACGGGAATGGAGCACTCGTCTTCGGCGCGAATTTCTCGATAGGGGTGAACTTGTTTTATCGCGTAGCGGATTTCGCCTCGGAGATGCTGTCGAAATTTCCCGAGTACGAAGCGTTCATCGAAGAGCAGCACCATTCGCGAAAGAAAGATGCCCCGAGCGGAACTGCGCTGAAGTTAAAGGATGTCGTGTCGCGGCACATCGATAAGGACATCGGTGTCTCGGCGACCAGGGCCGGTAACATCCCCGGCACGCATCGCGTCGGTTTCGACGGTCCGTTCGACCAGATCCTACTCGAGCACACCGCTCGCTCGCGCGAAGGTTTTGCCGCTGGCGCATTGATGGCAGCTGAGTGGATAGTCGGGAAGAAGGGGTTTTACGAATTCACGGATGTGATCGACGAGATCGTTGATCGTAAATCGTAAATCGTAAATCGTAAACAGCAACAGCGGGTCCTTTCCGCGGGAGATACTTTTCACGATTCACGATTTACTATTCATGATTTACCATTCGCGATTGACTACTTTTTATGACAACACGAATGGACTGGATGCGCGGATGCGCGACGGCTCTGGTGACTCCGTTCAAGAAGGACGGATCGATCGACGGAGAGGTATTCCGCGCGCTCGTCTCGCGACAGATCAAAGGCGGGGTGAATTTGCTTGTACCGTGCGGCACGACAGGCGAGAGCGTGACGATGTCCGAATCGGAGCGTCTGCGCGTCATCCGCATGACGGTCGAAACGGCGAAGGGCACGAAGACGAGAGTGATCGCCGGAACCGGCAGCAACAACACTGCAACGACGATCGACTTTACGCGCAAGGCGCGCGAGGCGGGAGCGGATGCGGCTCTCGTCGTTGCACCCTATTACAACAAACCCACGCAGGCAGGACTGTTCGCACATTTTTCCGAGATCGCAAAGTCCGTCCGCGGGTTTCCGATAATGCTTTATAACGTTCCAGGACGAACGTCGTCGAACATCTCGGCCGAGACGACACTGCGGCTCGCAGAAAAACACGAGAACATTGTCGCGACGAAAGAAGCGTCGGGAAATTTTTCGCAGGTGATGGAGATATTGCGAAACCGGCCGAAGAATTTCCGCGTGTTTTCCGGAGACGACGCGACCGCCTTACCGTTTATTGCACTCGGTGCGGACGGTTTGGTCTCGGTTTGTTCGAACGAGATTCCGAAGGAGACGTCGCGGATGATCGCAAAGGCGCTCGACGGCGCGCTCACGGCCGCCCGGAAGATCCATTACCAGATCCTGCCGCTGATGGAAGCGAACTTTATCGAATCATCACCCGCGCCGTGCAAGTTTGTCATGAAGGAGATGGGTCTGCTTGAAGAAAATTTGCGCCTGCCGCTAGTACCGGTCACCAAGGAAACCCAGACAAAGCTGCGAGGGGTGATGAAGGGAGTTGGATTGTGAGATGAGGTTTTTGGACTTTGGTTTTTGGTATTTGGTTTTTGGTCTTAGGTCTTGGCCGTTGATTTGATTCCAAAACCAAAAACCAAAGACCAAAAACCAAATACCAGCAACCGCCAGCTCTAATGAAACCTGTCATAACCAGAATCTGGCACGGGCGAACGAAGGCCGAGCATGCAGACGAATATCTTCAGTTCGTCGTCGATACCGGTGTCGCCGATTACAGATCCGTCGAGGGAAACGTGAGCGTCGAGATCTGGCGAAAGGTCGACGGCGACGTTTGTCACTTTTGGACGGTGACGAAATGGGACAGCTACGAGAGTATCCGTGAATTTGCCGGCGAAGATCTCGAGAAAGCAAAATACTATCCCGAGGATTCGAATTATCTGCTTGAATTCGAACCGACCGTTGAGCATTACGAGACATTCGTGTTCTGACCCCCGGTGTATTCCGGGTTTGCGTGTGCTTGGAGGTCACCGCGTTTCTTCAATAACCCACGGAACACACCGAACGCATGGATCCAAACACGTAGGAATGATGCTTTCGAAAATCCGTGAACGCCAATCAAAAGCTTTCTAAACATTCAGATCGAATTCGCGTATCATCTTCGCAGTTTATCCAGACAATTCATTATCCTTCGAGGTCATCATGAAAACTCTCTACACCAGGATCCTTGTTTGCGCCGTCGTGGCTTCGCTGACACTTCCGGTACTCGCACAATCCACTCCTTTTCTCAGCGACGACGAGATTCGAATGCTTCGCAACGAGATCTCCGGCGACCGCTCCTTCGAACACATTCGCGTTCTGACGCAATGGCATCGCGACTCCGGAATGGAAGGCTATTTCAAGGCAATGGATTACGTCGCCGAGGCCGCGAAGGCGAACGGTCTGCAGGAAGTCTCGATCATCAAACAGCCGTTCGACGGAAATTACACCGCCAGGACGGCCGAGCTTTGGATGGTCGAGCCGGTCGAGGTAAAGCTCGCCGACATCGGCGATCACGCGCTTTATCTTGCTGACAACAGTCGCGACGCGGACGTGACCGCGGAACTTGTCTGGGCGGGTGACGGTTCAAGAGACGCACTTGCGAATCTCGAGGTGAAAGGGAAGATCGTTCTGATCAATGGGAACCCGCAGGCCGGGATGGTAAATGCGGTGTATGCGAAGGGAGCGCACGGGGTCGTAGCGTACACCACCTCCGAATCGAAGAGCATTATGGATTTTCCCGACCAGCTTCCCTGGACACGCATCGGCGATCCGCCGCAAGGACAGAAAGGTTCATTTGCTTTCAGCCTGAGTCCGCGGAAGGGTGACACGCTCCGCCGTATCCTGGAAACAAAGGCACAGCAGGATCTTTTCGGTACCGGTAAGCGAACGCCCGGCGGCCGCATAGTCGTCAAAGCGAAGGTCGACACCGACTTCGGCGCCGAGAATAAGCGAACGGGGACCGGGATGGTAGAGGGCTGGATCCGCGGCACGAAATACAAAGACCAGCAGATCGTTATCACCGCCCACCTGCAGGAAGAGCAAGGCTCGGCAAACGATGACGGCAGCGGATCCGGGAATATCCTCGAACTGGGCCGCGTTTTCAACAAGCTGATCAAGGAAGGGAAGATCCCACCGCCGCTGCGCGACATTCGATTCTGGTGGACGGACGAGATCTACTCGGAGTATCAGTACATTCGCAAGAATCCCGGCTCCGCAAAGCAGATGCTCGCGAACCTGCACCAGGACATGACCGGTGCGAAACAGTCGATGGGCAGCCGGGTCCAGCACCTGATCTTCAACCCGCATTCGCGAACGTCGTACCTCGACGCGCTGTTCGAGAGCGTCGGCAACTTTGTCATTCTGACAAACAATTCGTTCATCACGGCAAATCGCGGCGGCGGTTATCCGCGGCCGCACTCGCAGCCGATATATTCGACCCGTGGAACCCGCGAGGGCTTCAACGCCCGGTTCGTTCCGTACTTCGGCTCTTCCGACAATCTTGTATTCGTTGAGGGGATAATCGGAGTTCCTTCGGTCGCCCTCATCAACTGGGATGACTATTACATTCACTCGTCCGACGACGATCTCTTCCAGATCGACCAGACGCAGCTTCAGCGAAACGCCTTCATCGTAGGTGCGATGGCGTTCTATCTCGCCTATGCCGAGGCTCGGGACATTCCAGTTCTGGCCGCCGAAACGTATGCCCAGGGTGGACGGCGCGTCGCGGACGACATGCACGTCGCGCTGCAGCTTTTAAACGAGGGCGACAATTGGGCCGATGCGCGTTTGATGGTCGAGCAAGGATCGAACCGTGAACGCCGCGCCCTTGAGTCGATGCGAGTGATCGCCGCAAACGACTCCACAGCGAATAGAACGATCAACACGTTTGTCGCTATGGTCGAGAGTCGTGAGAAACAGATGCTCGCGGAGCTGTCATCCGCTTACAACGTGAAGTTCGGCCGGACGCCGAGGCTTGAGATGACTGCGGCGCAGACAGCAGCAGCCAAAAAAGTTCCGGCCAATATCGCATCGATGGATGAGTACTTCTCGAAGCGCAGGTTCGTTCCGACCGGAATGCATTCGCACATGTACAGCGAGACGATGAACTTTGTCGATGGCAGGCGCAGCTACTACGACATCTACAAAGCGGTGAAAGCCGAGGCTCTCGCGGCCGGGAAGTTTTATTACGGCACCGTGACGTTCGATGATGTAGTAAAGGTGCTCGACGGGAATGTCGCCAACGGCGCGCTTGTGCTCAAGTAAGGTGGAATCATTCGACACCGTTACATTTACTTCCCGACGGTTCAGGCCGATATTGCCCGAGGACTGTCAGGTGAATCCAGGTCGATACGGCGCCGAGCTCGCGTACTGGCTTTGTGGCAAACTCGCAGAAGCGAATTTCGTTACGTCGTACCCGAACTATGAGGATTGGGGATGGTTCCTGGACTACACGACCGGCTCAGGCGAAGAATTCCGGCTTTGCTGCGGAAATGTGGACGGCGGCGACGACGAATGGATGTGCTTCCTCGAGCCCTTGTCGAAGGGCTTTTTCAAAGGCAAGGCGGATCCTGCTCTGGCATCGGGACTGATGGCAGCACTGGATCAGATCCTTCAGAGCACCTCGGAGATTTCTAATATCGAGTGGAGCAAAGAGGCAAAATGAGACAACTCAGACGGGTATTTTTTGAACAGGTGCTGGTGTTTGTGTTCGCGGTATTGTTTTGCGGCGCCGCTATCCCACAGTCGAAACCTAGAGCGCGAGATCTGGGTGTTCCATTCGAGGGCACGCCCGGAGCCAACAACGCCATCACGGATGTGAAAGGCGTCGAAGTTGGGTACACGACCTTAAACTCAGGCGAAGGCAATTCCGCGGTCAGGACGGGAGTTACGGCGATCCTGCCTCAGGGAAAGAGTTTTACCGGGCGGGTATTTGCTGCATGGCACACGTTGAACGGAAACGGTGAAATGACCGGTACCACGTGGATCGAAGAATCCGGCGGGCTCGGCTCCCCTATCATGATCACGAATACACACAGCGTCGGCGTCGTTCGTGACGCGGTCATCGAGTGGGGAGCGAAAAAGTTTACCGGAGGCGGTTACTCTGGCGATTTCTCGCTGCCGGTCGTCGCGGAGACCTGGGATGGCTTTCTAAATGACATCAACGGGTTTCACGTCAGGAAGGAACATGTTTTCGCCGCGCTCGAATCGGCGAGGTCCGGTGCGATCGGGGAGGGAAACGTCGGAGGTGGAACGGGTATGGTCGCACACGGATTCAAGGGCGGAACGGGTACGGCGTCGCGTGTGCTCAATGCGAGTGCCGGCGGCTACACCGTCGGGGTCATCGTCCAGGCAAACTATGGGGCACGACCGCTCTTTACAGTCGCGGGCGTGCCGGTCGGAAAGGAGATCAGCGATCTGCAGCGAAAGAGCGGAGAACAAACATCTGCGAATTTGCCAAAACACGAAAGCGACGGTGCCGGTTCTATCATCGTTGTCGTCGCGACCGACGCGCCCCTTTTGCCGCATCAGTTGAAACGGCTCGCTCAGCGGGTCTCGCTCGGAATAGGGAACGTCGGCGGTCGGGGTGAGAATTCTTCCGGTGATATCTTCATTGCGTTCTCCACTGCCAATGCCGGGGAGGCGAGCAAGGACACCGGCGTCGCGGACATAAAGATGCTGCCGAATGAGCGAATTAACATGCTGTTCTGGGCAACCGCGCAGGCGACCGAGGAGGCGATAATCAACGCAATGGTGGCTGCCGAAACGATGAAGGGCTACAAGGGAAATACGATCCATGCTCTCCCTCACGATAGATTGAGGGAGGCTTTAAGAAAATATAATCGGTTGACGAAAACAAATAACTGACAAAGCGGGAAACCTGCCCAGAATGGAACTAAGAAACAAGATCGAAGAGCTTTTCACCCGCGACGCGTTTGGCGACGATGATCGCACCGTTTACGAAGACTTCAAATCGGCCCTGCGAAGCGGCGCGATCCGTTCCGCAGAAAAGGACGCCGATGGCAATTGGCACGCGAACACTTGGGTGAAGCAGGGAATTTTACTCGGCTTTCGTATGGGCAAGATGGTGGAGATGTCGAAGCCGACGGAGACGTTTCGTTTCTTCGACAAAGATACTTTTCCGCTGCGACCGATGTCGCTCGCCGACGGCGTCCGTATCGTCATGGGCGGATCCACCATTCGCGACGGTTCATACGTGGCCCCGGGTGTCGTGCTCGTCCCGCCATGTTACGTGAACGTCGGTGCATACGTTGACGAAGGCACGATGATCGATTCCCACGCGCTGGTCGGGTCGTGTGCTCAGATCGGTAAACGGGTTCACCTTTCCGCGGCCGCCCAGATCGGCGGAGTGCTCGAACCGGTGAACGCAGCGCCTGTCGTCATCGAAGACGATGTACTTGTCGGAGGAAATACGGGAGTCTATGAAGGTACCGTGGTTCGGGAGCGGGCTGTATTGGCAAGCGGCGTGATCCTCACTCGTTCGACGCCGCTCTTCGATCTCCCAAACTCCCTCGTTATCAAATCAGAAGGAGAAAGGCCGCTGGAAGTGCCGGCAGGTGCGGTCGTCGTGCAAGGCTCCCGAGAGATAACAACAGGCTTTGGAAAAGAGAACGGACTGTCGATCTACTGTCCCATCATCGTCAAATACCGCGACGAGAAGACCGACGCCTCGACGAAGCTCGAGGATTATCTGCGCTAGTATCGCTCGCTAGTTGTGTGACGCCACGAAATTAACGCTTGTCGTGAACTCGTCGAAGTCGACCGAACGCTGCGGCGTTGTAAATCTGAACTCCTTTGACATGACCTGCACCGTGTAGACGTTGAAAGTCAGAACGTCAGTGAATCGGTAATACCCGAACGGGTTCGTGATTGCGTATCGGACATTTCCGGCGCCATCGGTGAGCGTAACGAGGACGCCCCGCGCGCCGCGGCCGTTAGGCGTCGTCACGCGCCCGAAGAGCGTCAGAGGTGTAGGCTGACCTTCTGCCAGCGTCCAGGGCGAGAACGACGTGACTCCGTTGACGGTCACGCGATTGAGCGCCTGGTTCAAGACGGTCGGCATCTGGGTTGCCGATCCACCGCTGATCCGGAATGCCCGGTACCGGTGTTCCTGCCCGACGATATCTGCGTTTCCGTAGTTGAAAGTGACGTCCGCCTGTGCGATCCCGCCGTTGGTCAGATTCCACCACCGCAGCAATCGATTGTTCGAAAGTCCGGTGACCGGATCGGAATACGCACCCGATTTTGGTTCCACCAGGAACAATCCGGTTCCCGAGATGTTTGCGAGTTCGATCGGCGCATAGGTCGTACCGGTGCCGACCGGAAAACGGAAAACTCCGGATGAGTTCACGCAACGGTCGAGCGGGGACTCGACAAACGATGTCACCCCGCCTCCGGCGATCGCTGTCCGCAGACACGACAATACGGAAACGCGCCCACCACCGCTGATCTTGCCGCCGTTCAGATAAAGATTTCTCCCGACCGATATCTGGTTGACGGTGGTAATGTCTCCGCCGTTCAGAATGAGATCGCCGTTGATGACCAGGGTTCCCTGATTGATGAGCGATCCATTGGCAATCTCAAGATTGCCGGTGACTGTCAACGTTCTCCCGGCCGCCACGGTCAAAGCTCGGCCACCGGTGACAATGAGGTTACCGACAATAACGTCCGCGGCCGTGATGGAAGCGTTGCTTGAAGCAATTGTGACACCTGAATTTGGAAGCGGGACCGACCCGCTACCCCAGTTCGGTCCCGTGTGCCAGTCGGTGTTGGTCATCCCGGTCCACACGGTCTCTCTCCACCGTGCGAAGAATGGCGAGTAGTTGCAACCCGCCGTGGTGAATGTGCCGCCCACGTACACTTCTCCACCCCCGACGGAAATCGCGGAGGCCGCCGCGTTCAGCCCCGACCCGAGCGGAACCCACGCGCTTCCATTCCACCTGGCAACCCGGTCACCCGGACCACCACCAGCTATCGAAAAGTCGCCGACGGCGATCAGATCAGAACCCGAGAGAGCGATCTTGACTTGATTCGACCCGAATCCGGTGGAAGTTGGTAGCCCGCCGCCGAGAGCCGACCAAGAAGTGCCGTTCCATTTCGCGATCCGATTCGCGCTAATTCCGCCGACAGCCGTGAACCCTCCGGCAACAAATATGTCCGTACCCAAGATCGCGATCGAACTTACACCACCGCCTATCATTCCTGTGCCAAGCGGTGTCCACGTCGTCCCATCGTATTTAAGAAAGTAGTTCGGGCTGTCGACCGTTGTCGTAGACGCACCGACATAAAGGTCACTTCCGGACGGTACGATCGCGGTCACCGCACTCACGATCCCGGAATTCATCCCTGACCATGCCGTGCCGTTCCACTTAGCGATATTGTTCGCGGCGACACCGCCGGCCGACGAAAAACTGCCCCCCACATAGATGTCTTCGCCGGCGATGGTTATGACGAAGACGGGCCCGCTTACACCGGAGCCGAGTTGTGACCAGCTCGAACCATTCCACCGGGCGATATTGTTTGCATTCTGGCCTCCGGCATTTGAAAAGAAGCCCCCGACATACACGTTATTGCCGGATACCGCGATCGCATTGATAACGGCTCCGGGAATGCCGGTCCCCAACGTCGACCAAGTGCTGCCGTTCCATTTCGCTATGCGATTACCGGTAACTGTACCGGCGATCGAAAAATTCCCCCCCACGTAAACGTCGGTTCCGGAGACCGCGAGAGCGGTCACATTATTGTCGACGCCAGTGCCGTCGAACGCCGACCAACTCTCCGCCGTCCACTTTGCTATATTTCGTGCGGGAAGGCTTCCGGCGGTTTGGAATTCGCCGCCTACAAAAACCGTGCTTCCGGAGATACCGACAGCGTTCACCTGCGTAGTCGCCAGAACTCCTCCGATCCCCGTGCCCATTGCACTCCATTGCGTTCCGCTCCAGCGGGCGACCCGATTGACCGTCGTGCCGCTTATCGTGGTGAAGCTTCCTCCGGCGTAGATCTCAGTTCCGGAAACGGCTAATGCCCGGGCAGTGAAGGATGGACCAATGTTGGACCAGGTCGAGCCGTTCCACTTTGCCACACCATTGTTCCCGCCCGCGTATAGATCCGTCCCGACAACCCTTATCTCATTTATTGAGGAGCCGGCCCCCGACGCGACGGGTGACCATGAAACCCCATCCCACTTGGCAAAGCCCGCAGCGGGTGCACCGCCGGCCATCGAAAAGAATCCTCCGGCATACACCTCGCCGCCGAAGACGGCGATCGTCCTAACGGAACCGTTCATTCCGACCCCCACGCCGGACCACGACACCCCATCCCAGCGTGCTATAAAGCTCGGGAAACCACCACTTAAATTGAAATCACCGCCGACGTAAACATCCGTCCCGGATACAGCGATCGAAAGCACGCCCTGAACAGCGGGAATACCCATTCCTGCTCCGAGGGCCGACCATGAGCTGCCGTTCCACTTTGCGACGTTGTTAGCGGTAACACCCCCGGCGGTTGTAAACGAACCACCGACGTATACGTCGGTACCCGAGATCGCGATCCCTTGTACCCGGCCTCCAATTCCCGAGCCCAGCGCCGACCAGCTTGTCCCGTCCCACTTTGCGATTCCCTGTGTCCTGACGTTATTCAGCCCAAGGAAATCGCCGCCGACATAAACGTTTCCGGCGCCGTCGGAAACGATCGCGTGGATCGTTCCGTTTGCACCGTTGATCGTAAAGTTGGTGTCCCACGAATCGGGTGTGCAGCCGCCCGCCGGGGAGGAGTCGTTTACAAATCTCGGCGCGCCGTTCTCGCCGAATCCGAGACGGTACCCGCGCGGGTCAAAGCTGCCGCTGACTCCGAGGTCGATCGAGCCGTCCGCGTTCAGAACACTCGAAAGCGAAGCGACTGGCTGGGATATGGATTGAGCCGCCGTGCTGAGCGCAAATACAAACGTGACGAATGCGAATCCTAAAGAGAGAAGCCGCGCAAAGTGTGGTCGATGTCGCATAAAATGGGTGAATTTCCTGCCGCGGGGTAGCGGGGCCTGGCGATACTGGTGCGGAGATAGTAACCCTCGGGGCGATAGAAATCAATTACTTTCTGCGATCGAAACGCCCGCCGGGAATAACCATTCAACGCTATAACTCGTTTATCTGAGATAATACGGTCATGCACCGACCGATCGAGGTCATAGTTAACTCAGGTTCAGGGAGTGTGCTGGGAGAAGAAACTTCCAGGAGCCTTCGTGGCCGTTTCATCGCATATGGGATCCGCGCTA
>DASUSJ010000089.1:0-6433 GCA_036375155.1 Pyrinomonadaceae bacterium
TCATTCCGTGTCTTTCGGGCATTCAGTGTGGTCCGTGGTTAAGCAAGATGGAACCACGGAATACACTGAAGGCACGAAAGACGCGAAACGAACGCTACTGCGAATCACACGTCCTCACCGCGCACTGCCTTTTGCTTTCACTGCGCCGAAGCGGCGGTCGCGTTTTTGGTACTCGATGATCGCCTTGAAGATCTCTCCGCGGCGAAAATCGGGAAACAGCGTTGGCGTTACATAGATCTCGCTGTACGCGATCTGCCAAAGCAGGAAGTTCGAGATGCGCATCTCGCCGCTGGTACGGATCAGAAGATCGACATCGGGCAGCCCGTGTGTATAAAGATTTCGAGCGATATCTTCCTCGCTCAACTTCTCGGGAGTTTCCCCTCGTGCGAGCACATCTTTCATCGCTCGCCGGGAAGCTTCGACGATCTCCGCACGTCCGCCATAGTTCAAGGCGACGCACATCAAAAGACCCGTGTTCGACGCAGTCTTCTCGGTCGCGAAGGCAAGTTCCGACTGAACATCCGGGGCGAGCCCCGCGATATCTCCGATCGCCTGAAATCGGATGTTGCTCGCGGTGACTTCGTCGAGTTCACGACGCAGGACCTTTTTCAGCATCGACATCAGGCCGGAAATTTCGGTCTTGGGCCTCTTCCAATTTTCGGTTGAGAATGCGTAAAGCGTTACCGCTTTGATCTGTAATCTCGCGCAAGTGTCGATGATCGCTTTGACCGAATCGGCCCCGGCACGATGCCCGAAGATCCTCGGCTTGCCGCGCTTTTTTGCCCACCGCCCGTTCCCGTCCATGATGACGGCTATATGCTGCGGAAGGCGGTGGATATCGATGGCCGCCAGCAACTTTGCGTCAGCTGAATCAGGTTTCAGTATCTCGGCGAAGTGTTCGTGCATGAGGAGAGCTGTCAGCTTGTCGGATCCGCGGATTTAAGAACGCGCTCTTCCACATCGACCACAGCATTGTGATTCAGCCTACCGTAAATATGCGGGTACATTTCATTGTTAGTCGAGGGCTCTTTGACGAGTTTGGAAAGAAGCTTTTCAGTATCGATCTTCAGGATCAAAACTTTTTCGACATCGCTGTAGTAGCGCTTCAATACCGCTTCGACCTGGCCCGGATAACTGCAGTGAATGAAGCCCTCAGTCGCGATACTCTCCGGTTGATATGACGGACGATTCTTGAATCGTTCCCACACCTCGGGCAAAACAATGTGGTAAATGAACATGCGGCTTAGAAGTTATTCGTATTCAACTTTCAGAAGCGTCAAGCCATGAGCGGGGGCGGTCTTTCCAGCGAGACTTCTGTCTCCGGTCACGATGGCCGTCTGAATTGTATCAGAATCTTTTTCGCCCCGCCCGACCTCGATCAAAGTACCGATTATCGACCGGACCATATACCGCAGAAAGCCGTTCGCGCTGATCTGGAACTCGAGGATATTAGCTACTGCGCGCGAATCCCAACGGGACACGATCGTAAAATCGAGGACCGTGCGAAGCCTGGATTCGCCATCGGCGTGCGCGGATGAGAATGCAGTCCAGTCGTGCTCACCGAGCAGCAGACGACCGGCGTTCAACATTCTGGTTATATCGAGCGGCTTATGCTCGTGATGGGCAAAACGCCTCCAAAAGGGTGACATCACGGGTGCATTGACGATCCGGTAGACGTAGGTTTTTCTCCTGGCGGAAAAACGCGCGTGAAATTCGTCCGTCGCTTTTTCAGCTTTAAGGACGCGTATGTCACGCCAGAGGTTCCCGTTGATCGCGGAGCGGAGTTTGTCCGGCGTGAATGGCCGCTTCATCATCACGTTCGCGACCTGGCCTTCGGCATGCACCCCGGCGTCGGTCCGGCCGGAGCCAATGACGTTCACCTTTGCATCTTCGAGCATTCCCAGGACGCGCTCAAGCTCTCCCTGGATTGTGCGGTCATTCTCCTGCACCTGCCAGCCGTGGAAATCCGTGCCGTCATACTGAATGAGAAGCTTGTAATTCATCGCGGAAAAAGCAGCCTGAATCGCTCGCAGCAAACTGTAGAGCGCTCGTCGAACTCGAAGTCATACCGGGCGGCTTCGCTCTTAAAGTAATCCCAGTGGACGCGACGCCAGTACTCCAGCGAAAGATCGCCCTCTCCTTCTTCGGCCGCAAACACGGCGTCAACTTCATCAAAAGGCAGGTGACTGATCTCCGTGGTTTGAATCACGCAGAGCGGTTCACCATCGAGATCGGTGACGACGCTGTAACCCCCCGAGCGCGGCGCGTTTTCCGGTCGAAGCTGGTTCATATTCGACGAGCTCGCGGTCGCCGTTTTTTTTCCCGCAAGCACGAGCTCGGCCAGTTCTAACGCCATCTCTCGTGTATTTCCGAAAGACCAAACCTGATAATCTGTCCCGGGATCCATCGTTCGGTCCGACGCGCAAAACTGATCCCAAAAGCGTTCGACGCGTTCGGATCTCATTTGCGGCTACCAGGCTTGTTGGGCTCGCCGCCGGCTTCACACATGGGACAAGCGTCTGCCTGATAAGCCGGTACGTCCATCTCCACAAGAGAAATACGGGGCACGCCGACATCGGCGGTTCCGTTCGAACGGTCGATTACCGACGCAGCGGCGACTACGTCGCCCCCATTCGACTCGATCGCCGCAATACAATCGCGAGTCGACCCGCCCGTAGTGATAACATCCTCAACAACGAGAACCTTTTCACCAGGCTGCAAAGCGAATCCACGCCTCAAGGTCATCTTGCCGTCCTGCCGTTCGGTCCAAATGAATCTGACGTTCAAAGCGGCAGCAACCGCATACCCGATAACGAGGCCGCCGATGGCAGGTGACGCTACCGTTTGAATACCCGAATCGAGAAATTTCTCGGCGATCGCACGCCCGAAGGCTTCAGCGTCCGAAGGCCGCTGTAGTGCGAGCGCGCACTGCAGGTATTTCGACGAATGCAAGCCGCTCGATAGTAGGAAATGCCCGTCGAGCAGCGCACCTGTCTTTCGAAAATGTTCGAGGATGTCGTTCATAGTCGTAAAACGAAATGAGATTATGCCAAAAAACCTTGGTGTATGCGACGGGGCCCGTCATTTACGCCCGACCGCTTTTACCGCTAGAATGTTTCAGATGCCACGACATCCGAACCTCATCTGCGATTCGCTTCTCACTAACGCAACAGTAGAATTTCTTGCCTCGATCGGCGGACGAGCGCCCGCCGTTACCGTCGTCGACTGCATAATGAATATCAGCCGGGTTGAGCCGGCTCTTGCACGACTGCTTGTTTCGGATCTCGTCGATCGAGACTCTCGGCTCGCGTTGAATGGCGACAATGTCGAACTCGTCGTATGCGATCACGATGCGATAGATCTAACGGAAACCGGTTTTGTGGTTTTTGACCTCGAGACCACCGGTGCAAAGACGCCACCTTGCCGGGTGACGGAGGTCGGTGCTTACCGCGTGAAAGATGGCCGGATCGTCGACGAATTTCACACTCTCGTCAACCCGGAGATGCCGATACCTTTCTTCATTACGATGCTCACCGGGATATCGGATTCGATGGTAAGGGATGCACCCAAATTTGCAGAGATCGTGGACGATCTTCTAACGTTTATCGGCGACTCGGTGCTTGTTGCGCACAATGCGGGTTTCGACATTCGGTTTCTTAATCATGAGGTGAGCCGAATCTACGAGGATTACCGGGTGGGCAATCCCTCGCTTTGCACGGTCCAGCTCTCTCGTAAGCTGCTGCCTCAGATCGAGAATCACAGGCTAAAGACGGTTGCCGAGTATTTCAGTGTCGAGCTGGTAAATCATCACCGCGCCAACGCAGACGCATTCGCTACGGCGAAGATCTTTATTAACCTCCTCAGCGACCTTCGATCGCGAGGTGTGCTCGACCTCGGCTCCGCACGAGCCTTTAGTTTGAAACGGAATTATGTCAGACCAAGCGAAGCTGCAACCGGAGAACCTTCAACAACTCGATATCAAGCCGACGCCGCGTGAGGAGATGGACCTTTACCCTCTCGATACGTTCGCGTACGAGTTTGCGGGACGGGAGATCTGGATCGAGTTCGAGATGCCCGAGTTCACGGCAATCTGCCCCTTCTCGGAGTTTCCCGATTTTGCGATCATTCGATTGAAGTACGTTCCGAACGAGCGATGCATCGAGTTGAAGAGTCTAAAGCTCTACATAAATTCGTTTCGTGAAGTGAAGATCTTCCACGAGCATGTCATCAACATCATTCTCGAAGATTTTGTGAACGCGTGTGATCCTATGCGGGTCGAGATCGAGGGTGATTTTCACGTTCGCGGGAACATCAAGACGATCGTCAGGGCGAGTTACTCTAGGTCCTAGCGTTATGGGAACGTGGAATGAATGCCCGGAGACGCCGCGACACATGCAATACTAGCCGCGGGATCAACCCCCGTCCCGGCCTATCCCTGCTTCGCTTCCGGAGAAACTAGTGAACAGCCGCCGTCATTACCTTCGGTTGCGATCTCAAATGTTTTCGGCACGCGATCTCGACCAACCGGTCGATCTCTTCGCGCAACTCTTCCTCGTCAGAAGAATTGGAATTGATGATCTCTGAGACGATCAGGAACTTAGATTTGTCCAGGAGCGTCTGCTCGCGGAAGGAGAGCTTCTTTTCGTGGCTAAGGAAGGTAAGCTTTTTTAGAACGTCGGCAGCCTCAAACACATCGCCCGACTGAAGCTGGTCGGTGAATCCGCGGGACCGAGTTTTCCAGTCACACGAAATAGGCTCGAAATCTGTCGAGAGTTTCTCGATGAGGGCGCCGCACTGTATCGGGCTTATGATCGGACGGATGCCTACACTTTCGGCATTGTCGGTCGGGACGAAAATAATCGAGTTGTCACTTAACACGCGCAGCGAGTAAAACTTCATCGACATCGTACCGATGGTTTTCTTCTCGATCTGTTCTACAAGACAAACACCCTGGCTCGGATAAGAGACCTTCTGACCAATGCTCAGCTCCATGGTGTTGCTCCTGGGTCAGTCCACAAAGGGAAGCCCGCCTGAACATGCTCGACACAAAATGTCGAACCACATCTGCCGTTTATCAATTTGACTCGATTATAGCACGCCCAAAGGGTTGGAAGGAAAGAAATTTCCCTGCACGACGGGGAGACCGTCTGACGGTAGTTTGACGGGAAAAGACTACGGCTTGCCGGTTGCAGACGAATCGAGGCGTTCGCAAAAGCATCTGCGGGGCCGAAAGAACGATCGTGGCCTAACTCTCGGCTAACGCCTCTTTTCCATAGCTTTCATCTCATCTTTCGGCCGTATTAGGTGATGGAGCTTCCCGGATCCATCGGCGATCTCCGACCAGGTGGCAATATCCAGTTCGATTACGGCCAACGCGGCCGTCGGCATCGGTTTGAGCTTGCCCGTGAGTAAGCGTACGAATCCTTCCATACCTGGATTGTGTCCAACAATCATCGCCGATCGGAACCGGTCGTCGATGCCGGAAACGATCCGCCTCAGGGTCTTTGGAATAGCTTCGTAGATCTCCTCGACCTCGGTTATATCGCCAGGCAGATCACCGCCTTCCTTTACCAGACGGGCCGTCTCCCGTGCCCTAATCGCCGGCGATGAAAGGATCACGTCCGGCAAAAAGCCATTCCGGGCCATCAGATCGCCCATGAACGGCGCTGCGACCTTCCCTCGGTGATTCAACGGACGATCGAGATCGGAGAGATCCGGATCGTCCCAGCTCGATTTCGCGTGCCGGAGGACAAAGAGTGTTTTCATAGCTTACGTGATTTTATCAACCCTGCACCAAACAGCCAATTTCCGAAACTACAGCTTCTTGTTTGCGTAACATCATATTGCTAGACTACCGCTGTGGTGCAGGATCATTCTCGGCAAACTATGTGGACGGCTTATTTCCGCCGTATTTTTGCGGCGGCATTTCTCGTCTTTCTACTCGCCGAATGGGGTTCACACGGTCTTGCGTTCGCTCACTCGGCTTCCACGAAAGGACAGATGGTCTTTTCCGAAGAAAACGGGCATGAGGATCCCTGCAA
Organism: Pyrinomonadaceae bacterium; assembly: GCA_036375155.1. Classification (GTDB taxonomy): domain Bacteria; phylum Acidobacteriota; class Blastocatellia; order Pyrinomonadales; family Pyrinomonadaceae; genus OLB17. The sequence goes on from DASUSJ010000089.1 coordinate 6,042, forward strand.
GACAATGGTCAATTGTCCGGATGGCCGCCGTCAGGACCAAAAGGCTCCAAACTCAGGGCACCATACGTCGCAGCAAAATGCATTTTCCGGCTATCTGCCTCATCCACGCGGCCTGGATGGCTCGATGAAGGATTCGCTACTTCCGCGTGAAAAAATTCGACGCCTCTTCCGGTCTCCAAGCCCACCATTCCATCCACCGGAACTCTCTTAAGAAGATCGATGTCGCTCTAGTGCGGGCGTTGCCACTCCGTGGCCACGATTCGTGCATACCGCATTCGATGCGGGTTCGACTGCCTGGCCTTTTGGCTGCTGGGCCTTTCGGTTAGAAGATCTCGGAGATTGGAATCATGACAAGATACTTTTTTGCTTCTCTGTTTATCAGTTTTTTCAGT
>DASUSJ010000090.1:0-5623 GCA_036375155.1 Pyrinomonadaceae bacterium
AATTGCCACTAGCTTCAGCTAGTGCAATTTAAACAGCTAGTCGAAGGATATTAACTTCAGTTTCTTTATTGCCGGCGATAAGATGGCTGAGCCGGCATGTTCAATTAACAGGCCTTAGATCTTCTTCACAGAATGCACTACCACCTCATCGGAATTTGCGGTACCGCGATGGCGTCACTCGCCGGAATGCTCCAGGCCCGCGGACACAAAGTTACAGGCTCGGACCAGAACGTGTATCCACCGATGTCGACGCAGCTCGAGGCGTTGGGTATTGAGATCCTAAACGGTTACAAAGCCGAGAATGCAGATATCGGCGCTGACTGTGTGGTCGTCGGAAATGCGATCAGCCGTGGTAATCCGGAGCTCGAGGAGATCCTAAATCGCAAGCTCCTTTACCGGTCGCAGGCGGAGATCGTAAAGGAAGAATTTATCCGCGGGCGTCGTTCGCTTGTTGTCGCGGGAACACATGGGAAGACAACAACGACGAGCATCGCGACCTGGGTCTGCGAGGTCGGCGGCTTGAATCCGAGTTTTCTCGTCGGGGGCATCGTCCAGAATTTCGGTGCGAGCTTCCGCGTCACCGGCGGTGAATACTTCGTCGTCGAGGGAGATGAGTACGACACGGCGTACTTCGACAAGAAACCGAAGTTCATGCATTACCTGCCGGAGATCGCGATCGTAAACAACATTGAATTCGATCACGCCGACATCTACCGCGACCTGCAGGAGATCAAATTCCAATTCTCTCGCCTGATGAATCTGGTTCCGGGAAACGGACGCCTCATCGTCGGGATCGATTCACCCGTTGCGAACGAAGTTCTCGATGAGATGCAGGGAAAGCTGTACACAAACGTGGAGACTTTCGGCCTCAGCGACGAAGCCAAGTGGCAAGCTCGTTACATCGATTTTACCGGCGACACGACTCGCTTCACGGTTTTCCGTGATGGCCATTCATGGGGTGAATTTGAAACGCACTTGATCGGCGAGTTCAATGTACGGAATTGTCTGGCGGTAATGATCGCCGCTGATGCATGGGGAATTTCAAAGGAGAAGATTCAGGAGGCGCTTGACACGTTCAAGTCAGTCAAACGGCGGGTCGAAGTCCGCGGTGTCGAGAGAGGCGTCACCGTCATCGATGACTTCGCGCATCATCCGACGGCGGTCGAAGAAACGTTAAAAGCACTGCGGATGAAATACGACGGCCGGCGGCTGATAGCGGTGTTCGAACCGCGTTCGTGGTCATCGCGGCTGGCGATATTCCAGGAACCGTACGGCAAAGCATTCTCCTACGCCGACTATGTGATTATCGCCGGGGTCTACAATACCTCGGCCGCCAGCGAGCTCGGAAAGGTCCTGGATACCGATGAGCTCGTAAGGGACATCGAGATGCAGGGTAAACCTGCTTTCAGCTTTCCGAATGCCGATTCGATCGTCGAACACCTTGCCCCGGAATTAAAGAAGGGCGACGTCGTCGCGATCATGTCGAATGGCGGCTTCGGCGGGATACATGACAAGCTTCTCAACACACTTAGGGAAAACTGAATCGACGAGCCTGTTTACGCGACAGTGTCATAGATTCCCCCCTTCAAACCCGGGACATTTCGCTTACAGATATGCCTTTTCCGACAGCACTTCTAAGTCTTGCCTAAATGCTCAAAAACGGGCATACTGCCTGTGTTTTTTGCTCTCGCTAAGTATCTCGACAGATGCGTCCGTCCGATTAGCGTAGCGACGATTTACGGTTCGGTTGAGAGAGTCTCAGTATAAGGTCACGGAAGCAGTCAAATTTTTTGTGTAGGGTGCGTCGCTGCATTTCATGGATCGAAAATCTTTCCAATTTTGTCCTGCCGTCTTGCTTCTTTTTGAACTAGAAAATAGAGGAAAATGAGTAACAAACTTTATGTTGGAAACTTGTCATTTCGCGTGACAAGCGAAGATCTACAGGATTACTTTGCATCCGCCGGAACAGTCGAGTCGGCTAACGTGGTTTTTGATCGCGAGACCGGGCGGTCTCGCGGTTTCGGTTTCGTCGAGATGGCCGATGAGGACAGCGCGAACAACGCGATCGCTCAGTTCAACGGGCAGGAATATGATGGCCGTAACATTGTCGTGAATGAGGCCCGACCACGTGAAGATCGCGGCGGCGGTGGAGGAGGCGGCAATCGCGGCCGGGGAGGCTACGGCGGCGGTGGCGGCGGCCGCAGCGAACGCTGGTAGGATTTCAAGAAACGCGGCGAAGACAGAGACGCGGTGAGGCGGAGATTCAATCTCCGCCTCGCCGCGTCTCTTTGTACCAGTTCCTGGTTTTAATCGACCTTTCCGTCGAAACTCGCGAGGCTCAGGACTATTTCATCGATCGCCGCTGTTCTGACGCTCGCCTCGTTTATCCCATTCACCACCATCGAGAAAACAAGCTCTTCGCCTGCGGCCGTCGTTACATACCCCGAAAGCGCTGATACCTGATCGATGGTTCCGGTCTTTCCGCGAACATTCCCGGCCGCACGGGTTCCAACGAATCGACGACGCAGTGTGCCGTCAACTCCTCCTATAGTCAAACTGTCGCGCCATGCCTGCGAGACTTTGCTTTGCTTACCCATATAGCTGTACAGCTGAACAACTGCCGACGGCGTGATCAGGTTGTGGCGGGATAGTCCGCTGCCATCGTGCTGGATAATACCGTCGGGTGCCACGCCGATCTCACCGAGAAATTTCTTCACCGCCGCGATTCCCAACTCCGCGCTGTCCGCTGTGCTTGGTGCGACCGTGCCTCCCCCAGGTGTCGCGGCGGTCGTTGCACGAGAATGTTCGCCGAGCGTCCAGAGAAGAGTCTCGGTATACATGTTCTGACTGGGCTTCATCGTTTTGGCAGCGATCAAACTCAATGGCGGCGACTCCAGTTTCGTGATCTCCACCGACGGTTCCGAAATGGCCGGTTTCAGATTAACCGCCCGAGCCTGCCCGGTGACGGTAACGCCTTTCAAAGCGAGCCGCTCTCTTAGCAACGAGATGAACAGCTCGGCCGGCCTCGACACAGTCACATATCCTTTGAATCCGTTGTTGCCGACCGGGAGTGAACCCGTGATCTCCAAAATATTCCGGTCCACCTTTTTTTCTATTCTTAACGTGCGCTGCGTTCCGGCCGGAGATGTCGTGCACTGGTTGATCACGCGTATGACCGCGTTTGTCGGATTGATACGCACGGCGCATTGATAGCCGACCGGGCCCGGTAAAACACTCAAGTCGATCGCATTGTCATTTAGCGGCAATGCCGAGACCTCGGCGCCGTAGTACCACTGAAGGTCGTCCCACTCCCAAGTGCCGGGAACCGGACTGCCCGAAAAATACGTTTCGTCCGCGATAAGATCGCCATCGACTCGTTTCACGCCGGCGGACATTATCTTGTCGGCAAGTTCATCCAGACCCTTGTAATAATTTCCTTCCGCAAAGCTGGTCGAAATAGAAACGTCGCCACGCCCAAAAACCCGAAGGTTGCCTTTGATCGTGCCGCTGCCGTCTGGCATCGATGGCGCGTAAACACTTGTCACGAATCGATAGTTGGGACCGAGCCTGTCGAGGGCCGCGGCCACTGTGAAGTTTTTCATGTTCGATGCAGGCATGAAATACTTTTCGGCATTCTCTTCGAAAACAACTTTGCCGGAATTTAGGGAGACGATCTTTACACCGACCTGACCTCGTCGAAGCTCTGGGGCGAGCAACCGGGCGCGGATCTTCGACTGGATGTCCGCGAGCGTCTGCACGGTTTTTTGGATCGCGAACGGCGTGGCGGTGGGGACCGGCGTCATTGTCGGCTGAGGAGTTTGAGCTGCGACAGTGACAACAAAAAGGAAAGCAGCGAAGACCAGCGTGCTTGGTTTCATATTGCGTCGATTCTACCGAAAAGTAAGATGGCGGGAAAGCAAACAAGAGATTGCCGTCCCGAAAGGATAGGTCGCAAGATCGAGGCTCACATTTCCTTGAGTCACGAAACTGTAGAGTGCTAAACTCATGCGGTTTCAAAACCTGTTTTTGTTGCTTTAGAAAGTTTCCAGCACCGGCATGCTGCTCGCGAGCAGTAAGCCGGGAACGATTTCTTCCTTTAATTAAGTCCAAGGCAGTTCGGTCAGAACGACGGAGGTTCACGGTGAAAGGTTTGAGAATTATTGTGATTTTAGTGGTGGCGTTCGTATTCGCCGTCCCGGTTTGGTGGTTCATGTCGGCGGATGAAAAGGAACGCCAGTTCGACGAGAGTGAGCCGGACCTTCCTCCGATGAGCGTAAAGATCGACAAGGAAGAATTTCTGCGTCTTCGCAGCGAACAGGTCGACCTGCTTCGCGGTTTTGATACCGCAAAACAGGATTCTCGTACGAAAGCAGTCCGCGAATTGGAACGAAGGGAAGCGGAGCTGGGGAATCGACCCGGCAGTGAGTCGGACATTTCCTGGCGGGCCCTCGGTCCGGCACCGATCCCTGTGAACGCTGCTACCTCGTACAGTGGTCGGGTCTCGGCTATCGCGGTGCATCCTACAAATGCAAATATCGTTTACGTAGGAACTGCGTTCGGCGGACTGTATCGCTCGTTGGATGGCGGAGCTCACTGGACGCCGATCATGGATAGCGCGCTCAGTCTCGCGATCGGATCTATAACCATTTCACCTACCGATCCGACGACTCTATTTGTCGGAACAGGTGAAGCGACCTTTTCCGGTCTGAGTTTCAGCGGCGTAGGCATCTATCGAATCTCGAACGCCGAGACGACCGCCGATCTCGCCGGCCCCTTCAACCTTGGCACCGGCGGCAGTGATATTTTCACGGGCCGTTCGATCGGGCGGATAATCGTTCATCCTACCGACCCGAATATTATCTTCGTGACTTCCGCGAATGGTATCTCCGGAATCGGCGGAAACAACACCGGGCTCATACTTCCAAACGCGGGCGTATACCGTTCGGTCAACGCGATGTCTGCCACGCCGACGTTTACGCAATTGCCGATTCAGGGAACCCTGGCGCCCAGCCGCTCGGTGGTGGACGCCGCGACAGAGCCGGGCAATCCTTCACGGTTGTTGATTTCCGTGATCGGTTCCGGCGGCGATGGAGGTGTCTATCTCACCACGAACGCGCTTGATGCGACGCCGACCTTTTCACGTACGCTTGTGACCGGTGACGGGAATAGTCCGGGGCGAACCGAATTTGCAGTAAACAAGACGGGATCGATCGTTACTGTCTTTGCCGCTGCCGGTACCTCTAACGGGACTGTGTTCAAGTCGGTCGACGGAGGAGCTTCATTCGTGCCGCTTGCCGCCGGTGTGGGCTTCTGTAACCCGCAATGCTTCTATGACATTGCGATCGCGGTAGACCAGAACGACGTCAATAAACTTTATCTCGGAGGCTCACCCTCGCGCGTCTTCGGACGCTCCATCGACGGTGGCGCAAGCTACCAGAACAGCTCAAGCGGTTTGCACGTCGATACGCACGCCTTTGCGATCGCACCGTCGGAGCCGAACACGGTCTATTTCGGAAGCGACGGCGGCATCTGGAAAACGACAAATGTTCAGGCCACACCGATCGTCTGGCAGTCACTAAACAATTCAACGTTCAGTGCAACGCAGTTCATGGGGATCGCCCTT
>DASUSJ010000091.1:0-6930 GCA_036375155.1 Pyrinomonadaceae bacterium
ATTATATCGGGCGATTGTAAACCCATCGTAAGGACTACCTAACGAACCGGAGCCAGCAGCTACGATCTTGCCGTCCGTTTGAATGGCGATCTCATTGATATTCAAATATGTCGAGGTGATCACTTTGCCGCCAGTGCCGAATGACTGGTCAAGCGAGCCGTCAGTGTTGTATCGGACGAGGGCAGCTCCGCCGCCACTCCACCCCGCCGCAACAATTTTGCTATCCGCTTGAATCGCGACGCTGCTCGCACCGTCAGAGGCTGTGCTGAGTGGCGTAACAACCTTGCCATCCGTGTCGAACGAAGCATCTAGCGAGCCGTCCGCGTTGTATCGAAACACCGCAAAATCAAAATCATAAACAGCCGAAGAATTAACGTCGACGCTCACATACCCGGCGGCAACGATTTTGCCGTCGGTCTGCACAGCCACGCCGCCAGCACTTTCAGTGCTGCCGAAGTCGGTCGTGAGTTTTCCACCCCTGCCAAACGTCGGGTCCAGACTGCCCGCCGAAGCCGGCCCAGAAATAGTGTTCGGAATATCGTTCTTTAGTACGAGAGGCGGCTTAAATTCAGAGGGCCACGGTTCCGCTCCCGTCGCTAGTTGGGATCTGGCGATTCTGTCTGGCCCCGCCATCACTCCAATCGCGAGGATCACAACAAATACCGAATAAGATAAGTGCTTCTTGTAGCGTTGAGAATTCATCCGTGTACTCCTCAGCGTTGCTCCGAACTGACCTGCCCGCTTTTGGCGCTTTGGTTGTCGGTCAATCCGGGCCGCTTCGGGCAAAATTGTTGCAATTTCGCCCGAGCGGCATTAAAATCCACGCTTACAAGGCCCTAACTTTCAGATCCAAATTGCCATTGTCCTGAAAGTCTGGATTGTCCGACGTTGGATTCGCGTTCGAAAATACCGGATCAAGCGGGGATAAATCCTTGAGAAGATTTCCATTTTTCTTCCCGAAAAGTTCTTCATTGGGAGATATAGCCGTGAAAGACGGGACTATCTACGAATTCTCTGACTTTCGTCTTATCCCGGATGAAGACTTACTGCTGCGCGACGGCCAGCCCGTCCCTCTCCCGCCAAAGGCGTACGCAACCCTCGCGCTCCTGATCGAACACCACGGCCATCTCGTTAAGAAATCGGAGTTAATGGAAAAGGTCTGGTCGGACGCTTTTGTCGAGGAAGCGGCCGTCTCGAAATGCGTGTGGACGATCAGGAATGCGCTTGGAGAAGATTCGAAGAGCCAGCGATTCATCCAGACCGTGCCCAAGCGCGGCTATAAGTTCGTGGCCGATGTCACCAAGCGGAGAGATCGCGTCACGGGTGAGCAGGATATGAACGGAAACGGGAATCGTGTGTATCCGTACTCCGAAAGCTTGCCCGCCGGCGACGTCGCCGATTCCGAATTACCTGCGACTCCGGCGGCAGATGCAGGAGTCGGGGCGTTTAGTTCATGGAACTGGAAATGGTATGCCGTCACCGCGGGGGTGCTCGCTGTCGCCCTTGCCGTTGTTCTCTATCTAACATCCGCCGGGCCGTCGACACTCACTGGCTCGGGAAACCGTATCGCCGTCCTACCACTTAAGCCGATCGACGCCGCAAACCGTAGCGATACTTTAGAGATCGGGGTGGCCGACGCGCTCATAAACCGTCTCACCTTGATAAAAGGTCTTGTAGTGCGTCCGCTGAGCGCGATCCGTTCCTACACCGCAATCGACCAGGACCCGTTAGCAGCCGGACGCGAGCAAAAGGTAGACCATGTCATCGACTCGAGTTATCACCTTGCAGATGGAAGGATCCGGATCACATCCCGGCTCATAAACGTGGCGAGCGGGGAGGTCGAAGATTCGTACAAGGTCGAAACGGCCGCCGGCGACGTGTTCGCCGTCCACGACGCAGTGGCTGCCGATATCGGGGGCAAACTTGTCGCGCGTTTTGGGGCGACAATTGGCGAGACGCGCAGACGGGGTACATCCAATGAGGAAGCGTATCGCAATTACCTTCAAGGAATGTTTCTCTACGATCAGCGCATCGGTGCGAAGGCGGTGGAGTACCTTGACCGCGCCGTTGCGCTCGATCCGAATTACGGACTTGCCTGGGCCGGAAAAGCACTTGCGCACCGGGCTGTGGCGATAGTGCGAACCGCGGACGACCGGCGAGAGTATGAAAACTCGCTGCAGGCGGTCAACCGCGCTCTCGCTCTGGACCCAACCTTGGCTGACGCGTACACAGCGCTATGCTCGAATAAACTGCAGTACGAATATGATGTTGCGGCCGCCGAGCAAGCTTGTAAACATGCCTTGGTGCTCGAACCTAATTCACCTCACGCACTTCAAATGTACGCGACTTTCCTGACCACCAGAGGGCGGCACGACGAAGCAATTGCGATGATCAAAGCAGCGATTGATCTTGAGCCGTCGTCATTTTACAGCCAGAGGTTTTATGCAAACAGCTTATATCTTGGTCGGCGGTATGATGAGGCGCGGGTACAGTACCTTCGACTCTGGGAACGAAATCGTAACAACAGGGCGACGTATGAATGGATGATCCGCACTCTCGACGCTAGTGGACAGGAGGCAGAAGCGTTCAAGTGGTACGTCGAACTATTGAGGTTAGATAAGGTTGATGAAAAGGAAGTGGAACGATTCCAAACTATTTTTCGGGATGCCGGCTGGATAGGTGTCCTCCGTGAAAGGGAAAAAAGGGAGGCGAACGAACCCAATTATTTCTGGCGCGCCGGGACAAACGCACAGATCGGCGATCTTGACCGGGCATTCGAGCTTCTCAACAAAGCCTACGAACGGCGTTCAGGTATGATGCCGATCCTTCAGGTCGATCCCATGTTAGACCCGCTTCGGGACGACCCAAGGTATGCCCATCTCGTGAGACGTTTTGAATCGAAGTAGCCTTTCCATAGACGATCGAAAAGAAAGCACGTGAAGGATGCTGAAACTCTCGGAAATCTCGTTGCTGAGGCGTGCTGTCTTATTGTTATTTTCGTCGCCGCAGTGACCGGCCTTGCGCAGTCCCAGGCGCTCGACGGTCAGATCGACGGCACAGTTCTGGATCAAAGCGGCGCCTCGGTACCGAATGCGACTGTTACTGCTACGAACATCGGGACCGGCGCCACCAGAACTGTTTCGACGGACCAGAGAGGGGTTTACCGAATCCCGCTCTTACCGCTGGGCACCTACCGAATTAGCGCCGACGCTTCAGGCTTCAAACGTTTTGTCCGCGAAGGTATAACGCTTACGACCGGGCAGTCTGCCACGGTAGATCTGCAGCTTGGAGCTGGTCCTGTCGAAGAAACCGTCACAATTTCCGGCGATGTCCCGGTCGCAGATACAGGCAAAACAGATCTCGGTCGCGTAATGAATGCCCGCGAGGTGCACAATCTTCCGCTCCCGACACGCAATCCTTATAACTTCATCATCCTCCAGGCCAACGTAACCGGCCGGCCCAACCGAGGGTTCAATTTTCCACAGATCAACGTCAACGGTTTTGCAAGACGTGTTAACTATCTGCTCGACGGAAACACGAATACGCGCGGCGATGGTGCAGGCGCGCGGCTTTTGCAGATCTCGGAAACCTATGTGAACGAGATACAACTTCTGACGAACGGATTTGCAGCGGAATTCGGCAATACGACCGGGATGATCGTGAATATCGTCACGCCGTCCGGGACGAATGATCTGCGAGGTTCCGTCAGCTACTTATTTCGACGACCGTCGTTTTATTCCCGACCATTTTTCTTTTCCGCTTCGGAGCTTCCGGACAATGTGACGAATAATATCGCCGCGAAGGTAGGCGGGCCGATCGTAAGGGACCGATGGCATTTCTACGCTGGCTATGAATATGTCGAACGGGACGATAGTACAAGGTCCAATCGACAGGTGACGATCAGCGAAGCAAACAAAGCGGATCTTATCGAAGCCGGTCTCCCGCCTTCCATCTTTGTACCTGCGATTCCCAGTCGGGAATATGGGTCGCATTACATAGTCCGCTCGGACCTACAACTAAACGACAACAATCGTCTAACGGCAAGATTCAATCACTCCAGCTTAGGCACGATAAATAACATCGCCGGGGCAATCAACACCCTCGAGCGTAGCGTCGATATCAAGGCGACTGACCATTCTCTCGGCGTCCAGTTAGTCTCATACACCATGAGCTTGCTCAACGAATTGAGATTTCATTTTGTCTTGGGAAAGGGTGACACCGTCCGGAATGACTCGTCCGGATCAGGACCTTCAGTCACGATATCGCAGGTCGCAAATTTCGGCTCTCCGCCCGGCGCTGGTGCCGCTGACCGCACAAAGGTCGCGCAGATGCAGAATAATTTTTCGATTACGCGCGCGGCCCATGTGATCAAGTTCGGTGGCGGCTTCTCTTTTACCCGCAGTTACAACCTCGCTCCGGATTCTTCCGTCTATACCTTTCGTAGCATCCCCGCATACCTGGCGGCGCGGATGGAGAGCGAACCGTTTCGTTATGACCGGTATCAAGAGTCCTTCGGCGACCCGGAAACCGAACACGCTACCACGTTCTGGAATTTCTTTGTTCAGGACGATTGGAAAGCCACCCGTCGGTTGAAGCTTGGCTACGGACTTCGTTACGACTTCTATCTCGCACCTCGTGCCGATGCGTCATCACCTTTTCCTGCATCTCGAAAGTTCAATCAAGATCGCAATAATTTTGCGCCGCGCCTAGGACTTGTTTACGCTTTGCGGGAAGGTAACCGGCCTCTGGTTGTGCGATTAGGTGCGGGACTTTATTACGAAGCGCCTTGGGGTGCTATGTACGAAAGGGCAATCCGTAACAACGGTCAACGATTCTTTACGCTCCAATTTTGTGGAGACGACGGTGGACCACCCTCCTGCACAAGACGCGATCCGTCAGCGCCGGCATTTCCCGCCCGGTTTTCAGGGACGCAGCCGTCGGGATCCATGCTTCCTCCTCAAAATATCGTTACCGTCTCGCCGGATTTCGTGAACATGTACGCGATCCACTCAAACGTGCAGTTGGAGCAGGCGATAACGGATAACATTTCGCTTGCTGTCGGATATGTTCATTCCGCGGGGCGACATATTCCCGTGTATCGCAGCATTAACCCGATACGTCCGCAGCGGTTCCTCGCCGATGGCCGCCCGGTCTTTGGGCCCGAGAGACTCGATTCGCGATTCAATCAGATCCAGATGGCAGAATCCGCGGGTGTTTCACAATACGACGCGTTGACGCTGCAACTAACGCAGCGGTTTTCACGGGGGCTTCAGTTCAGCGCGAACTATACGCTTTCGAAAGCGGTCGACGACGCGCCGGAGCAGAACGTAACGTACATGGGTGTGATTGCCGGGGTGACTAACATGTCACTGGTAGTGTCTGACCCGACGAATCGCACTTCGGACAAAGGCTATTCATATGGCGACCAGCGACATACTTTCGTAATGAGTCTCGTAGCCCGTCCGACCTTCAATATTCGGAACAAAACACTTTCGTACCTGATGAGCAATAATCAATTCGGCATAATTGCCACAGCCAACAGTGGTGAAAGATTCAGTATTCTTGCCGGGCGCCAGATGAACGGCACCCTTTCCAACCTCGATCTGAATGGCGATGGGGTATCCACAGCGGACCGTCCGGTCGGTTTCAAACGAAACTCGGGAAAGACCCCGCCGCAGTTCAATCTTGATCTTCGCTACTCGCGATTTTTCAACTTCACCGAGCGTTACAAGTTGGAGGCGTTTGGCGATGCTCAAAATCTATTCAATATCAACAGCATCATCGGGTACGGCAATGTATTGGTGCCGACCGATCCTACAACTGGCGAAATTATCGGTACACTGCCCGATTTCAAATCCCGTAATTCGTCATTCGCACTTGAAAGCAGGCAGGTCCAGATCGGTGTTAGGTTTATCTTTTGACCTACCGGAAAGACCGGTCGAGAACTACTGCTACGACGGCATCACCCTCGCAACGGAATGCGGCGAGCACAACGGATATTTTGCCCGGAAGGCCCAGGCACATAAAAACCCGGATCGATCGCCGACGTTACGGCCATCGATCCGGAACAGGCGTGGAATTAAAGAATGCTGGCTCGCGCTCCATGTCGCATACCCACCGTTCGACGCCTGGAAGTCGACCGGTCGCGCGATTGCTACCATCGTCGGAGACCGTACCGTTTTGCGTCATGGAACGTAGCTCGCGGGTATGGCCTTGTCACCGGCCAGACCAAAATTATGCACCGAAGTACCACCCGTGCTTCTCTGGATATACCATAAACCGTTTCTAAAGACGGCTATGTCGGTGAAGGCGTCTCCGTCGTAATCCGCGGGAACCGGAACATCGGTCGGCGTCCCCCACGTGGTCCACCTGTAGCCGAACGAGTACCCGGAGAACGATGTCATGACCCACCACTCTCCGTTTCGGTAAACCGCGAGGTCGGCCCTCCCGTCGCCCTCGTAATCGCCAACTACCGGAGTGTCCGTCGCAGTTCCCCATGGGATCGTGAAGTACCCGGCCGATGACCGGTTAACATGCCACTGGCCATTCCGGTAGATCGCCCTATCGGCACGACCGTCGGCGTCATAGTCGGCCACTACCGGCCGGTCACCCGGGAGTCCGAAGATCGTTACGCTCTCCTCGCCGGTTGCAAGATCCCTTATATACCACTCACCGTTTCGAAAGATGACGAGCTCCGCCCGACCATCACTGCTAAAATCCGCCGGGATGGCTTTGTCCGCGCTCGTGCCGTAACGTATAGCGGTTACCGTCTGATCGGAACTGTTGATCCACCACCAAGTGCCGTCCCGGAAGATTCCAATGTCGGTTTTGCCGTCGCCGTCGTAATCCGCCGGGGCCGGAGTGTCCGCGGCAAGTCCGAACCGAGTCTCAAAGTAACCCTGCGTCGATCGATCGATGTACCACACCGAA
>DASUSJ010000092.1:0-9036 GCA_036375155.1 Pyrinomonadaceae bacterium
GTTTCGGGAATGACCGCCCTGGTTTTATCAGTGCGACCCATCAATTTACCCTCCCGCGTGGCGAGCCACGTAGTCGAGGAGGTAGAGGAAACGGGTTACGATTGGGATTGTAACTTGCCGTCGCGTGGAATCGTGATGGAAACCTCACGAGTCGACGCCTTCTGCGCCGTTACAAACAATCAAGCGTGCTATCCGGTCGACCGGACGATCTGTAATGAGTAGATAAGCCACCCGATCAGGGACAAAAGAGCGGGGCAGGTCCGGAAGGGCGGCTTGCCCCGCTCTTCCTTCATTGAAGCCCCGTACTGTTCCTCTTCACCTTCTTAATAGTTCCATCTAATGCTCGGAAATTTTATTTGCACTCCTCTGTCTTTCCAGTGCCTTTACCCGCACTGTTCATTTGCACGGGCCGGCTCCCGGAAACTCTCTTCACGAGAACGGTTCGATCAAATTTGAAGGAACTGGAAGGAAATGAAAATGAAAATGAAAAATCCGAATCGTAATTTGATCAGATTCGGTGCTTTGCTGGCACTGGTGGCGATGTGGATGATCATCCCTTTCGCCATAGGCGACCGGTCCGCAAGTGCCGAAGAGATGTTGAGCGACATTCGCATCGGTGCGACCCTGACCGGGGCACCGATCGGCGGCGTGTCGCCCGCGGGCTTCGCTGAATGGAGGCTCGAAGATGACGGCCGCAAACGTCTCGACGTTCAGGCATCGTCTCTGAATTTGCCGGCGGGGACCGTGCTGGTTATCTCCGTGAACAATGCTGTCGTCGGTCAGATGGGCGTCAGTACATTCGGCACCGGCTTCTTCAGAATCGATACGAACGACGGGCAGAATGTTCCCGTGATATCCGCAGGGATGCCGGTGTTGGTCACCAACGGCGGCAACACTGTCCTCGCGGGAACATTTGGTTCGGTTACGCCGACACCCTCGCCATCCGGCTCACCGTTTCCAAGCCCGAGTCCGAGCGGCTCGCCGACCGGAACACCGAGCCCGTCACCCACGGGTTCGCCAAATCCAAGTCCGAGTCCGACCGGCTCACCGAATCCGAGTCCTTCCCCGACCGCTTCGCCGAATCCGTCTCCCAGTCCTTCCGGAACACCGAGCGCCGGTGACTTGTTCGCAGGACTTACCGGCCCGATCCTCAACGGAATTCTTCCGAATGGTTTTGCGCAGTTTGAAATTCACAGCAGCCGGCTCGAGCTGGAAGTTCGCGTACGACAGGTAAACCTCCCTGCTGGATCGCAACTGCAGGTGATCGTCGACAACATCAACGTCGGTTCACTGTTTCTGGAGAGCGGCGGTGAAGGAAGGCTTCGCCTGCGTACCGATGAAGGACAACCCGTTCCACCGGTCGTTGTCGGATCGACAATAGTGCTACGGAACAACGGTGCGAACATTCTGACGGGGACTTTTACTGGCTTCACCGGACCGAGTCCGAGTCCGAGCCCGACGGCGAGTCCGTCGCCAGGCGGTACTCCGAATCCAAGCCCGAGCCCAAGTCCATCGCTCGGACGCTCATTCGAATCCCATTTGACCGGTGCCGGGGTACAACCCAGTGTGCAAACGAACGCAACCGGAGAGATCAAGGTCACGCTGAACGCGAGTGAAACCCAAGCGACTATCTTCGGTGAGTTTCACAATCTTGGCAGTAATCAAACAGGTGCGCGGATCGAGGCACTGGTCGGCGACGGGTCTGTCGTTCACGACCTCGGTGTGGTCGGCGGAAATAACGGTAACTTTGCATCGATCACCATCGCGGTCAGTGCAGCTCAGGTCAGCCAGCTTCGAAGCGGACTCTGGTCAGCAGTCATCACCAGCTCGAACAACGCAGGTGGTGAGATACGAGGTCGATTCATACAGCGTTCGAGCCTGAGTGACTTCGACGGCGATGGCAGCAATGACTTCTCGCTGTTCCGGCCATCTGAAGGCGTCTGGTATTCAATGAACGCGGCCGGCTTTAGTGCAACGGCTTTCGGTTCGGCAGCTGACAAGGTCGTCTCGGCCGATTACGACGGCGATGGACGAACAGACACCGCTGTGTTTCAGAACGTGAACGGTCTCGGGATCTGGAATATAAAACGAAGCGCCGACGCGGGCATCACTGCAGAGCAGTTCGGGTTCGCGACCGACCTTCCGGCCCGCGGTGATTTCGACGGCGACGGCATTAACGACCTGGCGGTCTTCCGACCGTCGACGGGTGTCTGGTACGTAAAGCACAGTTCGAGTACGGGTTATACCATCCTTCGATTCGGGCTCGCCGAAGACAAGCCGATACCGCTCGATGTGGATGGCGACGGACGCGATGACATCGCGGTCTACAGGCCCAGCACAGGCGTGTGGTACTGGCTTCGAAGCTCGGACGGAGGGTCCGGAGCGGCCAGGTTCGGGCTCGAAGGCGACATTCCCGTTCGCGGGGACTTCGACGGCGACGGTAAGTCGGACATCACGGTTTATCGTCCGTCGACCGGAGTCTGGTACACGTTGTTCAGCTCGACTGGCGGCTTCCAGGCTATCCGGTTCGGGCTCGAGGGTGACATTCCGGTGGCCGCGACGTACGACGGTGATAACAGGACGGATATCGCCCTGTTCCGCCCGTCGGAAGGCAGATGGTACATCCTCCGGAGCTCGGACGGAGCAGTTCAGGCGATGCATTTCGGGCTGAATGGTGATGTGCCGACCATCGCGAGGTAGTAAATAGAGGTGGGCGAAGTTTTCCTCGCTCACCGGCAAACTTCAACTTACGTCGGACCATCCAAGCATCAGCTTCGATATCACCGTAAGTGGTGTTAGAGAAGTGATCTTGTTTGGACGCAGGTCCCGGTTATATGAGCCCTCCTCGTAGCCGGGACCTTTTTCTATCCAAGCCTTCCGATCAACCTTTCGATCTGTTCAATGTGGCGGAGCTCATGGCCGCCTTTGAGTGCCAGCCATTCGTGTGCGGTGATCTCTCCGACGAAGGGATGGGGAAATTTAAAGTCACTGGAGTGAACTGACTCGAACAGCGGGCGCATTTCCTCGAGCCGGCGATCAGTCTCTTCAAGCTTCGCCAGCGATTCCGGAATCGTCCGGTCACCCGACGGCTGAACGAAGGACGGAGCTTCGACCTTTATCGCCGCGATCTCGACGCCCTTCTGCAAGAAGTTATCTGAAATGTTAACCCTCCTGTCGAATGCCTGCCCGCCCTCCTGCGCCTGCTTCAATAATCTCGCGCAGATCTTCGACGTTGATTCATCGACGATTGCGACGTGTTCTACGATCTGTGCGATCGTCCATTTTTCGCCCTCGGGAAGCGCCGCAGCCTGGTTTTCGGACAACCGCGAAAGCACATCCTTTAGGCGTGCGCGAATCTTCTCGTTCCCGGCATAGATCTCGTCGACTGATTGGTATTTCATGGGGTCGTGATTGTGGGTTCGTTGATCGTGGTTCGTTGTTCGTGGTTCGTTGGTCGTGGTTCGTTGGTCGTGGTTCGTTGTTCGTGGTTCGTTGGGCGTTGGTCGTTACGGCAGGTCAGTACCGTCCGCGCTAGCGGGCGGGTCACCCGACTGCGGATTCCGAAACGGGGAATTTGAATCCGGCGCCGACTAACAATCCGCTACACCACATCCGGACTCCGCAACGCGCCTCCCATCCGCTAACGCGGACGGTACTGACCTGCCGTAACGACCAACGCCAACGAACCACGATCAACGAACCACGACCAACGAACAACGAACCACGAACCACGAACAACGACCAACGAACAACGACCAACGATCAACGACTCAAAACCTGCGGTGATAGCACGAGCCGGTGCCATCGCGGGAAGCTCGTTACGCTGTCGGCCTCGTTCTTCATCCGTTTCATATACGCAGTCTGAAAATAAAGCAGATCATCCGCCGTCCAGTTCAAAGCAACGATCGGATTGTACGAGACGAGCGTTCGTTCGTCAGGCAAGGTTGTTGGTCCGCTTGTGTTGGTATTGGTCGCGGGCACTCCGTTCGCGTCGGAGGGTGCGATGGCCTCGAGCTTTGCCGCCTGTTCGCGGTCGTACGCCTGCGACGATATCAGAAGGTGATTTCGCAGCGGTATAGCCGCCTGAGTCGGAGTGTTTCCTGCCGCATCGTAGATTCGGACCTGATTCTCGAACGCACACGCGATCTTCGACGAGTCGGGTGACCAGACCGGCTGCACCGCCGTCAAAGCATCATCAAGTCTCCGCTCGCGACCGCTCTTTTCGATAACACGCGGCCGACCGACCGGGACAAATATCTCGCCGGCAAGGTTTGCACGGTCTTCGAGGTATTTCCACTCGATCGACTTTGCAGCGACCGCCGCCAGCATCGAGCTGTCCGGTGACCAAACATAGTAAAAATAGATGAGGCCTTCGTTCTGGGTGATCGCTTTGGCACCGTCGCCGTCTGAGTTGCAGATATAGATCTGCTCCGTACGGAATGTGAGAATGCCTGTCGGTGCCTCCGGCGTCGCAACACCTTGAGGAGCTGCATTCGCGTCGACGTTTGCATTTGCATCGGCCGTGTCCGGCGGAGGAGTCGTATCGGTATTCTGGTTCGCCGGCGCGACGGATGTCTCAGGATCGGTCGCCGGTGCTGTGGCAGTTTCATCGACCGTTACACCCCGCACCATAGCTACGAATGCGAGTGTCGACGAATCTGGAGACCAGCGTATCGTGTCGGGAAAATGTACGGCCATCGTGTCGGCAGTGATCTTCCGCAGTATCCGCCCGTCACTCGTGTACATGTCGAGTCGAAACTCCGCCGGACCATCGCCAGCTCTGTGATAAACGGCGAGTACGCGCTTGCCGTCAGGCGAAGTGATCGTTTTGTCGAGGACCTCCTGCGGACGCGTCGCATCGAAGTCTGCCTGGACCGAAGGGTTACGATCTTCCGTCGTGTTTTTTGGCGGATCGGGCGCGGGAACGTCTGGCTCGTAACGGTAATTCAGTCGCACCGCCGGCACTTGGGCGAGGGACGAAGGCGAAGACCCAGGCTCGTTCGTTTCCGATCTCGAGCAGCCGAACAGAAAAGCAAAACCCGCGATCAGCAGAAAAATGAGGAGACTAGACTTCATATTTTACTCGGGGGCCGATTTTACCAGTTCCGTCATCAAGTATTCCCGATAAAGCCGCCGCTGCTCTGCGGTCGGAGCAACCACGGGAACGATCGAAAACTCCCGTCGCGTGTTTGCTCCGAGCTTGAACGCTACATCGCGAAGCTTATCAAAGCGGAAGATCGTGAGCCGCACGGTGTCGTTCGGTTTCTTCTCACCGATGTACGTCTGCAAGAACGAATTACTCGCCCGGTAACCGTCGATGGCAACTATCTGATCGCTTGTGTTAAGACCCTGTTCGTAAGCGGGTGTGCCGGCAGGTATCGATCGTATTGTTAGCTTTCCGGTGCTGTCTTCCGTAAGATCCGCTCCGATGTATGCCTTGTTCTTCCCAGACTCGTCGGCCTCCAGGGTTAAACCGATTCCGCCCAGTATCCCACTGAAGTCTATCTCCGCCTCTCCGCGCACATACTTCGAAAAGAAATCATCGAGACTGGTCCCGGCCGCCATCTCAGCCGTCTTCTGAAAATCTTCCGGTGTAAAATTCCGGTTCTTCTTGTAGAACTCGTTATACAGATGACGCAGAACGTCATCAAGCGACTTCGCACCCTTCGACGCCGTGCGTATCGTGATGTCGAGCATCATGTTCACGATCTCGCCTTTGTCGTAATAGGAGATCTGGTTATTGATCGCGTTCTCGTCCTGTCGGTAATATTTTATCCATGCATCGATGCTGGCTTCCTCAAGACTCGTCTCAAAACGCCCGGGACGGTTCTGCAGGTGCTCGATCATCGACGCCTTCGTCTCGAGCATCTCGCGATCGGAGATCAAGCCCGCACGTCTAAGCAAAATCCCCTCGTAATAGGCGGTGGTTCCCTCTGCGACCCAGAGGAGCTTCGTATAATTCTCGTTCTCGTAATCGAACGGGCCGAGAGCATCGGGTCGGATCCGCTTTACGTTCCAGAGGTGGAAATACTCATGCGCGATAAGATTCAGAAATCCGGTGTAGCGGGACTGCGGCTTAAACCCGAACCGGTTCCATTGCAGGGCCGTCGAGTTCATGTGCTCAAGCCCGCCGCTGCCGCGGAGGTTCACAATGAAGAGATAATTCTCGATGGGCAGCTCGCCGAAGATCTTCACGCATTCTTCCGCGATCTTCGCGGTGTCAACCGCGATCTTTTTCAGATCGTAGTTTCCTTCGCCGGTGATCACCATCCGGTGCGGCTTACCCCTCACATCGAACGTGATCTCTTTAAAATCACTGACCTCGAACGGTGAGTCATAAAGAATGTCGAAATTGCCAGCTCGATACGTGTTCGTCCGACCGGCCACCCGGTCGAGGCCGGTCGCGACCTTCCAGTTCCCGAACGGAACAACGGTGACCGTCGATGGCGAAGCTAAACGGCCGGCTGGAAACATCAGTAGCGCGGCATTGTTCCAGAAGGCGTGCTCATCGTTCAGTTCGTTCGTTCTCACTGTCAGCTCATTCGAGTAGACCTTGTAGCCGACGATGATTTCTTTCGCACCCCTGGTATGGATCTGCCACGTATTCTTGTTTACTTTTTCCCACGCGAGGTCGCGGCTCCCGGCATCCTTTGCACCAAAATTCTGGACATGCCGCGCGTACTCGCGCACGAGGTAGCTGCCCGGGGTCCAGACAGGCATTTTCAGCTCTACTGTCTCGAGCAGGTCGTTCCCTTTCAACCGCATCTCGACCTCGAGGAGATGGGTCCACGGCTTGGACATCGACACCGTGTAATCGATGTCAAGGGATGCCGCCGACAGATTCGCATTCGCGGTTTTCGCCACGGAGGTCCGCTTCAGTTGTGCCGGTGTTTCCTGATACATAAGACCGATCGCCGTTAAAATTATCGCAATTATTCCGCTTGAAATTTTTCTTCCACGCATTCGTCGTTTTGAAATACCCCCAAGTTCGTAACCTCTGGATTTTTGTTATCTTACTATAGACAAGCATTTAGGAGAGCAGACCCTTTTTGGATTCCAATGCAGGAACGCCCGGTTGCAGACAAAGCTGTCAAACCTGAAACAGACAGGTTCTTCACGCCGCAGCTGGCCCTCATATTCGTCATTGTTTTTATAGACCTTATCGGTTTCGGGATGGTCATCCCGGTTCTGCCGATCTACGCCCAGAATGAACCGTTTCTGGCGAGTCCGTGGGAGATCGGCTGGCTGGTCTCGATCTATTCCTGGATGCAATTTGTTTTCTCGCCACTTCTCGGGAAGTTGTCGGACAGGTACGGACGCCGGCCGGTTTTATTCGTAAGCCTGCTCGGTTCTGCAGCCGGTTACCTTGTTTTGGGTTTCGCGAACACGTTGCTTCTGGTTTTTGTCGGACGCGTGATCAGTGGGATAACTGGCGGGAACATTTCGGCCGCGCAGGCATACATCGCCGATGTCACGACGCGAGAGAACCGTGCAAAAGGAATGGCGTTATTTGGTGCTGCATTCGGATTGGGCTTTGTCCTCGGTCCGGCGATCGGGGGGATCTCGAGTAAGTACGGCGTTTATGTTCCTTTCTTTATCGCCGCCGTCCTTTCGTTTACCAGCGCGGTAGCCGTCTACCTGATCCTGCCCGAATCTCTGAAACGGAGCGAAGATCATTCCCCCGAAGATCAGCGGTGGCGCCTCGCGGATATCATCGCCTCGCTGCGCGAGCGCGAATTCGGAACTATCAACCTCAACTACTTCCTACTGGTCACTGCCTTCTCGATCATGACCTATGCATTTGTGCTCTACACGGCGTACATATTCGGATACGACGCAGAGCAGAACGGTTATCTGTTCGCGTTTGTCGGCATAGCGGCCGTGTTCGGACAAGGAGTTTTGTTCAGCACCTTGGTGAAACGTGTCGGTGAGACGCGGCTGATCGCCATCGGATGCATAACGATGGCGGTAGGTCTGTTCCTTTTACCTTTCGTTACACCGGCTTTCGCCGGCCTCGCCGGACTTCTTGGTGTCTGCCTCATGTTTTCGTTCGGAAACGCGCTCGCGTCGCCCGGTTTAACGAGCATCGCGTCAAAGATCACACATGAGCATCAGCAGGGGAGTCGCCTGGGCATAATGCAGTCGGGTGCCAGCCTGGCACGCGCCATCGGCCCTACCATCGGTGGAGTGCTTCTGAATAACGCTGCGGGGAGCCTTGACCAGCAGACACTCTACAGAACGTTCTTTACCGCTGCGGCAATAATGTTTCTAGCTTTTGTTATCGCCCTGTATTCGATCAGGTTGATCGGAAAACACCAGGTGGTCAGCTGAGACTAAGGGTGTGAAGCACGCGAGCCAGCCCGCTTGCTTCGCACACTCCGTCCGACGGATGAACTCGTTTAATGGTAGCTTTTCCCAGCGTGTAACTCACTTGCTGACGAATCAACTGACTGCTCGTTGCCGTTGTTTGCTGATGGCGGGGAATGAAAGCCTGAAGGTTGTTCCGTTTCCATCTTCGCTCTGAACCTCGATCGTGCCGGCATGCTCCTGAACAATACCGTAGCTGACAGCCAGTCCCAATCCTGTTCCATTCCCGACACCCTTTGTCGTAAAGAACGGATCGAAGATCTTGTTCAGATTCTCTTCGGAAATGCCTTCACCGGTATCGGAAACTTCGATATTGACCTCGCCGTCGTTGACCCCCGTTAGCAAGGTGATCCGGCCGCCGCTGAGCATCGCGTCGCGGGCGTTCAATATCAGGTTCGTAAATACCTGCTGCAGCTTCCCGCCGTTTCCGAAGATCCGTGGAGGTGTCTTCGTGTAATCCTTCACGATCTCGACATTCGATTTCCGGAGCTGGGGTTCGAGTAGCTGGAGGGTGTCGTCAAGAAGCTTGTTAACGTCGATCTCGGCCGATTCGACGATATTACCGGTGCGGGAGAAATTCAGGAGATTGCCGACGATGTTCGTTGCACGGTCCGTCTGCCGCTGCATCTTCTGGAGCAGGGCATGTTTCGGATCGGTCTCGGGGATCAT
>DASUSJ010000093.1:0-5401 GCA_036375155.1 Pyrinomonadaceae bacterium
TGATCTCGACGGCGCGGTCAGGCGGAAGATTATGCACCCCCACGTGGAAAAAACCGTAGTCGAACGGTACCGTCCACTCGAGCGAGATCGGGGCTTTCGTATTGGGTGCTTGATTGATCTCCAGGTTCGCATCGATGCTGTCGTGATCCGTTAAGGAGACGATGGCCTCGAGCCCGGCGTCATTGATCTGCTTTTGTTCTATTTCGTAAACCGAGCCGGGGGGAAGCGGCGGCGACCAGTAGGCAGTCGAAAAATCTATATTTCGTCCTTCCTTCTCCGTATACTTATCGCGCTCCTTCCGCCAAAACGTGGCTATGATCGGAAGTTTTTCCGCATAATGCGGGACGAAGTCGAGCATCTCCTTGGAGTGCTGGGTGTGACAGTGGAGGGACACGCCTGTTTTGGCTTCCGAAGCCAGGTTTTTTGTATCGCGCAAGATATGCAGTCGTGTTTTTTTTAAGTCCATTACAATTCAGCTTAATACCCCGCCGATTGAAGCCTATACGTTATCAAATGGCCTATAAGATGTAAAATTCTCAGACGTTTGCCCGCGGGGGCGAGTTGTACCCTGATTAAGGTAGTTAATTCGACCGCCTCCAAACCGGTGGTTGTGAGAGTTAGACCGCGCGCACAATCGCTGATTCAAGATAAAAAGTTGTCATAAACCGCGTGAAGGTGGTGTTTTAACTCTAGAAAGGAAACACACCGGGCACTTTTGCCGTCCAAGGAGAAGCATTTATGAGTTGGTTGTATTCGATAGTTTTCGCGGGATTGTTGTTTGGATCGAACAGTGAGCCGGCGGTTAGCACCGCCGCGAGCAATGCGTTGCCCTCCGTCAAAACGGTCGCTGCGGCGCAAGATGAAATCGAAAAATTCGAACAGACCTATCCGCTTTCCAAAAACGGCAGTGTCAGGGTTTCGAATGTCAATGGCTCCGTTATCGTCGAAGCATGGGACCGAGACGAGGTGAGGCTTGAAGCAACGAAGATCGCCGACAGCAGGGAGACTTTGGCTGATGTGGAGATCAAGGTAAATTCGACGGCCGACTCCTTCAGTGTCGAGGCTGATTACAAAGGTTGGAAGTGGAGCGAAAAGCGAAACGAGAACCGCAACCGGAAGCTGGAAGTGGAGTTTCGCCTGTCTGTCCCGCGCGGGGCAGTTCTGAATGAGATCGAAACCGTGAACGGATCAGTCTCAGTGTCAAATTTCACCAACGTCACCAAAGTTTCGGCCGTGAACGGTAACGTCAACGCCAACAACTTGCGAGGAGCCGCAAGTCTTTCAACCGTTAACGGGCAGGTGAACGCCGATTTCGACCGGGTCGAAGGAGCGAGCAAGATCAACCTCAGCACGGTGAACGGACAGGTAAATCTGACTTTGCCTTCGGACGTTAACGCTACGGTAAAAGCAGACTCGCTGAACGGGAACATCACGAACGATTTTGGCTTGCCGGTTCGAAAAGGACAGTACGTAGGTCGGGACCTTTATGGGCGTATCGGTACCGGCGAAGCACAAATAAAGCTGAGCAGTGTTAATGGAGGGTTGTCGGTCAGCCGGAAAAATGACGGACGGTCACCGAACCCCGCCACGAATCTACTTCCCAATAAGAAGGCTGACGACGATTGGGACGGGGATATCGACAAGGCTATGAATGCCGCACAGATCGATCGGGAAGTTGCTCGTGCCGTTAGGGAATCGCAGCGAGCGACGGCCGAGGGTATCAAGGAAGCTCAAAAGGCGATTGAATCGATCGCCCCGACGATGGAGCGGATAAAGATAGAGGAGCTGAAGGGTCTCGAAAAGTTGAAGATAGACGAGAAGCAACTGGAGAAGAAGCTGAAGGAGAAGATCAACCCCGAATCCCTGACCCCGGCAATGTGGTTTCCAGGTTCACCGATGATCGAGAAAAAGCGAAACAAGTTCGCGGTAACCGGCACGCCCAAAGTAAATGTGGAGGCGACAGGCTGTGCGGTCAGCGTGCGGGGCTGGGACAAGCCTGAGGTTCAATATGTCGTGACTGAACTTGCAGGCCGGCGCGGCCAGACATCGACCGTCACCGAGAATCACACCAATTCCACCGTTACGCTAAAGGTAGTAAATAACGCAGGTTCGGCAATTCCCGGCTTTCAGTTTAATCCGGAACGCGTTCGCATCGAGGTTTTTGTCCCGCGAAAATCGAACTTAAGGATCGCGACGGACGGCGAGATAAGGCTGGACGGCGTGTCGGGCAATATCGAGCTACAAGGCGAGGACGAATCGATCAATATCCGCGACGTCGATGGCAGCTTGACCCTCAACGCTGAACAGGCGCAAGTCCGCGTAATCGGGTTCAAAGGAAACCTCGATTCGCATACCGCGTGCGGAGACGTCTATCTGGAAGGCGATTTCAAGCGGTTGTCGGCTAAAGCGACTGACGGAACAGTTACTCTTACAGTGCCCAATGACGCAAACGCCACACTAACTTCGAATACGGAGATCGAAACCGAAGGTGTAGAGGTTATCCGCGAAGATGAGAGGACCTGGAAGCTCGGACGGGGCGGCTCGAAATACGACTTCGACTTCAATGATGGCAAACTGGTCGTTCGCAGCGCTTCATCGATGAGTTCACAGTAATCATACGCTGTGACATTTCGTTGATCTGAAGCATTTATTTTGAAACAAATTGACTATTTCAGCGTTTTAGTCAGCAGAGATCTCACTTCTCTTACTTCTCCTCGGCTTTTGGGTGCAATAAATGAAAAAGGTCTCCGCGGTTCTCATCTCCGTTCTCCTGACTATTTGTGCCAACGCTCAGTTAAGCCCAAGTCATGCCGAGGTGTCTCTAAACTCAGCGAGCCCGACTACCGACGGCGACGATTCCAAATCCGCATCCCCTAAAAAATCGGGCATAGAGATTCCGCCGGAAAAATCGCGGCCGGTCACAATTCCAAAGATCGCAATTGCGGTGACCATCGACGGCCGTCCGGATGAGGACGCATGGAAGACGGCGGCCGTTTTCAAAGACTTCTATCAAACGAGTCCCGGAGATAACATCGCCCCTTCGAAGCCTACCGAGGTGCTGATGATGTATGACGAGAAGCATCTTTATGTAGCTTTTAAGTGCTGGGATGAAAAGGACAAGATCCGGGCGACGGTCGCAAAGCGAGACAGCGTCTTCGGCGAGGACAACGTCAGAATGTGGCTGGACACTTACAACGACCAGCGCCGTGCATACGTGTTGGGCTTCAACCCCTTCGGCATTCAACAGGACGGAATATATACGGAAGGGCGCGGAGCGGACTTTTCGGTCGATGTTGTGATGGAGTCGAAGGGCGTGATTGAAGACTGGGGTTGGTCCGTCGAGGTTAAGATACCGTTTAAGTCGCTCAGGTACTCCGCGGGCAAAGGCAAGTTCTGGGGCTTTAACGCGGCGCGTAACATCGATCGCTTCAATGACGAATTCGATCAGTGGCTTCCCGACGATCGCAACGTTTCGGGGTTTCTGATCAAGCACGGGAAGATTACCGGTCTCGACGAGATCAAATACGAACGAACACTAGAGATCGTCCCGAGCATTACCTTGTCCGAAACGGGAAGACGGTTCGCGTCGGTAGACCCGATCACGGGCCGCTTCGTCAATCTCCCCATCAAACAGGACATCGGCGTAACCCTGAAGTATTCGATCTCGCCGAATATCACGCTGGACGCAGCGATCAACCCCGACTTCGCGGAGATCGAGGCCGACGCACCCGTGGTCACGGCCAACCAGCGCTTTCCGATCTTTTTCCAGGAGAAGCGCCCTTTCTTTCTCGAGGGTGCCGACATATTTCAGACGCCGCTCGCGATCTATGACTCACGCTCGATCGTCGATCCCGACTTTGCTACCAAGCTGACGGGTAAGATCGGCAAGAACTCGTTCGGATTCATGGTGGCCTCGGACAAAGCTCCCGGCAATTTTTCAGACGAGGAACGCACGAACCCGAACATGCTGCCGTCGATCAGCGAATTTCTTGATCAAAATGCGCTGTTCGGTGTCGTCCGCGTGAAGCGCGATTTTGGAAAGGAAAATCACATAGGCTTTTTCGGAACGTATCGAAGCTTCCCGGAGCAGAAGAATTTTCTGGGAAGTATGGACGCCCGGATCAAAATAAACCCCAAACTAACTTCGCAGTTGCAGCTTGTAGGAACGAATTCCCGTCGGTGTTTTTTCGAGAACGGTCTCGAACCGATCGTCGATCAGTATCAGGCGCAGAGAAACCGTGATATCTGCGGTACCGGCCGGGCTTCGCTCGATCCTTTACGTAACGGAACCTTTACGGAGTATCGAACTGGTAACGCACTCGGCTACTACGCCAATCTTGACTACTACGAAGACCGGCATGGATGGTATGTCGAAGCGGGAGGCCGGACGAAAGACTTTCGCGCCGATGTGGGTTTTACGCGTCGTACTGATACGAATTTTGCTTTTGCGTCGAATCGCTGGAGCACGAAGTCGGAGCCGAAGGCGTCGATCATTCGTACCAACTGGCAGCAATATACGGGTGTCGACTACGATTGGTCGGGTCGTCTGCAAAGCTGGCGTATAGGATCCACACTTTCTCTTTCTCTACAGCGCACAATGTTCGTCTTCCTTGAAGGCGGTGCATCTTACGAAAAGCTGTATGAGGAAGAGTTTGGAGTTCAGAGACGGCCAACTCGCCGCGGGGTATTCTTCGGCGACCCGACGCGTTCTGCCTGGCAGCAGTTCGTTTACGCCGAAGTAAACCAGAATTTCAGCAAGCAGTTCTTCTATTCAGTCTGGGTGAATTACCGTAATAACGCGTTCGACTTCTTCTCTCCGGCGCCATCCGACGATCAGGCATCGGACCCTACGCGCATACGTCAGATAAACCCCGGGGCCGGGAAGTCCTGGGATTCGGAAGTATTTCTCGAGTACAAACCGATCAATCCGCTTCGCATATCGGCCAGCTATCGAAAGAGCAGGCTCGTGCGGAATGATAATCGTGTGCGTACGTTCGACGCGGACATTCTGAGTGTCAGATCGACGTACCAGTTTTCGCGTTTTCTCTTTACTCGTATGCGGCTCGACTATGATTCACTGGACCGAAACTACGCGGGCCAGCTGCTTTTCGGTTGGACGCCGAGTCCGGGCAAAGCCTTTTACGTAGGCTACAACGACAATTTCAATTACAACGGTTTTAATCCGTACACGGGAGAGATCGATCGAGGCTTCGAGCGTAATAGCCGAACCTTTTTCATAAGGGCCTCGTACTTATTCCGAAAGAGTTTATAAAGTTCGTTTGCTCCTCCTAAAGGCAAACCTCGGGCGATGGACAATGTGCCTGTCCACCGCCCTTTTTTTTCACTTTATCCAACGCTCAGCGGACTTCGCCCATCACACAGATAGCGAAACACGCTCCCC
>DASUSJ010000094.1:0-11953 GCA_036375155.1 Pyrinomonadaceae bacterium
GGCCGAATTTGTCGAGCAAAGGACCACCCGAATTTCCGGGATTGATAGAAGCATCCGTCTGGATCGCAGCGTCGATCGGCCTGCCGTTTCGCGCGCGGATCGGACGTTGAAGGCCGGAGATGACACCAGTTGTAAGTGTGCGATCAAGTCCGAACGGGTTACCTATAGCCAGGACCTTTTGACCGACAACGAGAGAGTCAGAATCACCCAGCGGAATGACGGGAAGTCCTGGCGGAGGATCGATCTTAATAACAGCAAGGTCGGTATCGGGATCGCCTCCTACAAAGCGGGCCGGGTAGCTTTTGTCACCACCGAAGCTCACGGTGATCCGCTTCTGGGAGTCCTCAACTACGTGATAGTTCGTCAGGATGTGACCGTTGTTATCGATCACCGAACCGGAACCATTGCCCTTTCCTTCCTGGGTACCCCAGAAACTCTCCCGGACGGACGTCGTATTGATGAACGCGACACCGGGGGAGATCGTTTTGTAGACCTCGATACTGTTTTGCTCATCCGTGACGACGTTCGGATCAGAGATGCCGGCGGGAGGCTGCTCAGCAAAACCAGTAAAGTTCTCACCTTTCGCACTGAGAAAATTTGTTAACGAATACAATAGCGCCGTTGCGCCAACCGCGATTACTGCTGCGGCGAAAGCCAGCAAAACGATCTGGCGGGCCGACATCTGATAAACAGTTTTGCTTGCCATAACTCTTCGTTCCTTTTTGTACATATTTGCAACGCTTTGGATGCGACTCATTAACGCGGGCGTTGCGTACTGTTTGATTACGAAAACCCGTGGCCCCATGTTTCGCGGGCGAACATAAGGCCAAACCAAAACTCAGAATAGGCGGGGCGGTCAGGTCGCCATAGCGAGCAGCCCGTCTGCAAAGATCTGTATATTCTCTATGGCTGTGTGCGAGATGTACCCGAATGCCGCGAGACCCGTCATGACATGCACACCCATCAGGCTGATATAGATCGCAAGCGCCAACCCTAGACCGTATCGAGCGAGACTTCTGTTTCCCCACCGGAGAAGCACAAGAGCCGTCAACGTGCCCATCGCGATCTTCGCGCCTAGAAACGTGAAATCGCCCGAATCGAGAAGCCGCGCCATCAGGTCGTTACCCTCTGTGGCTACGCCGTGCCGGACCCATACGATAGTCAAAACTGCATCGAGAAGATTCAGTGAGAAGAGAAGAAATGTTTCTCGAAACAAGTGCATAATTCCCCGGAACGATCCTCAACTATTCAGTCCAGAAGGTAGCTTTTGCAATGTCGCCTAGGCTCGAGCCACCTCTAGAAATGAACGAACTAGTGTGTTGTGCTTCAATAATAGTGCCAAACTCTGTTTTATTTCAAGAATAATTGCCGGGCCCGTTTTGCTTGGGTGGCCGCGACGGAAAAGTGATAGTCTGTGTACTAATAGAGGGCACAAGGCGTACAACGAATCAGTTTCAATTCCCGTCGAAAGTCCGGTTGGGTTGCCGGCCGATTAGGCTGGAAAGACAGGAGGGAAATTATGAAAAGGCTTAGTAAAATCTCGATTTTGGCAGTGCTTATTTCACTATTTGCGTTCGCGGCCGATCTGTCGGCACAGACACGAAAGCGGCCGGTGATCCGGAAGAAGAGCACGGCGGTAAAAAGGGCTCCGGCCCCGCGGCTCTATACTGTCGCGAGTGGAAAACGCATCCGCGTGCGGATGAATGAAACCATCAGCTCGAAGACGGCCCGGGTCGGCGACACATTCACGGCAAATGTGACGGAATCGGTTTATTCGACTAACGGTGTCGTGGTAATTCCGGAGGGTAGTCAGGTATTCGGGCGGGTCAATTCCGTAGTGCGTGCGCAGAAAGGTGGCAAGCCTGGAACGATCGACGCCGCTTTTTACCAGGTGCAGCTTCCGAATGGAGTAAAGCGAAGGATCAACGGGTCACTTACCGACCTCGACAGTGACGACGCAAAAAGCGACAACGAAGGTACCGCGTCCGGAGATCGCATGAAGCATCGGAAGGTGATCTTCATCGGTGGCGGCGGTGCGGGCGGTGCAGTTCTCGGCGGTGCGATAGGCGGCGGTAAAGGCGCTTTGATCGGCGGAATTATTGGAGCTGGTGCCGGACTTCTCGGTGAGCGCATGACCAAGGGCGAAGATGCTGAGGTCAGATCCGGAACTGAGTTTGGGGTGATACTCAACCAGGCGATATCGCTGCCGAGATTTGCGGAAGTAAATCCGTAGCATCTTGGACAAAACAAGAAGGCCGAGAGCTTTGCTCCCGGCCTTTCTTGTTTTGTCGAATACAGTTATGCCAAAGCCAACTCGTTGTCGCGGCCAAGCTCCTTCAAATGCTTCACGACTTTTTGGATCAACCATTCGGGCGTTGACGCGCCCGCAGTGACGCCTACCCGTTCTGCACCGGCGATATCAGCCGCATTGATCTCATCCTCGGTCTCGATCAAGAAGCTCTTCTCGCATTGTTCCTTACAAACCGCGAGCAGCTTTACGCTGTTCGATGAATGCCGGCCGCCGATAATGTAGAAGGCGTCCACCATTCCGGCGAGAGCTCGTGCCGCGTCCTGTCGATCGCGTGTTGCCGAACAGATCGTATTCACGATCTCGACTTTGTCATCGGTCTTTGACTTGATCGCCTCGGCAGTGTCGAAAAAGGTCTTCGCTTTGATCGTCGTCTGCGAGACGACAAGCGGATTGCGAAGGCGGGGCAGGGAAGCAACTTCCGACTCGTCGCGGATAACAAACGCGTGTTCGGGAGCATAGCCTCTTACACCAATCATCTCCGGATGATCCGGACTGCCGACCACAACAACGTGGCGATCGGCCGCCGCCGCACGGGCCGCAAGCTTCTGGACGCGCGTGACGAACGGGCAGGTCGCATCAACGACCTTTGAAGCTTTCTCTTCGAGTTCCCGTTGGACGTCGGGCGTGACCCCGTGTGCCCGGATAACGGCGGTCTCTCCGCGGCCTATCTGGACCGGATCGCTGATCGTGGTGACGCCCTGTTTTCCCAGACGCTCCATCTCCTGCTCGTTGTGAATGAGCGGGCCAAGGCTTCGGACGGTATCCCCCTCTTCGAGTGCGTCCTCGACCATGTCGACCGCTCTTTCTACACCGAAACAGAAGCCGTATTCGTCTGCCAGTAAAACTTGCATTATTGCTTTTCGCGTTCTATTTTCTTAATACTTTTCAACAAAACAGGCTCAAACTCAGTTCGGATTTTAGCAAATGCACATGACAAACGAAACCTCCCGCCCCGAATGCCGTTTCCTGCGCGCAAGTGACTTTGATGCTATTCACAAGGCTTTCATCGACGGGTTTTCGGATTACATAGTCAAGTTTGAGCTTACTCCGCGTCAGTTTCAAAATCATATCAGGCTTAACGCGGTCGACCTGGAACGTTCCGCCGGTTGTTTTGAGGGCGGCCGGCTGGTCGGGCTCTCTCTGAACGGCTTCGGCGACTGGGATGAGAAGCCGACGGTCTATGACGCCGGGACCGCAGTTCTGCCCGAAAGCCGGCGACAGGGCATCAGCCGCGCCATGTTCCAGTGGATGATCCCGCAATTCAAGGACGATGGCTTCCAGCAGTTCCTCCTCGAAGTGATCTCGCATAACAAACCCGCCCTTCGGCTTTACGAGCAGCTGGGTTTTGAAAGGACACGTGAGTTGTTGTTGCTCGAAGCCACGACCCTCATCGGGCCGGAGCGCGGGCTGCCTGACGGTATCGAGATCCGTGAGATTCATCGCCACGAAACTATTCCGTTCGCTTCGTTCTGGGACGGAATGCCGTCCTGGCAGAACTCGCTCGAGGCCGTTGAACGAAGTATGAAGATGAAGCGTGTCTTCGGCGCTTTCGAGGGCAACAAGTGTGTCGGCTATATCGTCTTTTCCGCGGGGCTTGGCCGGCTGGCGCAGCTTGCGGTAGATCGGACCTACAGACGTAAGGGGATCGGGACCGGGTTGCTTCGTGAAATGCAGAAGGACGCGGGCGATCAAAAGCTGCAGGTAATAAACCTGGATGAGTCGATGACCGAATCGGTCGTGTTCTTTCAAAACCGCGGGTTTACGAAACTGCTCGGACAGTTCGAGATGATAATGCCGCTTTAACTAACGCACCGGCTCGCGAAGAATCGCCTCCGCCGTCGCTCGGGCAATACCCGCGGCCCCGGCATTAGCAGAATCGCGAAGGTTCGCTACCTGCAAAAGCGCCTCCCCGGTGCGTGCCAGCAGACGAAACAGGTCGCCCTCTTCCGCACCGGTTTTCCTCACGAGTTGGTCCCATGACATTCCACCGGCCCATCGTTCTGCAGCTGCGGCCGCCGACAGATTTATCTCCTCAGTTGGCTCGATGCCGGCGCTCCACTCGGCATTCGAAACGTCGAAAATTATCTCTTCCAATCGGCTTATCACGTCGAGCAAGTCATCCGAAAGATAAAGCTCGCCGTAGTTTCGATCCGAGTCAGCGGCGAGTGCGGCCATCAGACCGGCGGCGGTTTGCGGCGTGAGGCCATCAAAGACTCCGTGCCGCAGCGCCTCACCGACCAACAGCGGACGATCCACGCGCACATCGGCGAGCCATTTGCCGGAATCCGTAACTTTCTCCGACATGAAGTCTAGATACCCGAAATGATCGAGCACCTTAGCACGCCGCTCGAAGGGCTGCCAGATCTCACCAAATAGGTAGTCTATATCGCGCGTGTAACGCTCGATCTGATGCGCTTCCTCGTAGGATTCCCAGAGCAGTTGATCCAATTGAGGATCGCGGATCTCGGACCGCGTATTTCGGGACG
Organism: Pyrinomonadaceae bacterium; assembly: GCA_036375155.1. GTDB lineage: Bacteria > Acidobacteriota > Blastocatellia > Pyrinomonadales > Pyrinomonadaceae > OLB17. The sequence continues at coordinate 4,798 of DASUSJ010000094.1, forward strand.
CCGTCCCCCCGTGGCTCGAGAGTAGGGTGTTTATCAGGGACGAGGCGTCATCTCCACCCTGCTTCTTAAACGATGGCTTCGGCTCGTCGAGCGGTTTGTTCTTCCCGTCAAAGGTGTCGAAGAATGACTGTTCGATATGCTTCGAACGGGTGCTGTAGATATTTTTGTAGACACGATTAACGCGGGACAGCGCGAATGTCGTCCCCTCGCCGTCGTCGCGCATCGCTGACACTTTGTCGCCGTACACATTGAAAACGAGAAACAACCGTTTTCCGCCGCGGCCCTGTGTGACGATTCGGCCCGACTGCACGTTTTCGCGAAGCCAGTTCTGGCGGATCTCGGCTCGCGTCGTCGGCAGGCGCTCTTCGAGACGGTTCTTCGCGCTGACCAAACGTTCGAACCCGCGTACGTCCCCTTCCGTCAAGCCGAAGTCATTACTAGCAAGACGCGCATTCAGCCGCGTTCGCTTTTCGTCGAGGAGGCGCTGGAGCTTGTCGATCTGCCGCGCCGTCGTCTGGTAGGCGAAGCTCTTCTGTGCGATCGAACGCACGTGCTCGAAACTCCCAAAGGCGTCTAACAGATTCAGAAGGCTCGTGTACGTGGCGCGAAAGCGGCTTTCGAGCGGGTCGGGTTTTGATCGAAGCAGCTCGGCTATCTTTTTCGCATTCTGAAACTGTCCGGGCACGAGTACGACGAAGCCAACATTGTCCTTCCCGCGGCGGCCTGCACGTCCGGTCATCTGCTGAAGCTCGCTCGCCTGCAGCGGCCGCCAGCCGTCGTTGCCCCGAGTGTCGGCATTCGAGACGACCACCGTGCGTGCGGGGAAGTCGACACCGGCGGCGACAGTTGAAGTTGCGAAGATCGCGTTCAGCAAACCGCTCGACATCATTTTTTCGACGAGCAGCTTCCAAGCCGGGATGTGCCCGGCATGATGCGAAGCCACGCCTGCATTAACGAGTAGCTTGTGATGTTTGTGTCGGGCGATCTCGGGGTTATCCGCGGCAAATTCCAGAAAGATCTGCTCTCGGCGTTTCTGTTTTTCGGGATCGGTTTTCTGCGACTTGTCACCAGCCACTTCGGATGCGGCCTCGTCACATTTCCGGCGGGTGGGGAGAAATATTATCGCCGGAAGTAGATCATAGCCACGGAGGGACGAGATCAGCTTATGCGGAGGTATTTCCGGCGGCCGTACATTCATTACGCAAAATTATAACGCAATGGCGATGGTTCTTGTCCTCGGTCGTTGGTCCGTAGTCATTCGTATTTCGGCGGAGGAGTAACGAATGCAATAGCAAATGCCAGAGCCCGAAGATGCCAGCGTGGTATTCTGGCAAGAAGGATGAAGAAGTGGTTCGTCAGACTCGGTTTTGTAATTCTGATCGTGGCCGGCGCTTTGCTGCTGATGGCGGCGTGGTCGGAGGCTGACACTGCCGTGCTGAAGGGATACAAACAAAATGACGAGCTGCCGACAATAAAACCGGGTTGGCCGGGAACGCCTGTCGATCAAAAGGATCGCTTCATCAATCACGAATTCCCGTTCCTGCCGAGCAGTGTCGACCTTCTGAAATGGCAGCTCAGCGGGAACAAGTTCAAGACCGAGAAACAGAGCGATACGGCCCGTTTGGAAGTAAGAGACCCCCGACCGTTCTTGAATTCGAATGAGGACGGCATCCTTTGGCTCGGCCACGCCTCGTTCTATATCCGGCTGAACGGGGTGGCGATCCTCACCGATCCGGTCTTCGGGGATCCAACGTTTATCTCGAGATTCGTTCCGGTTCCCTCGCCACTGGAGCATATTAATCAACTCGACTACGTGGTGTTGTCACACGATCATCGCGATCATATGGACGAAAGCACTCTGCGGGCGATCGGTAAGAAGTTTCCGGACGTGAAGTTCCTCGCCGGTCTCAGGTCTGAGAATGTTCTCGGGGAATGGAAGACACCGACGAACGCGATCGGGACCGCAGGCTGGTTTCAGGAATTCGAACTTAGGGATGATCGTGTGCGGATCTATTTTCTTCCCGTTCGGCACTGGTCTCGGCGCGGACTGTCCGATACCAACTGGCGTTTATGGGGCGGGTGCATAATCCAAAGTGAATCCGCGACGATCTACTTTGGTGGCGACAGCGGTTATGGTCGGCATTACCGCGAAGCCGGTGAGTTGTTTCCGAAGATCGATTACTTTCTGATCGGCATCGGCGCCTACGAGCCACGATGGTTCATGGAACCGAATCACAACAATCCGTCTGACGTGGTAAAAGCGTTCGTCGATTCAGGGGCGAGAACGCTGGTACCGATGCACTACGGAACATTCGACTTATCGGACGAACCTCCGAGCCAGCCGTTGAGACTGCTAATGGACGAAGCATCGAAGGCGGGGGTCGAAAGCAGCGTGCGTCCGCTTGCGATCAATGAGAGTTTGCCGATCGCGCCTGTCGATGCGCTGTAGCGGATGCGAAATGAAACTATCAACTATCCACTATCAACAATCCACCGGCGCGGTTCTCGATCGATTCACTTTTCGTCTGTGCTGTCTCATAATCAAACCCTGATTTCCCCTGATGCTAAACGGAAAGAAGATAGTGGTCGTTATGCCGTCGTATAACGCCGCGCAGACCCTAAGGCGTACGGTCGACGAAGTTCCGCATGACATCGTTGACGAGATCCTGCTCGTCGATGATGCCAGCTCGGATGAGACTGTCGCCCTCGCGAACGAGCTCGGCCTCACCGTTTTTCGCCACGAGAAGAATTTCGGCTACGGCCGAAATCAAAAGACTTGCTATCGCGAAGCCCTTCGACGCGGCGCGGATATCGTCGTGATGGTGCACCCGGATTATCAATACTCACCGAACCTTATCGTTCCGATGGCGGGAATGATCGCTTATGGCGAATATGATGTTGTTATCGGGTCTCGCATTCTTGGCGAAGGCGCGACGAAGGGCGGTATGCCGCTTTACAAGTACGTTGCGAACCGGTTCCTGACTCTGTTCCAGAATATTCTGCTCGGATTCAAGCTCTCGGAGTACCACACCGGTTTTCGTGCATTCCGCCGCGGTGTGCTTGAAGACCTGCCACTCAACGAAAACTCCGATGACTTCGTTTTCGACAACCAGATGCTCGCACAGGTCATTCACTTCGGTTTTCGCGTCGGTGAGATATCGACCCCCACACGCTACTTCCCGGAAGCTTCATCGATTAATTTCTCGCGAAGCGTTAGGTACGGTTTCGGCGTGCTGGCTACGTCGATCGCATTCCGTCTGCACCGCATGCGACTCGTCCGCACCCGCATTTTTCGCACACGCGGACAGAAGCTCCTGCCTAATTACTATAAGGAGATCGACGCCGGCAACGTTCGCCGCGAATATTAACGGCTGATCCACAACATCAGGATACGAACAATTCGAGATGAACGAAGGGGACAGGACTTTTCTAGACAGATGGGCCGAGCCACTGATCTTCTATTCCCTCGCCGCTGTTTGCCTTTTTATCTATGGCCAGACCGTTCGATTTGATTTCATCAATCTAGATGACCCTCATTACGTTTACCGGAACGGCGCGGTGATGAGCGGAGTGAACGCCGAATCCATCAAATGGGCGTTCACTGCGATCTATTTTGCGAACTGGCATCCGCTGACCTGGCTCTCGCACGCGCTGGACGTCCAGCTTTTCGGGCTGAACGCGGGTGCTCACCATGCAGTCAATGTGGTGCTGCATCTTGGCAATGCCTGTCTTGCCTATGTTGTTTTCAGGACCTACACAGGCGCGATCTGGAAAAGTTTTCTGGTCGCGTTTCTGTTCGCCGTGCACCCCACACATGTCGAGTCGGTCGCCTGGATCTCGGAGCGCAAGGATCTGCTAAGTACGCTGTTCTGGCTCTTCACGATGCTGGCGTATGTCCGCTACGCGCGTGGCAGTGCGGCTGACGCATCGATCCTGAGGCGGTTGGTCTCGCCATATTTCATCCTCACGTTCGTGCTCTTCGGCCTCGGGCTTATGGCAAAGCCGATGGTCGTCACGCTCCCGTTCGTTCTGCTGCTTCTCGACCTGTGGCCGCTCAACCGTGTGGTGCGTGTGAAAGAGCTGGTTCCACTGATGGTCGAGAAGATCCCCTTATTCGTTCTCACGGCAGCATCCAGCCTGATCACTTACGCGGCGCAAAAGGCCGGCGGAGCGGTGATGCAGATAGAAAGATTTCCGCTCGAGTCACGTATCCTCAACTCCCTGCTGTCATACGTCAAGTACATTTTCGCGATGTTCTATCCGGTGAACCTGGCGGTCTGGTATCCGCTCGACGGTCGGATCAGCCTACCAGCCGTCATCGCATACGTGACGATCTTCGTGTCGATAACGGCGGTCGCTGTCTGGCAGTTCAGGAAGCGCCCGTTTATTGCAGTAGGGTGGTTTTGGTTTACGGGGACTCTCGTTCCCGTGATCGGCTTGGTTCAGGTCGGTTCTCAATCGATGGCCGACCGGTACACGTACATTCCGTATTTTGGGCTTTTCATCATTGTCGTTTGGAGCGGGGCAGAATTGGTAGAACGGCTCAAGATGAAGACACGCACCGCCGTCGCGGTTACGTCGACAGCGCTGGTTGCTCTCAGCATCGCTGCATTTGACCAAGCACGAGCCTGGAAGAACAGCGAGACACTATACACTCGATCTCTGGCGGTCACATCAAACAATTACTTGCTGATGAATCTCTTGTGCACTCACTACGTCGAGAAAGCGCCTGCCGAATATGCAGAGCGACGCTGTACCGAACTGTTGGACCACACATCTAATTACGCCGAAGCTCACAACACGATCGGGCTGCTGCGCGTTGAGCTCGGCCGTTACGACGACGCCGTCGCCAGTTATCGCAAGGCCTTGCAGATCAGGCCGAACACAGGGATAGTTTATTCGAACCTGTCAGTCGCGTACTCTAAGAAAGCCGATACCGAAAACGCAGAAAAGCATCTTCACCGTGCGATCGAGATCGGGGACGAAAGCTTGACCCGTGATGCTCTGGCGTATTCCTATAACACTCTCGGCGAAGCATATGCGGCAAAGAATGATTCGGCCAACGCAGCATCTTCGTTCCAAACCGCGCTGCAATACCAGCCGGGGCTGAATGTGGCACGGGAGAATTTACAAAAGATACAGGGAGCCAATTAACACATGGACCGACGCGAGTTTATCAGCGTAACCACTGCCGCCAGTATCGGTTTGCTGGCCGGCAACAGTTTTGCAACGGCAAAGGATTTCAACGTCGAGGAAGCAACAGCCGCTAGTCTGCAGGTGGCTATGCAGAAGGGCGATGTGACGGCACGCGACCTGGTCGTGACCTACATCGCGCGGATCAAGAGTGGCGATAAACAGACGAGCTCAGTGATCGAGCTCAATCCGGACGCACTCGACATCGCTGCAACGCTCGACCGGGAACGCGCGGCCGGAAAGATACGCGGACCGCTGCACGGCATTCCGGTAGTGCTGAAAGACAATATCGACACAGCGGACAAGATGAAAACTACGGCCGGGAGCCTTGCGCTACTCGACGCTCCGGTCCCGAAGCGGGATGCCTTCCTTGTAGAGCAGCTAAGGCGCTCAGGCGCGGTTATATTGGGCAAAACGAATCTCAGCGAATGGGCGAACTTCCGCTCGACGAGTTCGACCAGCGGCTGGTCAGGGCGTGGCGGGCAAACACGTAATCCTTACATTCTCGATCGCAATCCCTGCGGTTCTTCGTCGGGAACGGGAGCGGCGATCGCAGCGAATTTTGCAGCTTTGGGGATCGGCACGGAAACTGACGGATCGATCGTGTGCCCGGCTTCGATCTGCGGAATCGTTGGACTAAAGCCGACTGTGGGATTGATCTCGCGGAGCGGCGTGATCCCGATAGCGGCATCACAGGACACTGCCGGGCCGATGACACGGACAGTGGCGGACGCCGCGATCATGCTTTCCGTCATGACCGCGGTCGATGCATCGGATGCGGCGACGTCGCAGAACGCGGCCAAGGCGCGAACCGATTATGAGACGTTTCTTAAACCTGATGGACTTAAAGGCGCGGTTATCGGCGTAGCCCGTGATTACTGGGGTAAGCGCGCGGAAGTGGATAAGGTCACGAACGCGGCACTCGACGCGATGAAAGCCGGCGGTGCGACGCTTGTCGACGTAAGGTTTCCGAATCTGGAGAAATTTGGCGATGCAGAATATGAGGTGCTGCAATTCGAATTCAAAGACGGTCTAGAAAAATACCTGGCCGGTCGCGGTTCGAGATACAAAACGCTCGATGACCTGATCAAATTTAACAACGACAACGCGGCTCGCGAAATGCCGTACTTCAAGCAGGAGATCTTTGAGTCGTCAGCAAAGAAAGGACCGCTGACGTCGAAAGAATACCTGGACGCTCGGGCTCTCTGTATTAAACTCACACGCGAGGACGGCATAGATGCCGTGATGAATCAGCACAAGCTTGACGTGATAGTCGCTCCGTCGAACGCTCCGACGTGGATGATCGACTGGGTCAACGGCGACTGCGGCAGCAATTATATTTCAAGCTCGTCCCTAGCCGCCGTTGCGGGCTACCCAAGTATCACGGTTCCGGCCGGGTTCATTCGCGAGCTCCCGATCGGCATATCGTTCTTCGGAAGACCTTACACCGAGCATGTTCTGATCAGACTTGCTTACGCGTTCGAGCAAGCGACGAAGGCGCGACGAAAACCGAAGTTTCTGCCGACGGCAGCGTGAGCGGTAGAAGCGACTGCGGTCCAGGTCATTACTGGCTGCGACGGGTTGGGCGAGACTCGACAAAGACGTGAGTTGATTTCGTGTGCTGACCCACCCACTTACGCAGGTGGTACTGACCTTGACGCACCACCCGCTTACGCAGGTGGCACTGACTCGAACAACCACGCGCTTTTGCCCAGGTAGTGACTCGATCGAGCCCCTAACCGTTTAAGTTGGGTGCGGCCGATTTGGCAAGCAATCGTAAGCCAGTCAAGACGAGGTCCGGATCGGTTGCGTCCGCGATTCCATCTACTAACCCCGCGTTACCTCCGGTCACAATCTTCAAGGGCCGGTCGAGTCCGGACGCGCACCGCGCGATCAAGCCGCGAACCATCTCTACATAACCGTAGTAAACGCCTGACTGGATGGATTCGACGGTCGAGTTGCC
>DASUSJ010000095.1:0-5125 GCA_036375155.1 Pyrinomonadaceae bacterium
CTCAAATTATAACAGATGTGTTTTGACAATTGGCTTCGGCGTTCTTTTGTTTGCTACGGCATGCTTCGCGCAAACCGGTCCAACCTTGGGTACTCAACCTGCCGTGGTTCCGTTTGATAAGCCGACCATTCATCGAGTCGACGCCGCGACACTTCCGCCCCCATTCGAAACTAAGAGCGCGGTCCGCGCGTCAAAGCGGATTCCACAACCGGCCGACGCGAAGCTGTATCTCCCTAGGGGTTTCAAGATAAATGTCTTTGCGGACGGCAATTTCCGCGAGCCGCGATGGATGGCCCTGGCGCCGAACGGCGATGTTTTCCTCGCGGACTCACGTGCGAATTCAATAATCGTTCTTCGCGACAAGAACAAGGACGGTGTGGCGGAGGAGCGATTCGTGTTTTCGGACAAGCTTTCCCAACCGTTCGGGATGGCGTTTCACAAGGACTGGCTTTATGTCGCGAATACAGATGCCGTCGTACGGCTCAAATACCGGAGTGGTCAGACGACTGCCGCGGGCGAGCCCGAGAGACTCGTCGAACTCACGCCTGGGGGATATAACCAGCACTGGACGCGAAATATTTTATTCTCACCCGACGGCGGCAAGATGTTCGTGTCGATCGGCTCGGCGTCGAACGTCAACGTCGAAGCCGACCCGCGTCGAGCGGCCATCTCCGTTTACGATCCCGATGGGAAGAATCATCGTATCTTCGCGGGCGGCCTCCGCAATCCGATCGGCCTCGCATGGAATCCCAAGACCGGCGAATTGTGGACGGCGGTAAACGAACGCGACGGCTTGGGCGACGATCTCGTTCCCGATTATGTCACCTCTGTTAAAGAAGGCGGCTTCTATGGCTGGCCATACTCATACATCGGTCAGAACGAAGATCCACGCCGTAAGGGCGAGAACCCCGACCTCGTGAAAAAGGCGATCGTCCCGGACGTCCTGCTTACCTCACACTCGGCTGCGCTCGGCATCGCTTTCTACCAGGGAAAGATGTTCCCGAAAGAATACCAAGGTGACGCTTTCGTCGCGTTGCACGGCTCGTGGAACCGCCAAAAGCTCACGGGCTACAAGATCATCCGGGTCCGATTCAATAACGGAAAGCTGGTCGGCAACCGCTACGAAGATTTCCTTACGGGCTGGCTGCCGGACGAGAATTCCAACGAGGTTTGGGGAAGGCCCGTCGGTCTTCTGGTCGCCTCGGACGGCTCGCTGCTTATTACGGATGACGGCGGAGATAAGATCTGGCGGGTAAGCTACGGGGGGAAGTAGTCTATAAGGGAAAGCAGGAAGGGGTCGTCTAAAAAGCCCGGTTCGATCGGCGGTGACGTACTTCATTCCCGAAAAGATCGTGGGGTGTCCCTCGCCAAGGCTCGTTCTACCCCACGCTATTGAATCGGGTTCGTTCTCGGACTGACCACCGAGTTTCTAGGTTCCTCTATTCATTCTTGATCAAGTCATTCACGTCACATCATGGGCGTGCCCATTGTAAAGACCGCCTTCCATGCTCCTCCTTCCTTGCCATAAATGGATGTTCCATACTCCGGCCGTAGAGGGGTTGTGCCGCACATGCCTTCGGGAGACGCCTTGAACATCAGTAGGCTGAAATCGGGACCGAGCGCGATCGTTGACGGGTCTGTAAGTGAAACTGACTTAACCTGACAGCCGTCCTCCATCCAGGTCTTGATCGCGCCGCCGCGGTCCTGACGACCCTTGCTTGTGAACGAGACGAGATTCGATCCCGCCCATGCCTCTAAGCCCGCGCCGTTCTTGTTCTTCCAGTCGTCCCACGCTTTCTTTTCCAGGGTAAACAAAGCGTCGGTCGTAGGATCTGCTTTAGTTTCGCCTGCAGGGGCGGTCGAAGCAGCCGGTTTGTCTGCCGGAGCCGAAGCTGGACTTGGGGAGGCATTAGGATCGGGGACCGGAGTTTCGGCGTGAAATACGCCTTTCCATTGGCTGCCTTCGCGAACATAAACACTGGCAGCCCAACTGTTCGGCGGTAGTTTCTGCCCACCGCAAGTTCCGTCGACGCTAACCTTGTGTGTTAGCAACACGGCATCGTTACCGAGCGACGTCATCTGATCATCGCTTATCGTGTAACTTTTTACGTCGCATTCCGCACCGGTATATTCCTTGACCGCCGCCGCCTTATCAAGTTTGCCGCTCGCGCCATAGCCGACAAAGTTCGCCGCGAGAAACGTGTCCCAGAATTTTGAGTCCTTTGTTTTCCAGGCCTCATAAGCACTCTTCTCGAGCGCCACCAGGTTGTCCTTTGTCGGAGCGGCTGCCGATGGCCCCGAGGCATTCGCATTCGCGTTCGCGTTCGCGTTCGAAACGGCCGAGTTGTTGGTTGTATTGGAAGCCGGTTGGCATCCGAGGGCGAGAGCCGCGACCGACGTCACGACAAAAAGTCTAGTCCATTTCATACAGGTCTCCTTGGGGTAGATAAAATTAAGGCCCGTGGCGTTTCCCGTTAAAAAACGAACAGCCGGGCACGTCTAAACTTTGTGGAATGCGTAATTGATAACACCGTCCAATAGGGAAGTCAATTTCGCGATAGAGACGGGCGGGATATTAAGCTCTCAAGGGAAGTGCTAAGACGGCGGCACCTCGTGGATGTGCTTCTGACGAGAGGATCGCAGCGACCGCTCCGGATTGAATTGGAGCCGATGAAATGATGAGTCAGGCCGAATGGCGTCGATTAAGACCTCTCAGCATCTTTTTCCACTTTTTCATGACGCCGGCACTGTTAATCAAGAAAAATGGACAATCTAAAACGCCGGTTCTTCGTAGATACCGTACACATCGCGTAGTGCGACGCAGATCTCCTCGACGGTCGCATACGCTGCGACAGCGTCGATGATCGCCGGCATCGTGTTCTCATTGCCACGGGCAGCCAGTTTTAGCCGGTCGAGTGCCGTCGAAACGGCGCCGTTGTCGCGAGTGGCTTTGACATGCGCAAGACGCTCAAGCTGGTGGTCACGAACCGTTTCGTCGATCTGGAGGATGTCGGTCTTGTGGATCTCGTCGTGCATCGCGTATTTGTTTACGCCCACAATTGTCTGCTCACCTCGTTCGACCGCTTTCTGATAAAGATAGGCCGACTCCTGGATCTCGCGCTGCGGGAAGCCGGCTTCGACCGCCTCGACCATACCACCGAATCCATCGATCTTGCCGAAGTAATCCATACAGCCCGCGATCATTTTTTCCGTAAGCGATTCCAGATACCAGGACCCACCAAGCGGATCCACCGTGTTCACGACACCCGTCTCCTCAGCGATGATCTGCTGGGTGCGAAGCGCGATGAGTGCTGCTTCGTCCGTTGGGAGCGCGAGGGCTTCGTCGTACGAATCGGTATGCAGTGACTGCGTTCCACCCAGCACGCCGGCGAGCGCCTGGATCGCGACACGTGCAATGTTATTCAGGGGCTGCTGGACCGTGAGGGATACGCCTGCTGTCTGAGTGTGAAATCTCAGCTGCATCGTCCGCGGATTCTTCGCACCGAAACGTTCCTTCATTGTCCGGGCCCAGACCACACGCGCCGCGCGGTACTTGGCGATCTCTTCGAAAAAGTCATTGTGTGCGTTGAAGAAGAACGAAAGACGCGGGACGAACTCGTCCACATCCATTCCACGATCGACGCCATACTGTACGTATTCGACACCGTCTCGAAGCGTAAACGCTAGTTCCTGCAGTGCGGTAGCACCGGCTTCGCGGATGTGATAACCAGAGATCGAGATCGGATTGTATTTCGGTACGTTCTTCGAACAATACTCGAAGGTGTCGATGACAAGTTTCATCGCGGGCTTGATCGGATAGATCCACTCTTTCTGCGCGATGTACTCCTTGAGAATATCGTTCTGCAGTGTGCCCGAGATCTTCGTGAAGTCTGCTTTCTGTTTTTCCGCAACGACCAGATACATCGCCAAAAAAATCGGTGCCGGCGCATTGATCGTTTGCGAGACGGTGACCTGATCAAGCGGGATGCCGTCGAAGAGAACTTCAAAGTCCGCTAGAGAGGAAACCGCGACACCACATTTGCCGACTTCGCCTTCGCTCAATGGCGAATCCGCGTCCAATCCCATCAACGCTGGCAGATCATATGCAACGGACAAGCCGGTTTGGCCGTGCTCCATCAAATACTTGAATCGAGCGTTGGTGTTCTCCGGCGACGAGAAGCCGGCAAACTGGCGCATCGTCCACAGTCGGCCGCGATAGCCGGTCGGGTGAATTCCGCGCTTGTAGGGATACTCGCCCGGAAACCCGACGTCGATGCCTTCGGTATCAGATTCGGTATAGAGACGTTCTACAGGCTCGAGTGAAACGCCTTCGAATTTTGTTTTTCGCTCGGGCGTTTTTTGCAGGACCTTCGCCAGGGTTTCCTCTTCCCAGCGTTGCTTTTCCGCCTCGGCGGCCGTCAGTGCTTCCTTGATCTCGGGTGTCATATTTCCTTAAGTTTCAGGCTGATTTTAGCACACGCTACGAGAACCGTTCGAGGCCCGGAGCCTCATCGGTCCGGCGGGACGATTCGCCGGTATAGCCGTTCCGTTTCGTCGACCATCCGGTCGAATGAAAAGTTTGCCAAAATATGAGCCCGACCGTTAAGAGCGAGTTGCGCGCGCGTTTGCTCGTTGTCGATGAGCTCGATAATCTCGGCAGCCAGCGATCGCGGCGAATCGACCGGAACGAGCCGGCCGAGCGACGGGTCAGAGATGATCTCCTTTGCTCCTTCCGTTTCGGTAGCGATCACGGGCACGCCGCACAACATCGCTTCGGCAATAGCCGCGCCGAAAGACTCTGTACGCGAGGTCGATACAAAAACATCAAAATTCGGCAACTTCTCCGGGATCTTATCCGACCAGCCAGAGAGCACGACCTTTGTCGACGGTTCCATCTCAGAAATCAGGCGCCGCAATTCTCTTTCATTCCGACGCGACCGGCTTCGATCCTCACCAATAATCTCGAATTCGACATCTGGCCTCTGAGCGGCAACGATCGCGGCGGCGCGAATCAAAATATCGAACCCTTTTACCGGATCGAGGTTGCCGATAGAAACTACTCGGAATCCGCGGTGAGGAATCCGGGATGTCTCCGGAAAGCGATCCACATTGATGCCGTAGCGGA
>DASUSJ010000096.1:0-11149 GCA_036375155.1 Pyrinomonadaceae bacterium
TCGACTTGAGACCGGGTCTTTCGGAGAACGCGGCACTGGCGCGACTGACGAGCCGTTCCGCGAGTTCGGCAGCCAGCGGAGTCCGTTCGGCGGAATCGGCCGAAGCCGCGAAGCTCGAACGCAAGGTCTTCAGCATGCTCAACAGGGAACGACGCTCTCAAGGCCTGTCGGAGCTTGAATGGAATGACGAGGTGGCTGCCGTTGCAAGGCTCCATTCGCATAACATGGCGGAAGCCAAGTTTTTTAGTCATCGCGGGACCGACGGCTCAATGGTTGACGGACGTGCGGATCGAATCGGTCTCGGCTCGTGGCGAACCATCGGCGAGAACATCGCCTATATACGCGGTTATGAAGACCCCGCGGCGCTCGCCGTAGAGAAATGGATGGAATCTACGGCACATCGTAAAAATCTTCTGGGACCGAACTGGAAGGAATCGGCGGTCGGTGTCGCGATCACATCGGATGGTACTTACTATTTGACACAGGTATTTCTGCTCAGAAAGTAAACCTGCTTTGTTCTAAAAGTTACCTGAAACCTCCGAAACCACCTCGTCTCTGGGGTGGTTTCTTTCGTCTTATCGTTCGCTGGAAATTTGCGTTTACAAACACGTTTTAGGCTTTTATTCTAGAACGAATGGAGAACCGCGAGCTTCTGTTGCCTTCGTTTGCGAAGATCAACCTACATCTGCAGGTGATCGGACGCCGGCCCGACGGATTTCATGATCTGTGTACGGTTTTCCAAACGATTTCACTCCAGGACGACCTTACCATCGCGCTCGGCGAAGACGTTCGAATGACGTGTGGTGACGACGGTATTCCAGTCGGAGAGCAGAATCTCGTCGTACGTGCGGCAAACGAACTAAGGTCCGAATTCGGGATCAAGTGCGGTGCCCGGATTCACCTCGAGAAGCGAATCCCGGCCCCAGGCGGCCTTGGCGGAGGCTCATCAAATGCGGCTGTCGTCTTGCTCGGCCTACGAAAGCTCTGGCGAGTCGATGCGGGAGTCGAGGCCCTTCATCCGCTGGCGGAACGTCTGGGCTCGGACGTTCCCTTCTTTTTGTACGGTGGAACTGCCCTCGGGACCGGACGCGGAGAGAGTGTTGAACCGATAAGCGATTTTACTGAGGAATTCATGCTTGTCGTCACACCCGACGTCGCTGTCGCGACCCGGGATGCCTTCAAACGCCTCAATGCTGATCCCTTGACAAAGCAGGAGTCGAAACGTAGACTTCGACTTTGTCGTTTTGACCTTGAATCGGCGGATTTTAAACATACGGCCTTCAAGAACGACTTTGAAACAACGGTTTTCGCGGCCTATCCTGAAGTCGAGCGCGCCAAAGTTACGCTGCTCGACCTCGGAGCCCGACAGGCAATGCTGAGCGGCAGCGGCGGAAGCGTTTTCGCGGTTTTTGACAAAGACGAGACACGGCAAGCAGCACTAAAAGCCCTTGACAAAGAGGTCAACTGGCGAAAGTTTGCCGTAGCGACTGTATCGCGGGATGAGTACCGCGAGGCACTGAAACAGGTGTTTTAGAGTCGCTTCCGATCAGTTTCTGAAATAATTGGGGCGTAGCCAAGTGGTAAGGCACCGGTCTTTGGATCCGGCATTCGCAGGTTCGAATCCTTCCGCCCCAGCCATTTCAAAATCGGAATGCGGCTTTGTATCTTACAAAGCCGCTTTTTTATTGTTCAGAGTGTGCGATTTATCGCGTTATAACGAGCTGAGGCCCGCACTCTAAACCTTGATGAGCGTAACTGGTAACGTCAAAATTTTCTCGGGTAATGCGCATCCGGCTCTCGCGGAAGAGATCTGTTCGCATTTGAGCTGCGATCTCGGCAAGGCAAGCACCGAGCGATTCTCCGACGGGGAGTTCAATTTCCAGATCCTGGAAAATGTTCGCGGCTCTGATGTATTTATCGTGCAGCCGACTTGCCCGCCCACCGATCAGCACCTGATGGAACTGCTGATCATGATGGACACATTCGTCCGGGCCTCGGCGGAACGCGTCACTGCAGTGATCCCCTATTTCGGATACGCCCGTTCTGACAAGAAAGATCGTCCGCGGGTCCCGATCGCCGCCAAGCTCGTATCGAACCTAATCGTCCGGGCTGGCGCCCAGCGGATACTGACGATCGATCTGCACGCTTCTCAGATCCAGGGTTTTTTTGATGTGCCGGTCGACCATCTTTACGCAGCACCGATCGTCGTCGACTACTTTCGGACGAATCCGATCGAGAACCTGATCGTTGTCGCTCCGGACACGGGTGGGGCGGAGCGGGCCCGGGCATACGCTAAACGGCTGGACGCAGGCCTCGCACTTTGCGACAAGCGGCGCGAGAGGGCAAATGAGGCGGATGTGATGAACATCGTCGGTGACGTCGCCGGGAAGAACTGTCTCATCGTCGACGATATGTGCGACACCGGCGGCACGATCTGCAAAGTTGCGGAAGCATTGCACAAGGCGGGAGCCAACGAGATATTTGCGTGCTTCACTCACGCCGTGTTGTCCGGAAAGGCGACCCAGAATATCAACAAGTCGTATTTGAAGAAGGTGATCGTGACCAACACGATACCGCTGGGGAATGGCGGATTGCCGCTCAAAGAGAATGGCAAGATAGAGGTTTTGAGCGTCGCGAAGCTGCTTGCTTCGGCGATCAGGTCAATTCACGACGAGACGAGCGTTTCGTCATTGTTTATTTAGGGCAGAGTTCACAGTGCAAGCTTAAGCTTGTTGATCCTTGCGAGCTTCGGGCCTAAGCCGGCACTCTGAACTCTGAACACGGAACTAAAAAGTTTATGGCTGAAAAAATTGTTGTAAAGGCTGAAAAGCGTGAAGGCCGCGGCAAGAATACGAACCGCCGACTGCGCGCCGAAGGAAAGATACCGGTCGTCGTTTACGGCGGCGGTACGGAATCTTTCGCGGCGGTCGCGGAGCTAAAGGACCTCGCAGCGATCCTTCGGACGGACACAGGTGTGAACACCGTATTTTCGCTTGATATACCAGGCGAGGGCGTGAACGACGTGATCTTTCAGGACCGTCAGATCGACCCCATTAGAGGCCGGCTTATTCACGCCGACCTGCGTCGGTTTGCACGCGGTGAAAAGATCGAGATGACCGTTCCGATCCATCTTATCGGTGAGCCGGAAGCACTGAAAGAGGAAGGCGCCGTTCTGACTCAGGCCCTTCGTGAGATCAAGGTGCTTTGCGAACCCGCAAACACACCTGATTCATTCGACGTTGATGTAACAGCATTAACGTCGGAGCACGGTGTCCACGTGTCGGATCTAAAGGTCGGACCGGGCATCGAGATCCATGAATCGCCGGAAACTGTGGTCGCTTCGATCGTCATAGTCAAGGAAGTTGAGCTTGAACCGCAGCTCGAAGCCGCAGAGCCCGAGGTTGTCGGTGAAGAGACACCGGCCGAGGGTGGTGAAGGCGAAGGCGAAGGCGGCGACTAGGTTTGGAAACGAACTGGCTGATTGTCGGTCTTGGGAATCCGGGTGCGGCATACGAAAAGACACGGCATAATCTCGGGTTTATGGTCGTTGACCTCCTGGCTCGTGAGAACCAGACGCAGGTCAAGCGTGTTGAATGCCGGAGTCTTATCGGCCGGGCAGAGATCGAGAACCGAAGCTCGGAACTGGCAAAGCCGCAGACGTTCATGAATTTGAGCGGCGAAGCGGTTAGCTGCCTCTTGACAAAGCCCGATCGCAGCATCGAGCGACTGATAGTTGTTTCGGATGACCTGGCGTTACCGTTCGGTAGGATCAGGCTCCGGCCGACGGGTTCGCATGGCGGCCACAACGGACTTCGGTCGATCATCGAATGCCTAGGCACGAACGAATTCGTTCGGCTGCGTATAGGAATTATGCCGGAGCATCCGGTGGAAAACACGAAGAAGTTTGTGCTCGAGAATTTTTCGAAGGACGAGAGCACGAAAGTTGAAAAGATCTTGGACACTTGTGCCGGAGCGGTTCAGGCCGTCATCAGAGACGGGATCGACAAGGCAATGGCGGAGTTTAATTGATTGCGATTTCGATTTTGGTTTGCGATCGCGTTTGCGGGAAGGTTGCAAACTGAAATCGTAAATCGCAAATAAAGAGGGAAGAAGATGGCAAATAGAACCTATGAAGTGATGTATATAGTCGATCCGGAAACGCCGGCCGATAAGCTCACGAAACTTAATGAAGCGGTCGGCAAGCTGATCGAGAAAGAAGGCGGTACTGTGGTCCGCATGGACGACGGGGGAAAACGCACGCTGGCCTATCCGATCAAGAAGAAGACCGAAGGGTTTTACATTCTATTTGAGATCGAAGGCAGTGGGCAGGAGATCGCGGAGCTCGAGCGCCGTATGCGCGTCAACGACATGATCATCCGCTTTATCACCGTTCGTGTCGACGAAGATAGAAAGAAGGCTGACAAGATGAAGGCGAAGCGCGAGAAGCGGGCTGCGACGCGTGCACGATTCCGTCCGACCGAGGAGGGAGTACCCGAGGCGGCAGCCTAACCAGGAGAGAGAATTATGATCGATAGAGAAATGGATGAGATCAAAGAACGCGATCTGATACCCGACGAGGGTTTTGCCGATAAAGCACCGCGCCGCTACCAGCGTCGTCGGCCGCGACAGGTCGTTCCCGATTACGTCGATTGGAAGGACGTAGAGTTTTTGCGACAGTTCATCCCGGAACGGGGTAAGATCATGCCGCGTCGCATCTCGGGGATCTCCGCTAAAGACCAGCGGCGGATCGCCACGGCGATCAAGCGTGCCCGTTCGATGGCGCTGCTGCCATACGTTTGGGAATAGGCTTCGGTTTTGGATTTGGGATTTTTGGATCTTGGATCGGAGCCTTCATGTCCGTTGGCAATGCGACTGGCTTGGATCCAAATCACTAGGAAATTATCATGGCAAACACAACAATTCTTTTAAGAGAGGACGTCGACGCCCTCGGCGGACGTGGCGAGATCGTTAAGGTAAAGGCGGGCTATGCACGTAATTACCTTCTGCCGCATGGCCTCGCAACGTTGGCAACGAAAGGCAACGTCAAACAGATCGAGCAGGAGCGAGCAGCCCTTCTCAAAAAGGCCGCCGAGGAAAAGGCCACAGCTGAATTACAGAAAGAGCAGATGGGCACCATCGAACTTGCGTTCGAGCGCAAAGCGGGCGAAGGCGGAACGCTATTTGGCTCGATCACTTCGATGGATATCGCTCAAGCGCTTCAGGCCAAAGGCTATGAGATCGATCGCAAGAAGATCGCTCTTCGCCAACCGATCAAGGAGACGGGTGAGTATACCGTCAACGTTAAGCTCCACCGAGAGGTAGTCTTACAAGTACCGGTGACGGTTACGGCTGAGGGCGGCGAGGTCGAGCAGGCTAAAGGTGCTAAGAGCCGGAAGGCGGCAAAGGCAGAGTCGGAAGAGGCACAGGCCGAGGCGGTCGATGCTGAGACGTCCGGTGAGCCTGCCCTGGATACGGAAGATACGGCAGCGGACGAAGCGTAGTAAAAACAGAACGAGTTAAGCGGAGAGTCGTGGCGAACGTCGCGGCTCTCTTTGTGTCTCGGCAAAACTTTCGTGCGCCTTTCGTGTTGTTTTGAGTTGATTCGCGTTCCGTTTTTAATGAACTGCAACCAGTAAACGACACGAAATGACACGAAACAAAACACAAAATGACGTGCCGATTCAAGGTTCGAAATAAGAAGAATTTTCCGCACCGTAAAATTTACACTCCACCGCTTTCGCTTTAGAATATACCTCGCATTCCATTCTCATAAATCATGGCATTTGCATTCCCCGACCCTCGAAGAGATCAATTTCTCGAACGTCCGCTGCCCAGCAGCGAGGACAGCGAGCGTGCCATTTTAGGTGCGATCCTGCTGGATAAT
The DNA here is from genome assembly GCA_036375155.1 of Pyrinomonadaceae bacterium. Taxonomy (GTDB): domain Bacteria; phylum Acidobacteriota; class Blastocatellia; order Pyrinomonadales; family Pyrinomonadaceae; genus OLB17. The sequence goes on from DASUSJ010000096.1 coordinate 5,885, forward strand.
GCGCTGATCTCGCAGGCGGTCGAACACCTCAAACCCGAAGACTTCTACGGCCCGCTGCACCGTCGCATCTTCAATGCGATGATCTCGCTGTTCGAAACTTCGAAGCGTATCGATCCGATTCTCATCAGTGAAGAACTCAAAAAGGACGGGCCCATTGAGGCGATCGGTGGTGTCGCCACTATTACGAATCTCACGTACGGTCTGCCGCATTTTACCGACGTAAAGGACTACATCAAGGTCGTCAAAGACAAGTCGATGATGCGCACCCTCGTGCGAACGTGCAACGAGATCACCAGTGAGGCTCTCGAGGAAGAGGAAGATGCCGAGGTTGTTCTGGATCGTGCCGAGCAGATGATCTTTGCACTCACGCAGATGGAAGACCGCCAGGGCTTCTCGCGAATCCAGCCGATCGCCGAGAACGTCTTCACGAAGATCCAGGAGTATGCCCACCACGAATCGCACGCTTTAACTGGACTGGCGACCGGTTTCCGCGATCTTGATCAGATCACGTCCGGTTTTCAGCCGGCCGATCTGATCATCGTTGCCGCGCGGCCCTCGATGGGTAAGACCGCCCTGTGTCTCAATATTGCCCAGCGTGCCGCCGTAAATGAGAAAGCGACCGTCGCTGTCTTCTCTCTCGAAATGTCGAAAGAGCAACTCGTCATGCGTATGCTCAGTTCGCAGGCGTCCGTCGACGCGCGAAATCTGCGAACGGGAATGCTGTCGAAACCGGACTGGGCGCGGCTTGCAGAGGCGATAGGCACGCTCGCCGCTACAGATATCTACATCGACGATACGCCTGGTATTAATGTGCTCGAAATGCGGGCGAAGCTTCGACGTCTTGTTGCCGAGCAGAAGAAACTCGATCTCGTGATGGTCGATTACCTGCAGCTGATGGGCAGCTCGCGACGAAACGAAAACCGGCAGCAGGAAGTGTCGCAGATCTCGCGTGATCTGAAGACGCTGGCAAAGGAATTCAACGTTCCAGTGATGGCCTTGTCGCAGCTGTCGCGTGCGCCCGAAGCCCGCAATCCCCCGAAACCTATGATGTCCGATCTTCGCGAATCGGGAAGTATCGAGCAGGACGCCGACGTCGTAGCGTTTATCTACCGGGCGGATTATTACGCAAAAAATCTGGATGAGATCCCGGAAGACCAGAAAAATATCGCGGAGCTTATAATCGCGAAGCAGCGAAACGGTCCGACCGATACGATCAAGCTCGCGTTCCTGAAACAGTTCACCCGGTTTGAGGATGCATATCTCGGATGAGTAGGCGCCTGAAGTAACCCTCTGGAGCTATCATGACCAATCATGATCCGTTCCCTGAATGCTTATTCTGTAATCTTCCGATCGACTAAGTTAACAACCGGTCGCGGCTGTGTGTTTTAATATCGGTGAAAGGAATAACCCCCGCTCCAGCGCGCAGTTTCAACCGAACAATTTGAATTACCGCAGAGCCATCCTCCCGCAGCGCCGGAAGAAACATGCGCTTTCGGGTCCTTGCTTCTAACGGAACCAAAGGCACATTCATCGCGGTTTGATCGCCGATTATAGCGGCAAACCTCTCCCGAATCGCCGTCCCTGTCTTCAGGAGTACTGGAGATCACTTTCCACCAGCATTTATCCGGGAGCCCGCGAAAGCGAAAACGGACCCTCGTGATAAGAGGAGAAGAAATGAAAAAGTGTATTACCTTGATTTTGTACGTTCTACCATTCACAGGTCTCCTATTTCTCGCGAGCGACGCCTCGGCACAACTCATCATTTCCGAGTTTCGGGTGCGTGGACCCAATGGGGCGAATGACGAATTCGTCGAGATCTACAACAACAGCGGCGCAGATCACACGGTCGCGGGCGGCGGTACCGGGTATGCCGTGGCCGGCTCGAACGGCGTTGCCCGATGTGTGATCCCGAACGGTACCGTGATCCCGAATCGGGGCCATTATCTTTGCGTCAATTCCGTCGGATACTCGCTTGCAAGTTATCCGGCCGGCAATGGTACGACCGCGGTCGGCAACGCCACCTATACGACGGATATTCCCGACAACTCCGGCATCGCGATCTTCAGGACATCTCTCGGAGTAAACTTCACTTTGGGAAATCGCATGGATGCCGTCGGCTCAACTAGCGAGGCGAATACCCTCTACAAGGAGGGAACGGGATATCCGGCACTGACACCCTTCTCGATCAACTATTCGTTCTATCGGGACGATTGCGGGAAGGGGGGCTCAATAACATCGTTCGGCTGGTGCACCCTCGACGGGCCGAAAGACACAAATAACAACGCAGCCGATTTCATCTTTGTAGACACCAACGGCACCTCGGCGGGAGCGGGTCAAAGGTTGGGAGCTCCGGGACCGCAGAATTTGTCGAGCCCGCAAAAGCCGTCGCAGAGTATTCCTACGGTCCTCGTGAATTCGTTGGACTCATGCGTATCGCAGTTTTCACCGCCCAACGCCGTGCGCGATTTCACATCCGACCCGGCCAACAACTCTACATTCGGTACCATAGACCTCCGATTTAGGATTACGAACCGAACGGGCGCTAGCACCACCCGGCTCCGTTTCAGAATCATTGATCTAACGACGTTTCCAGCACCGAGTGGTATTGCCGATCTGCGTCCGCGCACTTCGACAGCCGTTGTCGTCACTACCGACAATGCCCCGTGCGGCAGCGGCACGTCAAACGTGACCGTCAATGGAACAACGCTGGAGCAGCCTCCAAGTCAACCTAACGGTGGTGGATTCAATTCGAGCCTGTCCGCCGGTACGATAACTCTTGCCACCCCTCTTGCGAATGGTGCGTCGACAAACGTACGGCTTCTTTTCGGGATCCAGCAGAACGGCGCGTTTAAGGTTGGTTTGGCTGTCGAAACTTTGCCCGGCGGCGGCAAGGTCCACTATGTAGAGGGATCAACGAGCCCCCTGGTAAATTTCAGTTATGGTACGCCGTTCGATTTTGGCAGTGACTTTAAGTCGGACATTTCAATTTTCCGGCCCAGCAACGGCCAGTGGTGGTACCGGCGCAGCAACGACGGCGTCAGTGTCGCGACGACATTCGGTGTTTCCACAGACCGAACCATGCCGGGCGACTATACGGGCGACGGTATTAGTGACCGAGCGTTTTATCGTCCATCGACGGGACAATGGTTCGTCCTGCGCTCCGAGAATTCGAGTTTCTACGCGGTGCCGTTCGGCAATTCGACGGATTTCCCGGTGCCCGGTGACTTCGATGGCGACGGAAAGGTCGATCTAGCGGTTTTCCGTCCATCGGTTGGAGAATGGTTCTTACAGTCGTCCGCAACCGGCATCACGACGGTTGTCCCGTGGGGAGCATCGACGGATCTACCGGTGCCCGCGGATTATGATGGGGATCGAAAGACCGATGTCGCGATCTGGCGTCCAAACGGCGGAGCCGGGGGCGAGTGGTGGATCCGTTACAGTGGTGGCGGAAACGCGGTATTTAATTTCGGTTTGTCTACCGACAAGGCGGTTCCCGGTGATTACACGGGTGACGGCAGGGCCGACGTCGCGTTCTGGCGTCCGTCCACTGGACAATGGTTCATACTGCGGAGCGAGGACGTCTCCTTCTTTGCTGCTCCGTTTGGTGTCAGCACCGACCTGCCCGTACCGACAGACTATGACGGCGACCGGAGAACTGACCTTGCTGTCTTCAGGCCGGGTACGGCTACGTGGTTTATCAGAAACAGCAACGGAGGCTCGACTACGATCCTAAACTACGGGCTAGGTACGGACCAGCCGCTGCCGAATACATATGTTCGGTAAACGATGACAGGACTCGGCAAGCCGCGGACCCCATTGGTGCCCGCGGCTTTTTTACGTCATATCGATGTTCGTTGGACCGTGCTAGAATCAGTGCCAAATAGCTTCGATCACCACATAGAAACATGAATACTGACCCTAGATTTCCGATCGGAAAATTCGACGCTTCGAGATTTGCGGTGCGCGTAGAGAACGCAAGGATCATTGCGGATCTTCCTATGAGGTTGCGGGCTGCAGTTGAGGGTTTATCTGAAGACCAACTCGACACACCGTACCGCGAAGGCGGATGGACGCTGCGGCAGACCGTCCATCATCTGGCCGACAGCCATATCAACTCCCTCTGCAGGTTCAAGCTTGCACTCACCGAAGATGAACCAACTATTCGACCATACTACGAAGACCGTTGGGCCAACCTTGCAGACAGTCGCATCCCGGTGGATGTTTCGCTGAAGATAATCGAAGGTGTTCACGCGCGATGGTCTTCGTTGGTTGAGTCCATGACCGATGCAGACTTTGAACGCGAGTTCGTGCATCCCGAAACCGGGACATGGACGCTTGAAAAAGTTCTCGGGCTATACGCATGGCACTCGCTCCACCACACGGCCCATATTACGTCGACGCGTTTGCACAATGGCTGGTGATCTTCGAAATAAGTGATAGTTAATAAGTGATAGTTGGTAGTTAAAAACTTACGTTCCTTCGATATCAACTATCAACTATCGCCTATCACCTGGCAGTTCCAGCGACTCCGGTAAAAGGCTTTTATTGATATATGGCTGAGCCACATCCACGGCTTATCTCACTCGACGTTTTCCGCGGAATGACCATCGCGGCAATGGTACTAGTCAATAATCCCGGAACATGGTCAGCCATCTATGGTCCCTTGAAACATGCCGAGTGGCACGGAATCACCCCGACTGACTACATCTTTCCATTTTTCCTTTTCATTGTTGGTGTCGCGATCCCCATCGCGCTGAAAAAGCGAATACTAAACGGCGTCAGGGGTGACGTTTATAGAAAGGTCATTCAACGGGCGGCCACGATCTTCGCCCTCGGCCTGCTCATTTCGACGATCCCGTTCTTTCAGTTCAACGATAGCAGCGGCATTCCGTACGCGATCAGAATCTTGCTCGTGTTGTCTTTCGCGGCGGCTCTGCTGCTTTACCTGATCGAACGTAGAACGGCGGCCGCTATTACGGCAGGCATCTCGGCGCTGACTGTTCTTGTTTTTTACTTTGCGGGCGGTGAGATCGTTTGGTACAACTTCGCAACGATGCGGATCCCCGGAGTTCTTCAGCGGATCGCCGTCTGCTACCTGATCGTCTCGCTGATATTCCTTCACACAAACTGGAAACAGCAGACCGTGATCGGTGTAGGCTTACTTTTGCTCTACTGGCTGCTCATGACCTTGGTCCCTGTCCCGGGATGCGAAGTCTCGACCATCGACGATAAGGCATGCAATCTCGCCGCATATCTCGACCGGTC
>DASUSJ010000097.1:0-9929 GCA_036375155.1 Pyrinomonadaceae bacterium
GCGTTCCCAATCTTCGACCGATGGGATTCCGCCCGGAAGACGGGGGCACTTTCCTGGGACACTGACGAATCAACTTTCGGAGCATTACCCGACGACATGCCTCTTTATCGAGACCTTAACCGGAAGATCGAAACGTTCCTCGCGCGAACAAACGCCGCAGCACTTGGTCCGTGGAACTTTTACATCACCGCCGCTTCGTGTTAGATGGGAGAAAATCTAGAGGGGTTGAGCGGGGCATTCGTAGCGGACGCATTGTTCGGTTTCTTTGCGTTTGTGCGTGTGGCTGTTCGTGTACGTTTCGTGTCATCGTGTGGTTCGTGGTTGCAGCCGGTTGAAACCACTAATCACACTAACCACACGAAATCAGACTAAGCTTTGGCGCCATGGATACAGACTCTTCCAATAAGACAGAGTCCGCCGCGTGCCCACGTGAGGGCACCGACGCGAAAGCAGATCCACTCCTCTTTCATAAAGGTGTATGCTGTTTGAACCCCCCAACCGAAAAAACAGCGACACAGTCCGTCGCTAAGTCTTAATCTTTCTCATCCAAGAATAAGGAGGCCAACAATGCCAAAGGTCCAAGTGAACGGACTTACGATGAACTACGAGGAGCAGGGTTCAGGTGAGCCCATTGTACTCATCCCATTCCTGTCTGCTGACAATGCGTGCTACGCGTTCCAGGTTCCCGAATACTGTAAACATTTCAAATGCATCTCGATCGATCCGCGCGACACGGGCGAGACCGATAAGCCGGACGGCGAATATTCGACAGAGACATTGGCTGATGATGTTGCGGCCTTCATGCAGACTGTCGGGATCGACCGAGCACATGTCTTCGGTCTGTCGCTCGGCGCAGCAACCGCAATGCAGCTCGCCGTGAGACATCCGCAAAGGGTGAAATCGCTTTCACTTCATAGCGCGTGGCCAAAGACAGATTCGTACATAAAGGCAGCTATCACGGGGTGGCAGGCCATGGCAAAAGGCCTTGATAGCGTGACTGAAATGGTAATAACCGGGATCTTCCCGTGGTGTTTAACGCCTGATCTCTATGTGGAAAAGCCCGACCTTATAGAAACGCTTTCCGAATTTGTCCGCAGCCGTCCTGAACAGCCTGTCGATGCATTCATCCGGCAATCCAACGCGGTAATCTCTCACGATGTTGAGAGCCACCTCCGAAAGATCGCCGTTCCGACGCAGATCACCTTCGGCCGCCATGACGCGATCACGTCGTTGCGATTTGCGGAACCGTTGACGGCAAACATTCCTGACAATGAGCTGGTTGTTTTTGAGGAATGCTCGCACGCGCCGATCTTCGAGGATACCGCGGGCTTCAACCAAAAGACTTTGGAATTCCTGCAACGTCACACGGGTTAGAGAAATTTTGTGAATATCAGGGAATACCGACGGGCAGACCTTTCTCAGGTAATGGATATGGAAATCCCGTCTGGAAATATTAATCCGTCGTGTTGCCGCGAAGCGGTGACAATAGAGTAGCCAGTGGTGAGCGGCGCGAACCTCTGGTTGCAGGACAGGAAACAAATGAGCCCTGAAGGGCGAAATGTCTGGATTGAGGAATAGCGAAGTAGACGCGGCAAACCGGCTGATGTCACCGGCTATCGTTGAGCATGATGGAAATCGAAGAACTAAACGTCACCTACCAACGCGCCGATCTAGACATACTGAAGGAGATGCTCGCCCTATTTGCCGAGGTTTTCGACGATTTCAGTTCGTATCAATCTAAGATCGCCTCGGACACTTATCTCGAGTCGCGTTTGAAGGACGATACATTTATTGCGCTGGCGGCACTCGTCGACGGACGAGTTGTTGGTTCCCTCGCAGCGTACGTATTGAAGAAATTCGAGCAGGAGCGTTCGGAGATCTACATCTACGACCTTGGCGTTCGGGAGGATTGCCGTAGGCGAGGTATTGCCACCGGGTTGATCAATAAAGTGCGAGAGATCGCCCGCGAGATTGACGCCTGGGTGGTGTACGTTCAAGCGGATACCGGCGACGATCCTGCTATCAAACTCTACGAATCGCTCGGCACGCGTGAAGACGTCCATCACTTCGATATAATTCCGTAGAGGAATGGAACCCAGGAAGGAAACGAACTCACATTAGGATTTGAGGCCGTTCTCGTTTTGTGTTCTTTTTTTTCGTGTAGCTTCGTGTGATTTAGTGGTTAAGAGATTCGGCGGTCGACTGAAATCATTATCCAAACTGATCACACCTTGACTTTTCAAACATACGAATACACGAACCACAATAAGGCACCAAGAAGTTTCCATTGGTTATGCAGGTAAGACGAGCAGAAGTAAGTGAGATCGATGCCCTCGCAAAGATCTGGTACGACGGATGGCAGGACGCGCACGCCGAACTATTGCCCGCGGAAATAGCGCGAGAGAGGAGGCTTGAGACTTTCCGCGAACGGCTCCCTAAGGTCCTGACGGATCTTCGCACGATAGGCGAACCGGGCGAACCACTCGGGCTCTCGATCACAAAGGACGACGAGCTTAACCAATTTTATGTCGCTGCCGAATCGCGCGGGAAAGGTATCGCAAAGAGGTTGATCGATGAAGTCGAGCAACGCCTTGCGGCCAACGGAGTCCGAACCGCCTGGCTCGCGTGTGCGATCGGCAACGATCGTGCCGCGCGGTTCTATGAAAAGTCCGGCTGGCATCTCGCACGAACCTTCACACACGCACTCCAGGCACCCGACGGTCCAATCGAGTTTGATGTATGGAGATACGAAAAAGATTTGCCATCACGCAGTTCATGAGCTACCGACCATACGAGACCCGGGACCTCGTTGGCGTCGTCGACATCTTCCGCTCCAACATCCCAAAGTATTTCGACCCAGGTGAAGAGGCCGGCCTGCGCGATTTTCTCGCGGAGTTCTCCGACAATTATTTCGTAGGGGAACTCGATGGCCAGGTTGTGGGCGCCGGGGGCGTCGTACTCAACGACGAGCAGACGATTTCCCTTTGCTGGGGAATGGTCCGATCCGATCATCTCGGAACAGGTTTGGGTCGCGATCTGACCCAGTTTCGCATCGAAAAGGCACGTGAGAACTTCGGCAATCTTCCGCTGGTCATAAGCACGTCCCAGCACACTCGGGGCTTCTACGAAAGATTCGGTTTTCGGCTTCTCGAACATGTTCCCGACGGTTTTGGACCCGGCATCGATATTTGCAAAATGCGCCTCGATCCCTGACCGGAGTTCGCGACACGCCCGGCTCCAGGCTCCGACGAGGTGGGCTAACGGAGCACAAACGGGCTAGGTTATACTAGCCGCGGATTTTCCCAGATAACGCGGATCAGAATCAGATCCGCGTTATCAGCGACAATCCGCGGCTAATGTCTTTATGAAGCTGAAATATCAAACAGGTTTCGGGAACGAGTTCGCCACTGAGGCAGTAGACGGTGCGTTACCTGTTGGCCGAAACTCTCCGCAGAAAGCTCCGCTCGGTTTGTATGCCGAGCAGTTCTCCGGGACGGCCTTCACGGTTTCGCGCGTTCATAACAGACGAACGTGGACATACCGCATTCGTCCGAGCGTCCTTCACAAACCTTTCAAACAGATCGACAGCAGACTTTTCAGGTCCACGCCTTTCGACGAGGTAGTAGCGACGCCGAACCAGCTTCGTTGGGACCCGCTACCGATTCCGGAGGCACCGACAGATTTCATCGAGGGCATCACCACGATCGCCGGCAACGGCGACATCTTCTCGCAGACCGGCATCGGCATCCACATCTATCGCTGTAACCGCGATATGGAAAACCGATACTTCTACAACGCCGATGCGGAGATGTTGATCGTCCCGGAAATGGGCGGACTGACGATCTATACAGAGCTAGGTGTGATCGAAGTAAACCCGGGTGATGTTTGTTGTTTGCCGCGTGGATTAAAGTTTCGGGTAGCTTTATCTAACTACAACCCCGCCGACGAAGAGAGCTCTGAAAATCCAAAATCCAAGACCCAAAATCCAAAATCGGCGCGCGGATATCTCTGCGAGAATTACGGCTCGCAGTTCCGCCTACCCGATCTTGGGCCTATCGGTGCTAACGGTCTTGCGAACCCGAGAGATTTTGAAACGCCGGTGGCGTGGTATGAGGACATCGACGGGGAGTTTGAACAGGTCGCGAAGTTTGGCGGAAATCTTTGGGCGTGTTCGATCGATCATTCACCGCTCGACGTAGTTGCATGGCACGGCAACTACGCGCCGTACAAATACGACCTACGGCGCTTCAACACCATCGGCTCGATATCGTTCGATCATCCCGACCCATCGATCTTCACCGTAATGACATCCCCTTCAGGCGAACCCGGCGTCGCAAACTGCGACTTCGTGATCTTCCCCGACCGATGGCTTGTGGCCGAGGACACGTTCCGTCCGCCCTGGTACCACCGCAACGTGATGAGCGAATACATGGGCCTGATCTACGGCCAGTACGACGCGAAGGAAGAAGGCTTTGTTCCGGGCGGTGGCTCACTTCACAACCAGATGTCTGCACACGGACCTGATCTCGACGCATTCGAGAAAGCTTCCAACGCCGACCTCAAACCGCAAAAGCTCTCCGGCACGATGGCGTTCATGTTCGAGTCGCGTTACATAATTCGTCCGACGAAGTTCGCGATGGACTGTTCGGAGCTGCAGCATGAGTATTCGGAGGTTTGGCAGGGTCTCCGAAAACATTTTCGCGCATAGTATCCCGGTGGGACGGTCATAAAGGCCGCTTACTTTATTCCGCTTTTCCGCGTGTTGCGGTGTTTCTGTGTGTGGTGTGGTTCCGGCATGGCTAACCACGGAATACACGGAAAAGAACACCGAAACTGGTCGAGCGTCTTGCACATCGTTCAACTCTTGAATCACGACTGCTGGCGGCGAAACCAAAACTTATATTCTGGTTTTTTGCTTTCGTTTCTTATTACAATCTAGGCAGGAAATCATTCTCGGTTAGAGAGGATCTGAAGCTTTGCTCAACTCTTTTTCGGTCAATGACGGCTCGGGATTTTGGAGCCTGTGGGTTAGAAGAATATCCATGGCTGCAGGGATCTATGCGATCACAAGCGGCATCTTGACCCTCCTTGGATGGGTGTTTGACATCCAGCGACTGATGGACTGGAACAACAGCGGCATCACGATGAAGGCCAACGCCGCTATATGCGTGATGCTTCTCGGCCTGGCCCTCGTCATGGCCGTGGATCCCGTCAGGTATCGGGTCGCCATCAGGGCGACCGCGGGTTTCGCAGCGTTGATCGCGTTCTTGACGCTCTCAGAACATCTTCTGGGTATAGACATCGGTATCGACACGCTGCTGTTCGACGAGTCGGCCGGCGCTCCTGCAACAGCCGCACCCGGTCGGATGGGTCCGCCCGCCGCTACAACTTTTACAATGCTCGGAACGGCATTGATCTTCACGACCGGTTCGCGGCGAACGCGCCGGGCTGCCGGCTGGATCGGCATCGTTGCACTCACAATCTCCACTTTACCGCTTCTCGGCTACCTATACGGCGCGAGTCAACTTTACGGCATCGCTCGCGTAACAGGCATCGCGTTCCAGACAGCAACGGTCATCGCGGTGCTAAGCATCGGCGTGGTCACGGTCGCGCGAGAGTTTGGTTTGATCGAACTGATCGAAGGCGAAACAGCGGGCAGCATGATGTTTCGCCGACTTGCACTCCCGCTTGTACTTGTTTCGCTTTTTATCGGCTGGCTCAGAGTCGTTGGACAAGAGGCCGGTCTGTACGACACCGCCTTCGGGACCGCGGCCCGAACTTTACTTGAGATCCTTGTAGTACTCGGACTGCTGTGGTGGACGGCACGCGGCGTAACGCGTGCCGAAAAGAAACTCCGCGATGCCGACCGGCGCAAAGACGAATTTATCGCGACGCTGTCGCACGAGCTTCGAAATCCGCTTGCGCCGATCCGTAGTGCCGTAGAGATACTCCGTCATAAGCGATCGGGCACATCGGAGCTGGCGATTTCGCGGGACATGATCGATCGGCAGGTGACGCACATGTCGCGTTTGATCGACGACCTGCTTGATGTAGGTCGGATCACTCGCAACAAGGTCGAGCTCCGAAAGGAAACGGTCGATATCGGGGACATGATCCGGCAGGCGATCGAGACCGCCCGTCCGCTTCTCGAGGAGCGCGGGCACCGACTTAGTCTCGAACTGCCCCCTAGTCCCGTCTATCTGGATGCAGACCCGGTCAGGATCACACAGATCTTAGCCAACCTCCTCAACAACGCGTGCAAATTCACCGAGCCGAATGGTGAGATATTTCTGAAGGTCGAAACCTCGGACACGGACGTCAAGGTAAGCATTCGGGATACGGGAAAGGGAATCCCTGGTGACCGTCTTGCGAATGTTTTTGAGATGTTCGCGCAGGTGGATGGATCGAGCGGTGTCAACCACTCCGGGTTAGGGATCGGGCTGAATCTCACAAAGCACCTGGTCGAATTGCACGGCGGTGTGATCGAGGCGACCAGCGGCGGTGAAGGATGTGGAAGCACTTTTACCGTTCGCCTGCCGCGAACTTTCCCCGAAGTCGCGCCGGCCGAATCAAAAAAAGCTGTTTTGGATGATTCAGCCTCCGCAAAACTCCGGGTCCTGATCGTCGACGACAACCTGGACGCCGCTGAAAGCCTAGTGATGATGATGAGGCTTGCTGGAAATGAAGCTGAGATGGCGCACGACGGTGGCGAGGCGGTGGAACGCGCAAAGGCCCTTCACCCGGATGTGATCCTGCTCGACATCGGCCTTCCGATCATGGACGGCTACGAAGTTTGCCGCACGATCCGGAAAGAGCCATGGGGTGGGGACGTTTGTATCGTCGCTCTGACCGGCTGGGGACAAGACGAGGACCGCCGCAGAACAAAGGAGGCCGGCTTTGATGCACACCTTGTAAAGCCGGTCGACCCGGTAACGTTGGTAGAGATGATCGGAAAAACCAGATCCTTATCCGCTGGAAATGGCCGTGGGACGCTTTAAGCGTTGAATCCTTAGAACCGAAGCACCTGGAGACACGGACAAAGGCGAATGGGCCGGGCCTTCCGATGCGGTCCTTGGAGCGAGGCACCTGCTGGCCTCGGTCACAGCTCTAGATCGAATATCCGGAGCTCCAGCTGGCGCGAAGTATCGTGACGTCTTGTTACAACTTTCGCTACTCCGAAACAAACACTTCGAAACAAACGCGCCGCTATCGAATGTGCGACAACATCGGGCTCTCTAGCCTGCCTTTGCCATTACCCTCTCGGTAAGCCACGTCTGCACGTTTAAGAGATGCCTTTCCTCGTTCTCAAGAGCTCGCCCAAACTGTTCAGCCAGATCCGAATGTCCGAGCTCGTCCGCCAAGTCCGATAGCATTTCCCAACCTGCATTGTCTGTCAGTTCAGCCGTGAGTATCACCTGAAGACACTGGCTGATCGATGATCTCGGATCCAGAACCACCTGCATGATGCCGAGCGACGCGACGCCCGCGACATCTGCGCAGGGACTTTGCACCGTAGGGTCTCCGCCCAGCTTCGTGATCGCTTCGTTCAGCAGTAGAAAATGGCTATGCTCCTCGTCCCTGATCTCCTGAAGCTCGTCGACGCTCGGGCCGGCGGACTCTGCGTCGAGCGCCCGGACTTTGTTTATTAAGCCGTCATAGAGGCGGGTTCCCGTACGCTCAAATGCCAGCCGTTCGCTTAGCTTGTCGAGAAACAGCGCCATCGATAACGCCTCGTCATCTGCGTCGGCCTCCTCCGCGATGGGAAGCGCCGGCATCGATCCAAGCGCAAATCCCTCACTGATATACTCGGCCCTTTGCGCATCCGCAAGCTCCGGTCCGCCTCCCGTGCTGGGCTCGTATGTCATCGCTCCCTCTATCATTTCTTCGGCCAGCTCGGGAGCTGTTTGCAGTCCTGTCAGATTGCCGCCCGTGTTCATTTCCGATCGTTTTGTACCTGTCGTCTGCATACTCTTTACGCCCCCTTTCCTGTCGCGCCCGCTGCCTTTGCCAGTTCCGTACCCGGCGTCCACTTGTAACCAGCTGCCACCATCTCCGAGGGAGACCCCTCAGAGTTCATGTATTCGCGATAGGCGATCGAGCGCTCGGGCTCGTCTGCCTTGTCGACGAAGTCAGTACCTGATGCACGCAGATCAACTTCGCTCTCGAGCGTTTCGCGAACGAATTCCCTATGGCTAACGAACTCGATCGGCTCAGGAAGCGTTTGCGGCAACACCTCGGCCGGGTCGCGGTTCTCGACCTCTTTAAAGAGCTCCATCACATAGTGCAATTGCCCCAGCTCGTAATCGAGAAACCGATCCCAGATCTTTTTGATTCGGGGATTTGTTTCGTACTGCGAGCAGCTCATGTAGTTGTAAGCCTCCATCGCTTCATGCATCATCCACTTCTCGAGCCAGGTCTCGCTCGCGTCGATGATCGATTCGTATTGCGTAGTGTGCTGTTCTTCAATCGACGCGATCTCAGCATAGAGCTGCCTGGCGACCGGGTCAGCGAACATCGGGCCGATCGTCATGTAGTAGTCGTGCGTCTGGTTTTCCGCGGCCATGATGGTCACGGCGTGGAGCTTTGTTAGCGGATCCGCTTTTGTCTTGTCGTAATATTCCCGCAGATCGTCTGACGGATCGCGATGCTCGACAGAAGTTGGCCGGCCCGGAACAATGTCCGAGTAGCTCTGAATGATGTTGTTGGCATCGCCACCGCTCATGCGATCGTATAGAGCCGAGAACCGGTACAGGTGATCGAAATCCTCCAGCAGCCCAAAGCGATAAACCTGGGCCATATAAGGATCGGGCTCCCGCTCCGCCACGCTTGCCGTAACCTCAATAGCTACTTGCTCAAAACCGAGAGTTGTTTCAATCGGCGAAAGATCCGCCGGGAGGAGCCAGTTGACCAGCGTCTGCTGATGTTGATCGATGCGACGGATCCTCGCAAGCGGTTCCTGCAAGTCGCGATTCATCCTCGCGCATGCGTGTGAGAAACGTACGGCCTCGGATTCGAGGCCGTTCATGAGGATCACTCTAACTCGTGTGAAGGCGTCGTCGTCCAGTTTGCTTGTCGGTGGCTGAACGAGGTCACGCCATGTAAACTTCTGTTTTTCCAGGGCTACGCCCTTCTCTTTGAATATGTCGAGACTCACTTTGTACTCCTTATTTCAATCGAGGGTTAAGGCTGCAATGAATTTATCGGGTGCAGCTTTGTCCGTTCACTCTATCTCGATGGTACATACGAACCCCGGCTTGCTTCGTCACTTGGGGAACACAGTGGCTCGGCATAAAGCGGAATAACTGTATAATTCGATCAACTATAAATGCGATCAAACGTTATGGCACGGTTGGCAGATCGGGTGTTCCGCAATGAAGATAAACGAATTACGGTTTGAAGCGACGCCGGAAAAGGGCGATGTCTCCGCTCTGTTGATGCGCCCCGAAGCCGCGACGCATCTTCTCGTTTTCGGACATGGTGCGAGCTCGACCATGCGTCACGCGACGCAGCAGAAGATCGCGGACGCGCTCGCCGAGCAGAACATCGCGACGTTCAGATATAATTTCCCTTACTCCGAGAAAGGCAGCGGACGCGATTCGCCGACGACATGCGTTGCGACAATTCGATCGGCCGTCGCGGCGGCGCATAAAGCGGCACCCGATCTGAAACTCCTCGCGGGTGGTCATTCGTTCGGCGGCAGGATGACGACGACCGCCGCATCCGAAGCTCCGATCGAAGGCGTCATAGGACTCGTACTTTCATCGTTTCCGCTTCACATGCCCGGAAGACCGGACACAAAACGCGCTGAGCATCTTTCAAGCGTCACTGTTCCGATGCTATTTATTTCCGGAACGCGTGACACGCTCGCCAAACTCGATCTGCTCGAGCCGGTCGTAAAGAAACTAGGGAAACTAGCCGCGCTTCACCTC
>DASUSJ010000098.1:0-5618 GCA_036375155.1 Pyrinomonadaceae bacterium
CGTCGATCTCGGCCTCGAAGGAACGGCTTTCCAGCCATTTCTTTTGCCACTTGTTCTCTACCTTTTTTGCAAAGTATTTCTCGTCCATAACTAACTTGTTTCCCGAAGCTTACGCACCCGGCAGTAAAAAAGTGAGTTTAGCCGATAGATGGATTTATATCTATCAAGCTCACGAAACGTTAATAAATTGGGTTGTTGTTGGAGTACGCCACCGGACGCCGAACGAATATTCAGCGGGTGGCTATGTAAGGGCGAGATTGTAACGAGAACTGACCATTGCCAACAGGTTACGGGATTTTCCCGCTCAATGTAAAGAGCCGGAATTTTTTCTTGGATGAGCCGTTGGGGTTATGGTATTCTTTTCGAACCGATTGTAAGGAGTAATACATAACGAAACTGTTGATGACAACAAAAGCTTTATCGCAGACGGTGCCGACTTAAAAGTGCGGGTTTGACCGTCTGCTCCAGAAGGAGGTAAGAAGATGGCAAACCGAAATCGCACTGACGCCGCGACGATCCACATGCAAGGGGACACCACCAGCCCGACCAAGTTTCTTCTTTCCTCGACCAATCCTCAATCCAATGAAAAGAACGACGATTTGATCGTTACGCTATCGGATGCGTACGAGAATCGGCGTGCACGGCAGGTCGTGGAATGGGAAAAACTTTACGGTCAGAACGTATACCGGGCGGTTTGATCACGATACAAAAAACGACTCAGCAACGGGGGAATTGTTCTGGCAACGAACAAGGCTTCGCCCTCGTTGTTGCGCTGTTGGTTCTGCTCTGGATAGCACCCGGATCATCGGATCCCGTTTTCGCCCAGACGGTCACCCAGGTTTCGAGAGATATAGCACCTGCCACCTTGACCCGACTGCAGGGCCAGATCGCTAACGGCAGTGTCGAAGTAAGACGCGCTGCGCTCTTTGAGATTCGAAACCTAAAAACCGCTGACGCGTCGCGGCTCGCGTTGCCGGCTCTCCGAGATAAGGAACCTATCGTTCGCGCGTCGGCTCCCGCATCCATCATATTCCTGCCAAGGAACGAAGCGGCTCGGGCCCTGATACCACTTTTGAGCGATCGGGATGAGTTTGTCCGTCGTGAAGCAGCCTATGCGCTGGGCGACGTCGGCGATCCAGCAGCAACCTTGCCGCTTTTGCAGTCGATGCAGCGCGACAAAGTGTTCGAGGTCAGAACGGCGGCAGCAGTCGCACTTGGCAAGATCGGCGACGTCAACGCGATCGACAAACTCCTGGCTGTTCTCAAGACCCGACCGCGTGAGGAAGATGAATTCCTGCGGCGTAGCGTCGCAAGATCGATCGGTCAGATCGCACAGATAGTCAAGACGGGCAACAAATCCGTCCTCACGCCGCAGAACTTTCTGCCGGACAAATTCAAGAAAGTCGAGCCGACATCCGGTACTATCGATCCCAGGTTATCCGAAGCGACTGATGTTCTGATCGGCGTCCTTCGTAATACCGCCGAGTCCGACGACACGCGTCGCGAGGCGGCTTTCTCGCTCGGGGCGATCGGAGACACACGGGCAGCGCCGGTTCTCGAGACATTTGTATCTGCAGCCGACCCGTACCTTGCAGAGATAGCAAGGGAGGCATTGTTAAAGATCGCGAAGGCCGGCACGTAACCAACGAGGTAATCATGCAAGCGACACGTAAACAGGAAACTGAGCTTAAAGACTTCTATCTATCGGTCCGCAGGTATACCGAAAAGCTTTGCGAACCGCTCGAGATCGAGGACTACATTCCCCAGCCGGTCGTTGACGTGTCCCCGCCTAAGTGGAACATTGCCCACACGACCTGGTTCTTCGAGGAAATGATCCTCAAGAAGTTTGTTCCAGGGTACAAAGTTTTTGATGAGCAGTTCGGATTTCTCTTCAACAGTTATTACAACTCGATCGGTGAGCGAACGGCGCGGGATCATCGCGGGGCCCTTTCGCGTCCGACGGTAAGACAGGTATTTGAGTATAGGAAGTATGTGGATGAGCACATGCTGCAGCTGCTTTCCGCACCTTCTTTGGCTTTTGTGTCGTCGGCGGTGAAGAAAACCGGAACTACGGACGGAACAGAAAAACTCCAGACGGACAATGGATCGAATGTGGTCAACGAACTGGTCGTCCTCGGTCTTAACCACGAACAGCAGCATCAGGAACTTTTCCTGACAGATCTCAAATACACTTTCAGCCTGAATCCGCTTTTCCCCGTTTACCGCGACGGCTTTTCACCTGTCGAGATCAAAGAGAGTTCGAACGGCGGTTTTGTAAACATCGGCGCCGGAAACTACGAGATCGGTTTTGCCGGTGAAGGCTTTTGTTTTGACAATGAACTCGCGCGGCACCAGGTGTTTTTGGATACGTTCGAGATCAGCGAGAGGCTTGTAACAAATCGGGAGTTTATCGAGTTCATCGAGGACGGCGGATACGGCGACTTTCGTCTTTGGCACTCCGAAGGATGGGACTGGGTGAACCAGAACAAGATCGCTTCACCGCTCTATTGGCACCAGCGTGACGATGGGTGGTTCAACTATACGCTGGGCGGTTTGCGACCGGTCGAATTAGACGCGCCGGTTTGCCACGTTTCGTACTACGAAGCTTCTGCGTACGCCGATTGGAAAGGGAGGAGACTGCCGACCGAGTTCGAGTGGGAAACGGCGAGTGACAAATTCAACTGGGGTCTGCGCTGGGAATGGACGAACTCGGCGTATCTTGCATACCCCGGCTTCAAGAAAGCCACCGGCGCCATCGGCGAGTACAATGGCAAGTTCATGATCAATCAGATGGTGCTTCGCGGTGCCTCGGTAGTGACGCCGCCCGGTCACAGCCGAAAGACATACCGGAATTTTTTCCATCCGCATTTGCGGTGGCAATTTACCGGAATACGTCTGGCGAAATGAGGAATTGTGTTCAGAGGGCGACTTATCGTGTTCTCGATTAGCGCGGGAACGCGATAGATCGCACCTTCTGAACTCTGAACCACGATGCAATCTTGTCCAACACCTGAACTCTCGCAATTTGCTGAAGATGTGCTCGCGGGCTTGTCATCGACCCCGAAGCACCTGTCGTCGAAGTATTTCTACGACGACGAGGGTTCGCGGCTGTTTCAGGAGATCATGAAGCTGCCCGAGTACTACCTGACACGCGCCGAATACAAGATCTTTACCGAGCAGACCGAAGAGATCTGTGCAGCGTTCACTCGCAACGCCGGCGCAATCGATCTGATCGAGCTGGGTGCAGGCGACGGAACGAAGACTGCGGTACTCATCGAGTGTTTCCTGGAGAAGCAGATAGATTTCACGTATTCGCCGATCGATATCTCGCAGGAGGCGAACGACGCGTTGTTAGCGACGTTTGCAGTGCAGTTTCCCGAGCTTCGGATCAGCCCACACACGGGAGATTATTTCAAAATACTCGACTCGCTTAAGAACGGAAGCGGCAGGCGAAAGGTGTTAATGTTCCTCGGCTCTAACATCGGCAACTTTCAGCGGACGCAGGCGATCGATTTTTTCCGGCAACTTCGCGGTGTTATGAACGCCAACGACCGGCTGTTCATCGGCTTCGATATGCAGAAGGATCCGCGTGTGATCGTGAGTGCATACGACGATCCAAAGGGCGTCACGGCAGCGTTCAATTTGAATCTTCTTCGACGGATCAACCGCGAGCTCGGCGCGGATTTTGACCTGGAAAAGTTCTCGCACTACGCGCAATATCGCCCGGTCGAATGCGCTGCCCGGAGCTTCCTCATCAGCCGGGAAAAGCAGACCGTCCAAATCAAAGCACTCAGCCGGGAGTTCGAGTTCGAACAATGGGAAGCTATCTTTATGGAGATCTCTCAGAAATACACGCGTGCGATGATCGAAGAGCTGGCAGCCGAGAGCGGTTTCGACATCGAAACGGAATTCCTCGACGCGGAGAACTTTTACACTGATTCACTGTGGCGACCGGTTTAGAGTGCAAGCGTCAGCTTGTATTCCTGTTTAGTCCTACAAGCTAAGGCTTGCACTCTGAACGATGAACTTCACAATTCTCACCTTTGACACCATCGACTCGACAAACACCGAAGCGTTGAAGCAGGCGAAGGCCGGTGCCAAAGAGGGGCTTTGTGTCGTCGCACGCGAGCAAACTGCAGGTCGTGGCCGACACGGAAGGACGTGGGTCTCCGGGAAAGACGCGGGATTATATTTCAGCCTCGTTCTCAAGCCGAAGCTCGAAACACAATACCTGCCTTTGGTCACCCTCATGGCAGGCATCGCCGTTCACGACACGCTTGCTGAACTCGGCCTGGCGCCGGATATAAAATGGGTCAATGACATTCTCGTTGACGAGCGGAAGATCGCCGGCGTCCTCGCCGAAACGACCGAGACCGACGATGGCGTCGCGGTCATTGTAGGAATAGGTATCAATCTCCGCTCGACGAACTTTCCGCCGGAGATCGCCGCATCGGCAACGTCGATCGAAGAAGCCGGCGTAGGATCCACGCTCAATCTCACCGAGCGACTGACGGGACATCTCGCCCACTTTTATGAACAGCTTGGAACGGCGAATGGCCCCACGGCGATCATCGACGAATGGCGCCGGCGTTCCAGTTATTTTTCAGGCAAACGCGTGCGCGTAGCGACGGGAAACGACATGCTTACCGGTGTTACCCACGGCCTCGAACCCAACGGCGCGCTACGAGTTCGAAAGGACGATGGCAGCACTTCGATCATCCAGGCCGGTGACGTGGAGCGGCTGCGGGCAGATTGCGATTGAACTTTGCGGTTAGACAGTGTAGGTTTTAACTACGCCTTGGACATTAGGTTTTATGAGTAACGAGTTTGACCTCAACGCTGATTTCGATTTCGACGAAGATTTTTCCGACGAGCTGGCGGATTTTGACGATTTTGGTGAGGATGACGACGAAGATCTTCTGGTAAGAACCGCCGTCCTGCAAAAGAATCAGATGATAGCTCTGCTGTGCATCAAGAGTGCGACGGCCGGTGCGGCGATCTGCCGTGTAGACCCGCGCGAAACGAACCCGGCCGTCCAGCTTTATGACGATCCGACGGCCGCACTCGAGTGGTTTACGAAGAGCCTTCGCACGAGTCGAAAAAACGGCTGGACGATCGTCTACGACGGGCTTCCCCTGCAAGGCTAATTGATAGTGGATAGTTGATAGTTGCTAGTTTTGGAGGGTGGCTTCCGTCACGAACTATCAACTATCCACTATCAACTAAAGACATGCTGCTCGCTGTTGACATCGGAAACTCCTTCACAAAGTTCGGCCTTTTCGACGGCGAAACACCCACCTCAAAATTCTCAATCCCGACAAAACGCGATTCGACCGTTGGCGAGATAAAGCTCGCGATAGGCGATCGGCTTCCTGACACCATTGGATCGGCGATCGTGTGTTCGGTCGTCCCGGAACTCGAAGCGCCGATACGGGCGTTCCTTCAAGAAGTCAAGGACGTTCGGCCAGTCTTCGTAAACAACTCATTCAATTTTGGTCTGAGAATAAACTACGAGCCGCTCGAATCGCTAGGTACAGACCGCCTTGTGGCCGCGTACGCCGCCGTCGAGAAATACGGATCCCCGGCGATCGTCTGCAGCCTTGGAACAGCGACGACCA
>DASUSJ010000099.1:0-3644 GCA_036375155.1 Pyrinomonadaceae bacterium
TCAAAACCCGTTTCGAGGACGTCTACGTTAGCCAACGAGGGTTGATAGACAGAATTCAGGGCCGGCTTATGCGACTGCGAAACGTCGAGTTCGGAAGTATTGCGACTCGGCTGCAAAGAGCGGTACGGATCACGTGCGAGGAGGAGCGGAAGAATGCCGAAGTGGAGATCGAGAACGGCTCACTCGAGGTCGACACGCAGGTGATCGATGCATTGATCGAGCCTTTGATGCATCTACTCAAGAACGCTGTGGTACACGGTATCGAAGCGCCGGAAGTACGACGCATACTTGGCAAGCCCGAGGAGGGCAAGATCGTGGTCCGCGTGGGTACCGACGGGCCGAACATCTTGCTCACGGTCTCCGATGACGGGAGCGGGATCGCATATCAAACGCTGGTCGAAAAGGCGATAGCCCTGGGACTGATCAACCGTGTCGACGCCGATCGAATGACGCGGGTTCAAATACAGGACCTGATATTCCTGCCCGGGCTGACCACCGCGGAGAAATTGAATTTGAATGCCGGGCGGGGCGTTGGTATGAGTATCATTCGCGAGAGCGTTGATGCCGCCGGCGGAACCGTGACGTTCGATACTTGGCCGCAAAGGGGAACGACATTCAAGATCCGAGTCCCGCTTCCTTTCGCTGACATTCACCTGCGCGACAGTGTGCAAGAACGGCCTATTGCCCATCCGTCAACCGGGGAATTGAGCGCTTTCATAGTCGATGACAGTCCGAGCGTGAGGTTAATGACTTCAAAAGCGCTTCAGAACGCGGGATGGCAGGTCCAATCGGCTTCCAATGGAATGGAAGCGCTCGAGATACTCGAGGCGGCCGATCCCCTTCCCGACATAATCCTTTCAGACATCGAAATGCCCAGGATGGGCGGCTACGAATTCCTGGCGGCACTTCGCGACGACCCGAAATTGAAAGAAATTCCGGTTATCATAATCAGCTCACGGACTGGGACCGAAAGCCGGGAACACGCGATCGCGGCCGGTGCACTGGAGTATTTTACAAAGCCGTATAACGAACGACGCCTGATCGAATTTCTCGAACAGTCGGTTCTGGGTGAAAGTCAGGTAGCTGCGAATTAAAGGATCAGCTCTTCGGCGGGCGGCTCGGCCGGATCTCGATCTTGCTCGGAAGGGCCCGCTGATCGAATGCCAGGAGTGCGAGAATTGCTTCGGCGATGTCCGACGGCTGCAGCTGCCAGTCTTTCTCGGAATTAGGTGAGTCACCACCGAATGAGGTGTTCACGCTGCCGGGACATATGTAACTGACCTTGATGTTGTCCTGACGCACCTCCTGCATCAAAGCCTCGGAAAATCCGTTCAGTGCAAACTTCGATGCGTTATACGCGGCCATTTTCGGATGCGGGTTTTGGCCGGCCAGGGACGAAATATTGATGATGTACCCGCCGCCCCGTTCTTTCATCATCGGGATCGCATGATGACAAGCGAAAAAGACCCCGTACAGATTCGTCTCAAGAGTTTGCCGAAATTCATCGGCGGTTGTTTCCTCGACTGTCTTTCCGAAATACCCTACGCCGGCATTGTTAACAAGGATGTCGATCCCTCCGAAAGTTGAGGAACACCTGGCAAGCATGTCCTTTACCTGCTCTTCCCTTCTAACATCGCAAACCGTTCCCGCAACGGGTTGCCCTGACAGTGTGCCTAGTGCTTTCTCTAGATCAGCTCCGCTTCGCCCACATAAAAAGACATTCGCACCGGAGCCCGCAAGCGATGATGCGACGGCGTAACCGATCCCCTTTGTTCCACCGGTCACTACCGCCGTGAGATTTTCAAGCCGCATCACTTTCCCTTAGCTTCTGGCCGGAAGTCGCGGAGTGCTCGCCCCTTCTCGAACTTGATCTTCGGGGCATCCCTCCGGTCCAGCTCCTTCCAGACGATCGTCAGCCCACCGTACTCATCGCGACTTATAACCCGAAAGACGACCGTAATATCAATACGCTTATCAAACGAAAGACTGAGGAACATCATTTCGTTCATTGTCGTGTCGGCTGACAGTGGTTTCAGCCCGTTTTCCAGCCGGTACGCAATCATACGCAATGCGTAGGTTACGTTCTCACGCTGGTTGATATGATCGGCATATTTGTATCCGCCCGATTCAACACCAGTCCGAAACTCTTCCATGTGCTCCGTGGCGGTTTTGGGGCTTGTGGTCGGGCCGTAATCAACAAGGAACTTCACGCCGGGGTGCGAAAGATCTACTCCCTCGATAGGCACGTCTCCGAGCTCGACAAAAACACCTTGTGAGAAGAAGCTCTTGCTGGAAATTCGGTCGCGTTCAAAGTGAATGTCGTGATACACCTCATCGCTGTACAAGTTCGTCCTAAAAGTAAAGGATGAACTCATCGGAACAAAGCGACTACACTCGCCATCGATGCGAATAACATTCTTGGATATGCAACCCAGATCGGGGAATAACTTAAACACGCCGGTTCGTTCTTGTTTGAGAAAGGCGGCGTACCGATCTGTATCCGCGGGGCTCAAGCGTCGTAATCGTAATACGCGTTCCCGCGCTTCGCTCGTGAGTTTAGGCTCAACGGGAACAGGTGGAGGGGTACGGGTTGCGGCCCGAAGGGATTCCTCCTGGGCCCGCATGTCTCTCATACGCCTTTCCAGATCGAACTCAGAACGCTCCCGCGGACCCACTTGGGATTCCCTTCGCGGCCGCTGCGGATCGATCGGTGAACCGACCTGCGCCAGTATGGGACAGATCAATAGAGTCGTTAATAATATCGCTTTGATCCAAACAGCTGCGCATCTCATAGATCCTCCTCGTCGTCTATTTGAATATCAGGTCTCTAAAGCCGCCGCTTCAATAACTCGTTGACGACTCGCGGGTTCGCTTTTCCGTGCGAGGCCTTCATGACCTGGCCGACAAAAAAGCCGAACAGTTTCTCGTTACCGCCGCGATATGCTTCAACCTGATTCTGATTTGTCCGGACTATTTCGTCAACGATTTTCTCGATAGCACTCTCGTCCGAGATCTGCTCGAAGCCTTTTTCCTTTATCACCTCCGCCGCCGACTTCCCGCTTGCGAACATTTCAACGAGTACGTCCTTTGCTTGATTGTTATTGATCGATCCGGAACCCAGTGTTCGCACCAATTCCGCCAAACCATGAGGGGTCACCGGCGATTCGACAACCGTCTTACCCGAATTGTTAAGCTCACGTGTGAGTTCGGACAGAATAAAGTTCGCCGCCACGCGAGGGTCGCCGGATTCCCTTGCCGCCGTTTCATAAAAACTCGCGAGGTCGCGGTCGGAAACAAGGTGAGAGGCGTCCGCATAGGAAAGCGAATATTCCTCCATGAGCCGATCGCGCATTGTATCGGGCAGCTCTGGCATCTGGCGTTTTACGCTTTCGACAAATTGCGCCGTGACAGTCAGTGGCTGTAGATCAGGTTCAGGAAAGTATCGATAGTCGTGAGCGTCTTCCTTCGAACGCATTACCCGCGTGCGATTATTCTTCTCATCCCACAGACGCGTCTCCTGCGTAACGCCCTCGCCGGATTCGTGTGCCTCGATCTGCCGCTCGATCTCGAACTCGATCGCCTTTTGCATGAAGCGTACAGAGTTGAGATTCTTCAGCTCGACCTTGTTATTGAAGCCGCTGTCG
>DASUSJ010000100.1:0-12883 GCA_036375155.1 Pyrinomonadaceae bacterium
GCATGAGCGGCCGGTACCGAATCGGATCGGTCGCGATGATCAGAAAAACGATCTGAAACGAAAGGGCGACGCCGATGAATCCGTAATAAAACTCAGGATGTGTAACGGGCGGGGGATTGTCCACCCCGGTTTGTTCGAGCATGAAGTAAAGCGGAACGAGAACGAGAATACCGATCGTTCCCGCTGCGGCAAAGGTATATCGCGCAAATCTCATCCGCTGTTCTCCTCGACGCGTGCGGCTAGCATCCGCTCGACGTATTTCGCGATCACGTCCGCTTCGAGATTGACCGCATCGCCGGCTTTCAGCGACGACAGGTTCGTCAGTTCCCACGTCTTTGGAATGATCGCAATGTCGAAATGATCATCCTCGAGCTTAGCCACCGTCAGGCTGATACCTTCGACCGAAACAGAGCCTTTGTAGACCAGATATCGGGAAATCTCGGATGGATAACCGATGCGTACCGTCCAAAAATCGCCGCTCCTTTCTGCGGAGATAAACGTGCCGCGTGCGTCGACATGACCCTGGACGATGTGGCCACCGAGTCGCGTTGCGGGTGTTACTGCCCTTTCGAGATTCACCCGCGATCCAGGTTTCAAGCTTCCCAGCGTCGAGCGTTCGAGCGTTTCCTGCGAAAGGTCCGCTGCAAACGAATCCGGGGTTATATCAAGCGCCGTGAGGCACACGCCATTGACGGAGATCGAATCCCCGTCACCGGACCCGGAAGTGACGAGATCTGCCGATATCAGCAGTCTCGCGCCGCCTTCATTCAGTGTCAGCGATCTAACTGTTCCGAGTTCTTCAATTATTCCTGTGAACATTCTTGGTGTGACCGCAGTTATGGCGAAATTATAGGCACGCGGTAAGATGAATGTAAAAGCAAATGGCAGAACAAACTCCAACGGAAAATGGCCCGCCAAAGCTGCGACCCGGGGCGGCGGGCGGGATCGATGACAGCTCGCTCGCCGATCTGATCGAGTGGTTCCTGAATTACGATGAGCGTACCGCTCGAATGCGACATCCGTACACCGAGGAGCTATTCCAGTGGAAGCAGCATGACGATATCGACAGCGGCGCCGCAGTTTACCCTTTCGAGAACGCGGAGGCGAGGTTTGCGATCGGCGTTTTTCAGGCCCTGAAGGAAAATAATTCGGAACCGCTTTTGGGCTTGTGGTTGTCGGACGTCCTTAGCGCGCTTCACGAAGCCCGCGAGACGAAAGCTGAGATCACCGAAGCAAACAAGCTGGACGACTCGGCCGATAAGCTGGCGATAGAAAAAGCCGAGCAGTTAACAACGAACGCCGAGCGACGTCTGTATCTGACAAGCTGTTGGCTCGAGCAGCTCTGTACGGCCGAAGCCCGCGTGCTCGGCTGGGTGTATCAGGAAATTTACGGAAAGCCGTTTACGCCTGCTGGATAGATGGAAAGATTAGAAGATCTGTTCTACCGCGTCGTCTGTTTTCTTTACCTGAAGGTTCCGCACTGCCGCATATCACCTGTCTGCATTCCTCTTGCAAATGCCTGGATTCGTTCCTGTGATGAACCGTGGGTGAATGAATCGGGCATGACGACTCCCTGCGTCCGACGCTGGATCGTGTCGTCGCCCACGGCTGCCGCCGCACGAAGAGCTTCCTCCGCATCGCCCGCTTCGACCAATCCGCGACGTTGAGCGTGGTTGGCCCAAACGCCTGCGTAACAATCAGCCTGGAGCTCCAACGCGACAGACAGCCGGTTGTCGCGCCCAGCTCGTTGGACCCTGTCCATCGTTCCCAAGATGTTTTGCACGTGATGGCCGACCTCGTGGGCGATCACGTACGCGGGCGCGAAATCACCTGGCGCCTTAAATTCACGCTCCAATTCGCGGAAGAAGCTAAAATCCAGATAAAGGTTTTCATCGCCGGGGCAGTAGAAGGGACCCATCGCCGCCTGTCCATAGCCGCACGCGGACTGTGTTTGCCCGTCATATAACACGAGCTTCGGTTGACGATAGCGGGTCCGTGCCTGCTGCGGCAATATCTCGCCCCACACGTCCTCGGTCATCTTCATCACGGCCCCCACGAACTGGCGATTTTCGTCCGGTGGCCGGTTTACCGAATTGCTCGCTGGTCCGGGCTGTTGTTGTACGCTCTCGGTTGGAAGTCCTTCGAGTAGCTGGCGCGGATCGACGCCGCACAATATGGCAAGCAGGGCAATGATAATCACCCCGATCCCACCACCGCCGATCGCCAGCCCGCGTCCGCCTAACCCACGACGGTCTTCGATATTTGAGCTTTGTCCGTAATCTCGCCAACGCATAGTTCTAGACCTCCCCGAAGCGCACCGAAATAAATTTAGCGTGATTGGATTCTAACACTTTGGAATTCGCTTCGGAAGAATAAATCCTCCCGGGAGGGCGTCACGGTCCTTTCCGCAAAATCTTGACACGTGTGAAGTTAGACAATTAATATGGAGTTAAGTTGAGTTGCGGTTTTTTCTTCCACGGGGTACACGCAAAGGAGGCAGTGATGATCAAACTAGACATCGTCAATCATGTCGCCGACAAGACCGGCGTTCCGAAACAAAAAGCGGAACAGGTCGTCGACTCGCTATTCAACGCAATGAAAGACGCCTTGGCGAAAGGAAAACGGATCGAGCTTCGTGGTTTCGGTGTCTTCGTCGTTAAGCCCCGAAAGCGCGGGGTCGGACGTAATCCGCGGACGGGCATGGAAGTCCCAATACCGGCCGGCAAGACGATCAGGTTCAAGCCTGGAAAGGAACTCTCGGCACGGGCCGTAAAAACTTAGGTCCTGTGTCAACTGGTTTTTTGGAATCGTAAATCGCATTCGATCGATAATCATCTGCGATTTACGATTTGTTTTTTTGAATCAGAATGTCTGCCGAAGAAAATTACATGCGCCGCATCGCGATGCGACCGACCCCGCGAACCTGGATCAAGCATTTACTGCTGCTCGTTGTGACACTCCTCACTGCGACGATCGCCGGAACGCTCTATCCGTTCGGCAGGATCGATCCGCTGCCGTTCGTCGATCCGCAAAGCTGGGAAGAACTGATTCAGCTCATCGCAATGCTCCCAACGCACTACGCGTTGCTCGTTCTCGGGGTCATCCACGCGCTGGCAACAAACCCGCAGCTTCTCGCTGACGGGCTAGCGTTCTCGCTGTCATTGCTGTTTATCCTTGTATCTCACGAGATGGGACATTACATTGCATGCCGCATTTACGGGGTCGATGCAACGTTACCGTACTTTATTCCGACGCCGCCGATGATCGGCCCGGCCGGAACATTCGGCGCTTTCATCCGGATCAAATCACCGATGCCTTCGCGGCGTGCCGTATTTGATATCGGGGTCGCGGGACCGATAGCAGGATTCGTCGCTCTGTTGCCGATCGCGGTAATAGGGGTCATCACGATGCAGCCTGCACCCGCTGAGGCGATCAATGCGCCCGGCGCACTTACATTCAGCGATCCGCTGTTAATGCGACTGCTTGGTATTGTTTTCGGCCAGGACCCTACATACGGTCTCGGAAATCCATTTTATTTCGCCGCCTGGGTAGGCTTGCTAGTCACTGCGTTGAATCTTATTCCGTCGGGTCAGCTTGATGGCGGGCATGCGATCTACGCGGTTTTCGGAAAGGGCGTGCATTTTTTTACAGGCCGCATCGCGTTCGTCGTGATGACGGCGCTTTCGATCATCGGTTTTATTTACTTCAACAGCCCGAGCGGTTTTTTGATAGCGGTCCTGCTTGGCATCATGGCCCGTGTCCGTCATCCCGAGCCGTTCGATCAAACCGCCCTCGATCCAAAACGCAAGCTAGTGGCCTTTCTAACTTTCGTTATTTTCCTGCTGTGTTTTGTGCCCTTTGCGATCCGGATCAACTAGTAGTTGATAGTTTGATAGTGGACAGTTAATAGTTAAGGCTTCTGAAAACCAAAAACGCTCGGATTACTTCCGAGCGTTTTTGCACTATCAACTGCCCGCTATCAAACTATCAAGCCGCCGGCAACAGTCCTTTTATCTCTCTCACCATTCGCTCAACGTCTTCCTGGCCGTCGAGGGCGATCATGAAAAAGTCGTAGCTTGTCTTGAAGCAGACCATTCCGTTTCCGAAAAACCACACGCCTTCGAGTAGAGGGTTGCCGCCTATAATCCAGTCTATCGGCGCGCCGGTGATCGTCTTCGGATTGAAGACGTTCGTCATCAGCACTGCACCCGAAGCAAACGAGAAGGCACCGAGCAAAGGTGCGCCGATCCGCTTCGCGATGTCGCGTTCAAATCGAATGCGTTCCGCTTCTGCTTCCGTCAAACGTCCTTTCTCGATCAGCTCTTCTTTACGTTTCAGAAATTCATTGAACTGCTCGCCGATCTTTTTGACCGACCACGCGGGAAGCGCGGAATTAAAGAGCCAGTGTGAGCTGATACCGGTGAATACTACACCGAGTCCCGCGCCGACGGCCATCGAAACTCCGGTCGTCGCGGCCTGCAGCGGATTTTCCTGTACCCAGCCGGACGCCTTTGAAAGGGACTTAACCGCCGAATCGAAAGTTCGAGTGAAACCCGCTCCCAGGTTGAATGCACGAGAAACGCGTTTGGCATTCGTCCCGATCGTATCTTTTGCGTCCTCGAAGATGCCGCCTGCCTTTTCTGCAGCGACACCGATTACCTCGCTTGCCGCTTTTCCCGCCGCTGAAACAACATCGCCTGCTTTGCCACCGGCATCTTCGGCGACATCGCGGATGGGCTCACTCGCCTCCCAGGCTTTTTTTGCGGTAGCTTCCGCTGTCTTGATCGTTTCTTCCGCGACCTTGACCGCCTGTTTGCCGACGCCCGTTTTTTCGGCTTCGGTCTTTATTTTCTCCGCTCCTTTCTGAGCTGTCTCCGCTACTACGCGCGCGCCTTCCTCGATCTTTTCCTTAAGCCCCAACTGCTTGTCGATCTCGCCAAATTTTTCCCGCGCATCGCGTTGCCATTTGTCGAAACGCTCTTTGTAATCGCTCATCGTTTGCCAGCTCCTGTTCCAATTACGAACTGTTCAGCTCGATTGTTCGCTTTGATGCGGCTTTAGTCGCAGCCTTTGTATAATTAGCACTTCGCCGGGTGTAGATACAAGGTTCTTCCCTTCGAAAAAGCATCTCTGCGTGTGATAATCTGGGACCTCAAAGGCTGTTATGACCGTCGTTAAATGTCCGAGATGCGGGAAGGAGACCGTTTACGAAGGCAACGAATTTCGTCCATTCTGTTCCGAAAGGTGTAAGTTGATCGACCTCGGAGTATGGGCCGACGAGGGGTATAGCATACCCGCCGAAAACACTGCGCTCACGGAAGAAGAGCTTGCCGATATCGAAGAGGCGCTCCAGGAGAAGCAAGACAGATGAACCCATTGTACCTAGCTCCAAGCGGCGAGATGGTCGGTGCCATCGCTGCTGTTGCGTTCTTTCTGGTCCTTGCCGGAGCGGCTTATGTCGCCTTTAAGGCGTTGAAAAAGACGGTGAAGATGGCGGTGCGGATGATCATAGTCATGGTGATCCTCGCGGTGGCGGTCGTCGGCAGCCTCTCGCTGTGGTACTTCAGTTCGGACGGAACACAGAAACTAAAACCGCCGGCGGAGCGGAGGCGCTGAGATCATTACGGATTGCGGATGCGGATGTCGTATGGTTCGTGGTTGCGTCTCGGCAAGAAACCTGTAACCACTAAACACGCGAAACAACGGGACTGGGCGAACCGTCAAAGGCTTGCCGCACGAAATCCACATTCCGCGTTCCGCAATCCGCAATCGGCCAAATGCTATTTCTATGGATGAGATCGCGGGGAAGCGCAAAACACGAATCTGGCAGCGCTACCGCAGTCTTCCCCCTACCGTTTTTGCCCTCAGTCTCGTCAGCTTTCTCAACGACACATCAAGCGAGATCATCTATCCACTTCTTCCCGCGTTTCTTGCACTGACGCTCGGTGCCACGCCATTCGTCATCGGTTTGATCGAGGGATTCGCCGAGTCGGTCGCCAGCATCCTAAAACTTTTCTCCGGTTATCTGAGCGACAAGTTCGGTAATCGCAAATTCCCGGTGTTTTTCGGATACTCTCTCGCGGCGGTGACGCGCCCGTTGCTTGCATTTGTCACCGGTTGGCAGCAGGTTCTTGTCGTTCGCATGACGGACCGAATAGGGAAGGGAATTCGCGGCGCTCCGCGCGACGCCTTGCTGGCGTCGTCGGTTGACGAAGACAAACGCGGCCTCGCCTTCGGATTCAACCGGGCGGCCGATCACCTCGGCGCGGTGGTCGGCCCGGTCGTTGCGTTCCTCCTGCTGACGTATCTCGCGGCCGACGCGAGCACGCCGACCGCGCGCGAATTCCAACAGGTATTTCTTTTCGCGTCGATCCCGGTCGCGATAGGTTTGTTCGTCATAGTCTTCTTCGTCCGAGAAGAAAGGAGGCCGGCGGTCGAAACGGACGAACCCCCTCTCAAATTCTCGCTGCGTGCTTTTGATTCGAATTTCAAACGCTTCCTGGGTGTGATCGCGCTGTTTACGCTTTCGAATTCAACTGACGCGTTTCTTTTACTTCGCGCCGAGCAGACCGGGGTAGCTCCGGCGATGTTACCGCTGCTCTGGATGGTGCTTCATTTCAGCAAGGTATTCAGCTCGATCATCGGCGGTGACGTTTCCGATCGCGTCGGCCGGAAGACGATGATCATGGCGGGTTGGCTGGTCTACGCATTTGTTTACGCCGGCTTCGCCTTCGCCGACTCCGAGTGGCATGCGTGGATGCTGTTTATCATCTATGGATTTTATTTCGGGCTGACAGAAGGTGTCGAAAAGGCACTAGTGGCCGATCTTGTTAGCGAGGAAAAGCGTGGGACGGCTTTTGGATTCTACAACCTTGCGTATGGCATCACGGTTTTTCCCGCGTCGTTGATATTCGGATTTGTCTGGAACGAGTTCGGAGCGGCCTCCGCCTTTCTGATGAGTGCGGCGATATCACTTGTAGCGTCAGTGTTTCTACTCTCGGTAAGCTCAACCCGGCGTGCGTAAAAGACGGAACTCCAGAGCCTGATCGCCGATAGCTGATCGCTGATGGGCTGATCGCTGATCACCACGGTCTACTTTATAGTCGCTGCTATCGCGGTTCGGGAGCCACCTACCCGCTTACTGGTCGTTCAAACTTATCCAACGATCACCATTACTGATCGTTCAAACGTATCGAACTCACCATACTTCGAAACACCGGATCATAGTCATAAGACTCATCCTGTGGAGACACCGTCGCGACAAAAAAGAGATCGCCGCTTCGAAGCTGTGCCGTGTACACCGTGACGACCTCAGTCTCCCCGGTCACCGACGACCGGCCCGCAAGAACTGTGGCGTAACCCGTCCGGCCCGCGACGTTCGCCTGGCGCGCTCCGCCCACCGGGCGGAGATAAGTGTTGGCCTGCAGAAGCTCGTTAATGTAATCCCGTGTCGATTGGCTCAAGCTGGTGGAGTTCGCTCTTGCCGCTCCGATCATCGCTCCGTGAGTGATGCCTTCGTTGCCGTACGCGCCGTCCGGTGCGAACCAAATTTGTCCGTTCGTGTTGAACTCCTGCCAGTTACTCGGGATATTCACGCTCATCGCACTGTTCGAGTAATTACGCATCCGCGTAGAAGGCGTCGGTACACTTCGCGAGTAATTGCCACTCCGGATCGGGCTCTGCGAAGCACCACCGGTGTTACGGTAACCTCGCTGTATCTCAGCCATCGTCAACGCACGGGGCATACCGCGCAGGCGCTCCTGAACTTGCGAGAACTCGCGCGTGACCTTGATCGGATTCGATGAAACCCTTAACTGGCTGGCTTCGCTATTGATCTTCTGGTAGCGATTACCTGGATTCGGATGGCTGCTGATCCACTCGGGAGCGCGGACTCCGCCACTCTGCTGCTCAATGGTGCGAAACATGTTCGCAAGGTCGCGCGGATCGTAACCCGCGTTCGCCATTATCCGCGAACCAAGAATATCTGCTTGTGTTTCATAATCGCGGCTGTAACGTGTCTGCAGAGCCTGCGCTCCGAGAGCACCGAGCTGCGCTCCGCCCTGACCGCCGAAGATCGCACCGCCGAGGATCAATCCGATGGTGCCCAGCTGATTTCCTATGCTGCTCTGTTTTGTTGCCTGAGCCGTTGCATGCCGGAGCGCCACGTGACTGATCTCATGTGCCATGACACCTGCCATCTCGCCTTCGTTTCTCGCCGCCTCGATCATGCCCCGGTTGACGTACATCGGGCCGCCGGGCAACGCGAACGCATTGATGTCACGCGCATTAACAACATCAAACTCGTAAGCGAACGCAGGTTGCTGGAACTCGGGCGGGATAGCGGCAACAAGCCGTGCGCCGACACGCTCGACGTAGCGTTCCGCAACGCTGTCGTTGACGAGCGGAAACTGCTGCTCGACCTGGCGTGATACCTGGCGGCCGAGTTTAACGTCGTCCTGCACCTTGTACTTGTTCTTAGGCATCGTGATGCGTGTCTGTGCCGCCAGAGGCAGCACGGCGAGCGCCCAAATCATCGCAGCCGCGAAATACCTTTTACCGTTTGCGGGTTTCTTCATATTACCTCCGGGGATGCCCTTTGCTTGATCAATTCTAGAATATGCAGGGAAAGCGAATCAATCGGATTATTGGCGGAGTTTGGATGAACCTTTTGCTTCGCGCGGTTCGCTGGAAACTGTCCCCCGCACTGAAACGGACCGAGGCTGAAACGCCGAAAACGTTAGTTATTTCAGCTTTGCTTTTAGATTAAAGCCCAACCCATGGACGTCTCGGGGCAGCCCGGACCTGTTGTGCCGCCAAACGTAAAAGAATTCCCCCGAGAGCTTATCCGTGAACTTCTTTGCGATGCCCGGAGAGAGGTCGTTACGCGACCACTGCTTAGCAGTGAAATCGTAGTACGGTTCGGTAGATATAAATGGCGTGAAAAGTTCCTTGCCATCGCGGTTGACCGGAACGCTGAATGTGAACTTGTTGCGATAACGTACGGAGTCCTCCCGGGAGTGTCGAATGCGGTATTCGACGCGGTTGCGGTCCTTGATGGAAAAGTGTTTGAACTTGTGGTTGTAGGTGACTTCGAATCTAAGCCGGTGTTCGAACTCTTTTCGGCCCCGGCCCGGCTGCCCCGCAATGTAGAGGTACGTAGGTGAGAGATTGAAATGCTTGTTCAGAACAAGATCGAACCCGCCTCCGACGCGCTCGTCAACCGGAGCAAGGCGGTTCTGACCCAGTCGAATCGAACCGATAAGCAACAGCGACAACCGGTCAAAGCTCTTTCCCTTGTCGTCTTTCGATCTGACCACCGGTAGGACAAACGTAGTTTCATGCCAGATCTGAAAGTCCGTTTCGGGCGGCGTGCTTTGCCCGAACGCGAAACCGGCCGATAGAAGAAAAAGCAGAGTCAGGAAAGGTTTACTTGATCTCATCGCAATAAGTCTATAACCCCCGTGTTTCGCCGCAACATAGATGTCAGCTCCGGTTAACACGTCGTTAACATGTTCGATAGACAAGCAGCGCCGGCTCAGCTATATTTAACCTTCCTCAAAACTGACTAATTCAATTCGGAGAGTATCCCTATGGCATTCAGCTTACTGCCCCGTGAAGACGTCTATTTCGATCTGTTCACGAAGATGGCCGGGAAGATCGAGGAGGCGGCGGCGATCCTGACCGAGATGCTCGATGAGCCCAACGCAGACCTTGACTCGTTTCGGAGGCGGATCAAAGATATCGAACACGGCTGCGACCAGCTCACACACCAGATAACGAACAAGCTGAACAAATCGTTCATCACCCCATTTGACCGTGAGGATATCTACACACTTGCGGTGGCGCTGGATGATATTTGCGACTATATCGACGCAGGTGTGAGAGCTGTAGTGATGTACGGTATCCGGGAACAGAATGCCTACTCGCGTCAGCTCGCCCGGATAATCCGCGACCTCGGCGCAGAGATCAAGGCTGCTGTCTCCGTCTTGAGCCGGCCCAACGGTATTGCGGAACGCTTCAAGGAGATCCACCGACTTGAGAACGAGGCGGACGATGTTTACTTTCGCGCTATCGGCGAGCTGTTCGCGCGGGAAAAAGATCCGATCGCGGTGATCAAGTGGAAAGAATTCTACGAGATCCTCGAAAACGCAACCGACCGCTGCGAAAGTGTCGCCAATATCATTGAGAGCATTGTCTTGAAACACCACTAACAGTGGGCGGTTGACAGTTGACAGTTCGTTTCGAGACCTCCCATGGCTGAATGCATCCTCAGAAACAAGGCTTACATGTTCGCAGTTCGGATGGTGCATGATTCAAGGCACCTGGTAGAGCATAGGGGCGTGATTTGTTCTCCCTAAACAGATACTGCGTTCAGGCACTTCGATCGGCGCAAATATTGAAGAGGCGAAAAGCTGTCTATTGCCTTGAAGGAAGCGATGGAAACTAACTATTGGTTAAGACTTCTCAGAGATACACAGCTTCTTGGCGAACCATTGGCATACTCGCTCATGCGAGACTGCAAAGGGTTGGAAAGGATCTTGACGGCCTCGATTCGCACTTCGAAGCGATCTGACTCTTGACTGTCAACTGTAAACTGGTCAACTGCATGGAAACAGCCGCGTTCAGCCTCGTCGTCCTGATCATAATCATCGCTCTAGTTTTCGACTACGTGAACGGATTTCACGATGCGGCGAATTCGATAGCTACGGTCGTCGCGACGCGCGTGCTCAGCCCCGGCGTCGCTGTTGCGTGGGCAGCGTTCTTCAACTTCATCGCCTTCGCAGTGTTCGGGACCGCGGTCGCGAAGACCATCGGCGGGGACATGGTGAATATCGCCGTGATACCCGGCAATGACCAGCTGTTCGTTCTGCTCGCAGGCGTTCTCGGAGCCACACTTTGGAACCTGATTACGTGGTATCTGGGTCTTCCTACTTCGAGTTCACACGCCCTCGTCGGTGCTTATGCCGGTTCGGCGATCGTGTCGTACATTTGGCATTTTGGGATCTTCGGAGTTGAAACGGTTTTGAAAGCCGCCGGCTGGATCAAGACGTTGTCGTTTATTGTGCTCTCGCCGCTGATCGGGATGACGCTCGGGTTTGCGTTCATGGTGGGAGTCTACTGGCTCTTTCGGAGGGTATCCGTCAACCGGATAGACAAGGGTTTTCGCGTCGGCCAGCTATTTTCGGCCGCAGCTTTC
This sequence comes from Pyrinomonadaceae bacterium, assembly GCA_036375155.1. Taxonomy (GTDB): domain Bacteria; phylum Acidobacteriota; class Blastocatellia; order Pyrinomonadales; family Pyrinomonadaceae; genus OLB17. The sequence continues at coordinate 11,198 of DASUSJ010000100.1, forward strand.
TCGCTCGGTCACGGCGGTAACGACGCCCAGAAGACGATGGGGATCATAACCATTGTTCTTGTGGCGGGCGGTTTCTTACAGGCTTTGCCTGACGGGAAGTTGCCCGAAGTTCCGCTTTGGGTCGTCCTCGCCGCCCATGCTGCGATCGGCCTCGGCACCCTCTCAGGCGGTTGGCGAATTGTCAGAACGATGGGAACGAAGATCGTAAAACTGCAGCCCGTCGGTGGTTTTTGCGCCGAGACGGCGGGAGCAGCGACGTTGTTCTTCGCGACCTTTACGGGTATTCCGGTTTCAACTACCCACACGATAACGGGCTCGATCGTCGGCGTGGGTGCGGCCAAACGCTTCTCCGCGGTGAAGTGGGGCGTTGCGGGCCGGATCGTTTGGGCCTGGGTTCTCACCATCCCCATGGCCGGCGTGATCGCCGCTCTCTGCTATGGAGTAATACTCATCATCGAAAAACTCACCGGACATATTTAAGGCGCGATCCAGAAGCCCTCGGCCACTTACGCCCGCATAGGTCGAGTACAAATTCTGATCATCTACCTTTTCTTTTCGCGACAGTTGGTTCCCTGATTCTGGCGAAAGCTGCCCATTGGCCGCCGCCGCCCATACCTTGCACTTCACGGCTCCAAGCGCAATGATTTTTGCTTTGATCTGGACGCGGGCCGCATCCAAGGAGAAGGCAATGTCAGTAGTTATCGAACAAGTCAGACCGCTCGAAGATTTTCTTGTCATGACGGGTGAGGAGATCTATGCGCAGATCGAGGCGGCCCGTGAGGCACTTGGACCGCGTGTAGTGATTCTCGGGCACCATTACCAGCGCGACGATGTCATCCTCCATGCGGATCTCACCGGCGATTCATACCAGCTTTCTGTGATGGCTTCGCAAACGGAAGCCGAGTTCATAGTTTTCTGCGGTGTGCATTTCATGGCGGAGTCGGCCGACATCCTCGGAAAGCCGGAGCAGCGTGTCATCCTGCCGGACCTGGGTGCCGGATGCTCGATGGCCGACATGGCAACGATCGACCAGGTCGAAGACGCGTGGGAACAGCTTCGCGAGATCGGTGTTCTCGAGCAGCGCGTCGCGCCGATCACGTATATGAACTCGTCGGCCGCGATCAAGGCGTTTTGCGGACGTAACGAAGGCGTGGTCTGCACGTCATCCAACGCGGTGCCATTGTTCGACATTTACCTGAAACAGTTCGACAAGATGTTCTTCTTCCCGGACCAGCATCTCGGTCGCAATACCGGAGCCAAGTTCGGTATCCCGCTCGATAAGATGGCCCTCTGGAACCCGCACGACGAACTTGGTGGCAACACCGAGGAGCAGCTACGCGATGCTAAGCTGATCCTGTGGCGTGGGCACTGTTCCGTCCATGGCCGTTTCAAGCCCTGGCACGTCGATAAAGTTCGCGACGAAATCCCCGGTGTTCAGGTCCTCGTGCATCCCGAATGCATGCGCGAGGTCGTTGAGAAAAGCGATCTCGACGGTTCCACGAGCTTCATTATCAAGACTGTCGAGAATGCGCCGAGCGGATCGAAATGGGCGATCGGAACCGAATTGAATTTAGTTAACCGGCTACAACAGCGCTTTCCGGATAAGGAGATCCATCTGCTCGCTCCGGACCTGTGCATGTGCGCCACGATGTACCGGATCGCGCCACAGAATCTTGCGTGGGCGGT